>CAZNML010000025.1:0-21365 GCA_964574275.1 uncultured Thiosulfatimonas sp. | reverse complement strand
ATCTCCAACAAACAGTACATTTCTATTTAGATCCCATTCGGTTGCGGTATATACCGGATCCATAGTGCTGTCACCAACCTGGCCAAATAAGCTTCGGGTGGTATAAGGGCCAATAAACGGCACCATCACAAAGGAAGCTTCATCCCAGACACCCCATACATAGAGAGTCTGTCCAAAATCTTCCTGTTTTTTCTGCAGGCCTGCTGGTGTGGCAATATCCAATAATCCGCCTAAACCAAAAGTACTGTTTAGAGCAAAACGCATAATACTTTCAAAACCCTGTTCACCTTTTCCCTGCAAAAAACTGTTTACTGCATCAAGTGGCGTACTTAAATTGTCAAAAAAGTTCTCAACCCCAGTCTGTACTGGAGAGGGCATATAGTCTAAATAAGCGGTAGTAACCGGTTCGCCAATCAGATCATGAAATCCCATATTAAAATCGTAGATGGTTCGGTTATAACTCTCATAAGGGTCCTGTGCATTCATAGTTTCAGCTGGAACCGATGTTTCATTTTCCATGAACGGATCAGCATAACTGTTCATGGTGACCAGAGTTAAAACACTGCTGATTAATGCTAATTTAAAGATTTTCATATTCTGGTTATCTCTATTAATACGTTCGTATATTAATTACGAATTGTACACGGAATTTCAAAATCAAGAATAGATTGCTTGAACTGTTCCAAAATTTCTTTACGTGGAAAGCTTTTACGCCATGCTAAGGCGACTTTTCTTGTTGGAACAGGGTCAGGTAAGCTTTTTATTCTAAAAAGGCTCTCATCATGATTTGAGAGCGATGTACACGGAAATATTGAAATACCGACACCTGAAGCCACCATATAACGAATCGTTTCCAGTGAACTGCCCTCAAATGTTTTCTGTAAGCGGTCACTTTGATAGTTAAGATGCATCAGATTTGGAAAAGCTTCTACGACCTGATCTCTAAAACAGTGTCCAGCGCCTAATAACAGAATGGTTTCATCTTCAATATTGTCTAATGAGATGGTCTGATCCTTCTGCAAAACAGGATGCTGCAGAGGTAACACTAATTTAAAAGGCTCTTCATACAGAGTAAAGGTCTCTATATTAGGTTCACTGAAAGGCAAAGAGAGGATAGCGATATCAATTTCACCATTTTGCAATTTCTCTGCTAAGACGTGAGTGTAGTTCTCTTCAATAATAAGCGGTACATTGGGTGCGCGTTTCTGGAAACTGGGAATCAGCTGAGGAAACAGGTAGGGGGCGATTGTATAGATGGCACCAATACGCAGTTCCGATGTAAGTTGACCTTGTGCTTCTAAAGCCAATTGTTTGATGTTTTGACTGCGTTCTAAAATCTCTTCAGCAATTGAGATGATCTTTTTACCGATAGGGGTTACCAATACATCCTGTTTACGTCTTTCAAATAGAGTAACGCCTAACTCCTGTTCCAATTTTTTTATGGCGACACTTAAAGTAGGTTGGCTAACAAAACAAGTTTCAGATGCTTTACGAAAGTGTTTCTCTTTAGCGACAGCAATAATGTATTTCAATTCATTTAAGGTCATCGTTTTTTTACTATTTGTGGAGGAGTGTTATTCATATATAAAGTATATAGTTTTTTATTTATATTCTTTTTCTTATTCTTTTTAGTGAGAGGAATACTGTTGATAAAAAGCATTTATTAAAGGATATCAGATAATTAGCTTGTTAATAGCCTGTGTAATAGCTATCCGATAAGTGGTGTGGGTAAGTGTGTGTGTTTTGTGGATAAAAAACCAGATTGTCAGTTTTTAATAACTTATCCACAATATCTAACAAGTTATACACGCCGTTATTGGCTTGAGATCGCAGGGGTGATTAATGGATAATAGACGGAGGCAGAAAAAATGCCTGTTTATCTACTGTTACGATCAAATTGAATGAGTCTATATTAAAACGATGTCCGACCAATTTACAAGCAATTCTTTAAAGTCTCTGATTCAGAGTAGACGCACCTGTTACCAGTTTGCCGAGGCTTTGCGCAACCCGGTTACAGATAATCTGCTGTATGAGTGTTTAGAGGCCGCTCGTTGGGCACCCAATCATAAACTGACTCAACCCTGGCGATTTTGGATAGTAGGTGATGAGTCCAAACAGGTTTTGGCAGATATATACGCTGATAACCGTGCGCAGAAAAGGGCGGCAACAGATCAAAGTCTGTATCAGGGGTTCTATGATAAGGCGTTAGAAAAGTTTGATTCGATTCCAAAAGTGGTCTTGGTTGGCCAGCAGTTAAACCAGAATGCTGTGACTCAAAAAGAGGATTATGCCGCTTGTGCCTGTGCCATTCAAAATTTTCAGTTGATGGCCTGGCAGCTTGGAATAGGGGTGCAGTGGAGCACAGGGCCGATTATAAGCGATAAAAGGACCTATCAGTACTTAGGTGTTGATTCCGATGAGATCGAGCTGATAGGGGTGCTCTATTTAGGTCATATCAAGGATAACTGTAACCATCCAAGCCCAAATAGAAAAACGTTAGATCAAGTGGTGACCGAACTGGCTTAAAAGTTCAACACCTCTTCGTTATTCAGAATACTGGTCTCTTCGTTCAAAGAGTTACGAATGCTCTTCTTAAATAGCAGTTTGTTTTGAACGGGTGCCGGTAGGTCGGTAAAACGAATAACATCTTTGTCGATTAACAGATCGATCAAATCTTCGATAATACGCACCATGTCCATATCCAGCTTGTCTAAAACGGTTTTGATCAACTCTTCACTGTGTTCCGATTTTTGTAGAAACTCTTTTAGCTGAGGATCAAACAGGCCGATCTCTTCCAGATGTGGAGCAGGGGTAAAATCAATTTCAATAATCTCATTATCGGAATTACGTCGAATATAAATCATGTCTGCACCTTTGTATCTGTAAAAAAACCAAGCTGGCCTGGTAGAAAGAGTTCCAGTTTAATCAAAATGAGTAATTTTTACCATACTGATATTAATCTTCAATCTCTGACAGTACACTTCCCATCAGTTCAGTTAGACGATCATTCTGCGAATAATCAACCGGGCAGTCAATCACCGTTACGGTTGGTGTTTCTAAGGCTTTTTCCAGGGTTGGCAGCAGCTGATCTGCAGATTCAATGCGAATACCTTCAGCGCCAAAGGATTTGGCGTAATCAACAAAGTCCGGGTTTTTGAAGTCAATATAGGCGGAACGGCCAAAACGACGCTGCTGTTTCCACTCAATCAGACCGTACTGGCTGTCGTTCCAGATCAGGATAACAATCGGTGTCTGTGCACGCAGCGCGGTCTCAATCTCTTGAGAGTTCATCATAAACCCGGCATCACCGGTCACTGCGACCACACCTTTGTTTGGGTAGGCCAGTTTAGCGGCAATGGCACCTGGCACCGCGATCCCCATGCCGGCAAAACCATTGGAGATAATGCAGGTGTTAGGTTCATCACAGCGGAACATACGCGCCATCCACATTTTATGAGCACCAACATCACTGATGGCGATATCCTTCGAATCCATGGCGGTACGCAGATCCCAGATGATCTTCTGTGGCAACATCGGCCAGGCGTCGCTCTTACGGCAACGATTCATCTCCTCAACCATAGCATGGCGCAGATGGAACTCAATTTCAGTGTTCTCTATTGGCTGTTCGATCGCTTCACCTAACGCCTTTAGATTGGGGCCGATATTACCGATTAGCTCAATATCTGGAATATAACGGTTATCCACTTCCGACTTTTTGGTATCGATATGAATAATGGTGTGCTGACGGTTCGGATTCCACAGGTGAGGGTGGTACTCCACCATATCAAATCCGACACAGATCACCAGATCCGCTTTGGCAAAGCCGCCGTTCTCATAGTCGCCTTTTTGCAGACCGGCGGTGCCCATTGCCATATCGTTATAGAAGGGGATAATCCCTTTAGCCATAAAGGTGTTAACCACCGGAATCTTATGGCGCTCAACAAAGGCTTGAATGTGTTTGCTGGCCTTGGCGCGCACCGCGCCGTTACCGATCAGCAGCAACGGGTGTTTGGCTTGTGAAACCAACTCGGCGGCTTGCTTAATTAGGTTACGGTCGGCAAAGGTTAAGCGGTTGGTACTGCTTGGCAGTGGCAGCTCATCGGTATCCATCTCGGTAATGTTTTCCGGCAGGTCGATAAAGGTAGCGCCCGGTTTTTCCGCTTCGGCTAACTTAAAGGCTTTGCGCACTACCTCCGGAATAGTCTCCGGCTCCAACACTTGAGTGGCGTATTTGGTAATTGGTTTAAACATACTCACCAGATCCACCACCTGATGCGACTCTTTGTGCATGCGGGTGGTCGCCGCCTGGCCGGCAATGGCAACCAGCGGGGCATTATCCATATTGGCATCGGCCACTCCGGTTACTAGATTGGTGGCCCCTGGTCCCAGAGTTGATAGACAGACTCCGGATTTACCGGTTAAACGACCGTAGACATCGGCCATAAAGGCGGCACCCTGTTCATGTCGTGTGGTAATGAACTTGATCTCTGAATCCAGCAGAGCATCCATAATATCCAGGTTCTCTTCACCAGGAATACCAAAAATATACTCGACATTTTCATTTTCAAGACATTGAACAAACAGTTTGGCTGCTTTCATGGGTGGCTCACTTTTATCAGAGTTGTGCGGGATTAAGACTTTTCATAAGGTTTAATCGATGTTTAAGTTATTAAAACCAAATGAACAGGCCTGGTCAAAATATTCGTGCGCTTTTTTTGCGATTATTGTTATTTGTAAGTTCTACAAATAGAAAAGGGGCCTAAAGCCCCTTTAATAGAAGTGGTTTAAAGCTATTTAGAACTTAGGTGATTCACCACTTCCCACATACGATCTTTACTGGATGCCATTGGTACATCGGTAATGTATTTACCATTGACAATGATCGCCGGTACCCCGTCAATGCCAAAAGACTGGGTGATGCGCATCGCCTGACGAACTTTCTGATCCACCTTGAAGCTTTTGAAGGTGGAGATAAAGTCAGCCTCTTTCACTCCAAACTGGGTAAAGAACTTGGCAATCGCTTCAACACTGAACAGCGGTTTTTTATCGCGATGCAGCGCGGTAAAGAAAGGCAGGTGAGCCTGTTCCAATACCCCTAACTCTTTGGCGGTGTAATAGACTTTACCCATAAAGATCCAGTTAGGGTTATTCAGTACCGCTGGTACCTGTTCAAAGTGAATATCCGCCGGTTTGGTTTTTAGCCACTCATGCAGGCTCGGTTCCAACTGATAGCAGTGTGAGCAGCCGTAGTAGAATACTTCGGTCACTTTTTTAGTGTGCGGAGCAATTGATTGCGTCTGGGCGACCTTTTTATATTCGACTCCTTCAACAAAACCAAAACCTTCAGCAGAAGCTGGCGCTGTTGAAAACAGGCTAAGCAGTGCCGACGCGGCCAGTGTTTTAAACCAAGTTCTACGTAACATAATCACCTCTAATAACGAATTACAGTTCACCGTATGAGTGCAGACCGGATAGGAACATATTTACACCAATGAAAGCAAAGGTTGTCACTAATAGACCAATTAGAGCCCACCAGGCCATAGGTTTACCACGCCAGCCTTTGCTCATGCGGATATGTAACCAAGCGGCGTAGTTCAACCAGACAATCAGTGCCCAGGTCTCTTTTGGATCCCATGACCAGTAACCACCCCAGGCTTCGGCGGCCCACATGGCGCCCAGTACGGTGGCAATGGTAAAGAAGGCAAAACCTAAGGCGATGTTTTTGTACATGACATCGTCCATCAGTTCCAGTGATGGCATGCGTTTAACAAAAGCACTGTCCGGGTTTTTCTCAGCGACGCGTGCTGTAATCAGATAGGCTATACCAACCATCGCCGCGATGGAGAAAGTTCCATAGCCGACAAAGTTGGCTGGAACGTGAATTTTCATCCACCAGCTTTTCAGTGCCGGTACTAATGGCTGAATGACATGTGCATCTTTATCAAAAATATACCAAAGGATAAACACAACGGCCGCACTGATGACCATCATTACAAAGCCACCTAAAGTACGAGTCTTGTATTTCTGCTCATAGTACAGATAGATCAGAGCGGTCATCACCACAAATAGAATAAACACTTCATACAGGCTGCTGACTGGAATATGCCCATAGTCGAAGCTGATCAGGTAGGATTCACGCCAGCGCACCATCATACCTACAAAGCCAAATACCGCTGCCGCCCACACCATGGATGACGCGACCTTGCCGGTAAACTCAGATTTTTGATACAAGGCTAAAAAGTAAGTCACCATTGCCAGAATAATAAGGGCATTCATCCACATAATTGCCGACTGGCTGGAGATTAAGTACTTCAATAGAAAGACTTGCTCATTCGCTTCAAACGCATTGCCGTTGTTAGCATAAGTCCAAATTGCCAAGACACTTAAGACAGCGGTTGCAACGCTAACGATTTGGAAGCTTGGCCAAAAACGGCCCAACCAGATTAAACTCAGGGCGGTACCGGCTAAAATGGCGTCTTCGTAAACGTCCATGTTAGCGCCGTATTCGTTCCAGGCTAAAAAACCACCAATAATGACAAACAGCGCCCAGGCGATATCACGCACACCGAAGCTTCTCTTATCTGTTTGGTCATAATCTGGAATGACTGTATTTGTTTCCATTATTTGTTACCTATTTTTTAATTGGCTGCTGAATCAGATCCACCAGCGCTTTAAATTCTGTTTCGGTTTCAGGAAGAGGTTTTTGATCTCGTCCCGCAATGGTAATTTCAGTACCTGCTTCTGCTTTGTCAGTATCAGTTTGCTGAGTTTCCTTGCTGCGGATATTCACCCAAATGCGCTTTTGGCGCACATAAAACATGAAGAATACCCCGATTATAAGCATCGCGCTCCCAAAATAAACCACATCTTTACCGGGTGATTTGGTGATCTGCAGGCCGGTAGCTTGAATATGTTTAAACGATTCCAGTTCAAAGTACATTGGCGGGCCGTACTTGGATAAACCATTAAATGCATTCAACGCGTCTTCAAACCAGATCTGATTGAATTGCGAAATATTCTGTTCCGCATCCAGCTGAACCCCTTCCTGTTCCAGCAGGTGAATATACAGACTTTGCAGAGCGTAACTAGTTTGACCGTAGTAGTAGTCTAAAACTTTCTCCTGCTCCTGTTTAGGCACGTTTTTGCTGACAAAATCAGCGATACCGTCAAAGCCTTTGGCACGGTACAGGCTCATCAGCTGTTGCATTAGTTTAAGTTGCAGCTGGTAGGTGTCAGTCGACATCTCACCGGTTTGCGGGAATACCTGTTTAAAAATCGCAGAAGCTTTAACCGGGTTATTGATCAGAGCCAGGAACTTAAAGAAGCGTTTATTGGTTTTATTGGCATCCGCCGGAATAAACAGGTAGCGGAACGGTTCGCTGGCAATGGTACGCACTCCGGTCATAAAGAACCAGCGGTCCTCCTGTTTACTGGCCATCATGTAGTTTTCGTACTCCCAGGCTTTCCCCTGTTCGTTACGAACTTTAAAGATGATGGACGGCCCATTGTTATGGAATTTCTTGCCGGTGGCTGCTTGCTCTTCATCCGACAGCGGCACCATATTGAACAGACGGAAGTCATTCAGCTCAAGATTGAATTTGCCGATCGGCGTTTTAAGCGGTTCTACCTTTTCCACCGCAGTCTCTAAGGTAAGCGGGTTCTCAACCGGTGATAGCAGTGGGTGAACCTTCAGATTCAGTTTCGAACCACCATCACCAAATGAGGACTGATAGATGGCGTAGTTCTTGTAATACAGCGGGTGGTTAACCTCAATGGTTTTGGTGATAGGCTCATCCAAATCCGGTGAAGTTAATACCAGATCTGACTGGTAGTTTTTCGGCATACCGGTGTCGTAATACTCGATACGGAAGTCTTTCACTTCAATATTGAACGGTAGTTTTTGCACCAGAAAACCGTCGTCATACGGTAGGAACAGGATATCGGTCTGCTGACCTTCCGGTACATTGACACTTCCGCGGAAAGAGAGGTTTTCAGGTCCCATCCATGCGGTTTGTGGAATTTTATCAACCGAAACCGAGCGGGTTTCAGGAATCAGGTCACCGGTTAACTCACGGTATTTCAGCAGTAAGTTACTGTCTAACAGCGCTCCGACACAGATAACAATAATAGAGATATGGGTGAAGAAATAGCCCATACGGTTCCAGCTGCCTTTTAAACCGGCAACGGTGACACTGCCGTCATCACGTTGATGAACTTTGGTTTTATACCCCTTGTGTTTCAGTAGCGCTACTGCACGTGCCTGTTCGGTCTGTAAAGACTCTTCACTGTTAAAGGTCTGTTTGTTTGGCTGATGTTTCAGTGCATTCAGTGACAACTTTTCACTGAACTGTTTCATGTCTTTTAGAAAAGCCGGTGTATTGCGTGTTACACAGACACTGGTTGAGACCAGTAGAAAGACCAGAACCAGTACAAACCAAGCGGCGCCGTAGACGTGGAACAGGCCCAGACTATTAAAAACGTCGCTCCAGAATGGACCAAACTTAATAATATAGTCTTGTGTGCTTTGGTTTTGCTGTAAAACCGTTCCAATGACCGAGGCAATCGACAGCATCACTAATAGCGTAACGGCCAGATTCATTGAACCTAAAAAGTCGAAAAGGATACTTCGGCTTTGTGGTTTGGAAGGCTTATTTTTTGAAATATCTGCTTGATTCATAGGGTCTTTTTTCAGTGTTAAGGTGTCTAACTAAGTGATTTTACTAAGTTTTTATACAATTCAACAGGCCTGATAATTTATTACTTAAAAATGGATTGTAGAGTATATACTTATGCACATCATTGATAAAGCCTTAAAGAATCTTATATGCAACATCCTCTCTATCAAAAAGCGACTTATCTGAAAAGTGTGCCGACTCTGGCTCTGTGTCCGGAAGATGAAGGTTATGAAGTCTGTTTTGCCGGGCGCTCCAATGCCGGTAAATCGAGTGCGCTGAATGTGATTACTTCGCAGCGTACTCTGGCCAGAACCAGTAAAACCCCGGGTCGTACTCAGCTGATTAACTTTTTTGAGTGTGACGAACAGCGCCGTTTGGTGGATCTGCCGGGTTATGGCTTTGCCAAAGTGAATATTAAGATTAAAAAGGCGTGGGAAGCCGGTCTGTCGGAGTATATTGAGCAGCGTCAGAGCTTGAAAGGACTGGTTTTGCTGATGGACTGCCGTATGCCGCCGACCGAGATTGATCTGACCATGCTCGACTGGACCGCCGATATCGGCCTGCCGGTGCACATTCTATTGACCAAGGCGGACAAATTGAAAAAAGGGCCGGCCCAATCTCAACTGTTAAAGTTGCAAAAACTGCTCAAAGAGGAGTATCCACATGCTACAGCACAGCTGTTCTCCTCCCTGAAAAGAACCGGCTTAAATCAGGTTTGGAAGCAGCTGGATCAATGGATGGAGTATGAACGTCCAGCGCAGGAGAAGACGTTTGTGCAGAAGCAGGCGAAAAAATCGACCAATAAAAAGAAAAAAAGTAACGGAATTCGTCAGTTTTAAAGCCGTTCGTTACTTTTAGATATAAGAAAACCGCTATTGATTACAGTAGCGGTTTTTTTATTTAAGCAGGCCTGGTGATTTCAAGGCCAAAATTTAATGCATTTTTATTAAAAACGGTAACCCGCTTTAATGCTGTAGGTGGCATTATCGCCAATCTGGTTATAACCGACTAAAACATCCGCTACCATTAAATTAATATTGATCCCGGCATTGTAAGTCAGCATGCCAACACTGCGGTTTTTAAGTGTGACCGTCGTATTGATATTGTCTGCAGTTGGATTAATATCGGCAATAACATAACCGATGCCCGCATAAGGTGTCAGGTTGGCAAAACCTTTGGAGACACCCAAATTAACCCCGTAGCTGGTAAAGTCCAACGCTTCAATGCCCGATGCTTGAGCGTAGTGACCACTGACTGCCATGGCCGGATTGGCTGTGCCGCCTTCAATCAGAGCGTACTTCAATTCACCGCTCCAGCTGCTGCTACTGCTGTCACCGATCATATTGTAATTAAAGGCGATATCGAAGCCGCCAGGCAGGCCTTTGTTGGCATGCAGGCTATAGACCGGTACCGTGGTATTTTTTTCAGTCTGGCTGTCCAGTTTGTATTTGGAGTCGGCAAAACTCATCGAAGCGCCAATATCAAAGCCGAGCAGGCCCAGCTGTTCGGCCGGAAACAGTGTCTTGTGGCCATAAACACTGGTGACACTCTCAGCAAAGTTGTTAAAGTCCGAGTTTGAATCAAAATTCAGTGTATCAATATTGTTATCCGCCACTGCGTTAAACGATAACCCCATTAATACTGCAGAGATTAGAGTCTGGTTCAGTTTTTTCATCTTAAACATGGCGTGTCTCCTATTATTCAAGTGTGTAATTCGTTTTAGTGGGCTTCATCCCAGTTGATGCCTTCACCCATATCAACAATCAGTGGTACATCCAGTTGCAGTGCCGACTCCATTAACTGCTTAATGTGCGGTTTCACCGCCTGCATATCCTGTTCAGCCACTTCAAATACCAGTTCATCGTGTACCTGCATAATCATCTTAATATCGTAAGGGCAGGTTTTTAACCACGCTTCAATACGGATCATCGCTGTTTTAATAATGTCTGCAGCGGTGCCCTGCATCGGCGCATTGATGGCGGTACGTTCGGCATACTGGCGCAGCTGACCATTACGGGCGTTGATGTCCGGCAGGTAGAGGCGGCGTCCCATTAGAGTCTCTACAAAACCGTTGGCTTTGGCGTTCTCTTTGGTGGTATCCATATAGGACAAAACCCCCGGATAACGGGCAAAGTAGAGGTTAATGTACTCCTGTGCCAAGGCACGGCTGACATTCAGCTGTTTGGCCAAACCAAAAGCGGACATGCCGTAAATCAGACCAAAGTTAACCGCCTTGGCGCTGCGACGCTGTTCGGTCGTAACTTCATCTACTGGCACCCCAAAGATCTCTGCTGCGGTTGCCTGGTGAATGTCCTTGCCTTCGGCAAAGGCGTTGAGCAGTCCGGCATCGCCCGATAGGTGTGCCATAATGCGTAACTCAATCTGCGAGTAGTCGGCGGCAATCAGTTTATGGCCGGGTGCGGCGACAAATGCTTGGCGAATACGACGACCTTCGGCGGAGCGCACCGGGATGTTCTGCAGGTTAGGTTCGGTTGAGGCCAGACGTCCGGTCGAGGCGACCGCCTGCTGGTAAGAGGTATGCACTCGCCCGGTAGTCTGATTGATCTGTTTTGGCAACGCATCGGTATAGGTCGACTTCAGTTTGGCAAGACTGCGGTACTCCAGGATCAGGGTGGGCATTTCGTGGCCTTGCTCAGCCAGCTCAACCAGCACCGGCTCGGCGGTAGAGGGCTGACCCTTAGGTGTTTTCTTGATAATAGGCAGCTCAAGGTTCTCAAACAGGATTACCTGCAACTGCTTGGAAGAGTTGAGGTTAAAGACCTCTCCGGCAATCAGATGCGCCTTCTGTTCAAGTTCTGCCAGCTTATTGGTGAGTTCTTCACTCTGTTTGGCCAGCATAGCGGTATCCAGCAATACCCCATTACGTTCCATATGCGCCAATACCGGTAGAAGAGGCATCTCTATTGAAGTAAATACCTTGTTCAGGGTGGGTTCTGCTTCTAATTGTGGCCAAAGTGTTTGATGTAGCTGTAAAGTGATATCGGCATCTTCAGCGGCATAGGGCGCCGCCACCTCGATATCGATCTGATTGAAGGTCAGCTGTTTTTTACCTTTACCGGCGATCTCTTCAAAATGAATGGTGCGGTGGTTCAGGTATTTCAGGGCTAAGTCGTCCATATTGTGGCGCGTGGCGACACTGTTATAGGTATAGGATTCCAACATGGTGTCAAACTGAATACCTTGCAGTTCAATATTGTGGTTTTTCAATACGTGCCAGTCATATTTAAGATTTTGACCACATTTAGCGACATTTGGATCTTCCAAGATCGGTTTTAAAGCATTTAACACCATATTCAGCTCAAGCTGTTGTGGCGCGCCTTCGTAATCATGAGCCAGTGGAATATAGCAGGCCTGACGGGTTTGATTTTCCTCTACGGCCAGACAGATTCCCACCACCTGCGCTAGCATGGTATCTAAAGAGGTGGTTTCGGTATCGATAGCAAACAGTTCGGCATTTTTCAAACGCTCAATCCAGGTATCAAACTGTGCCTGGGTAAATACGGTCTCGTACGGGCTGGAAGGGGCCAGCTCTGTTTTTTGTGCGGTGTCGTCAGCGGCAGCCGTTTTAGCTGATTTGCTTAAAGTCTGGCTGTGCGCTTTGGCACCGCTCGATTTAGAGAAGGGCGCCGTACCCTGCATCACTAAATTTAACCAGGTTTTAAACTCATACTCAGTAAACAGCTGTTGCAGACGATCCAGATCCGCCGGTTGGCGTTGAATGTCATTCAGGTGAACAGGCAGATCACAATCCAGTTTGATAGTGGTTAATTCACGCGATAGAGCCAGTTGATCTAAATTGTTTCTTAAGTTCTCGCCGATTTTTCCACCGATCATGGAGGCGTTATCAATCAGACGATCAATATTGCCATGCGCCTGCAACCACTTAACAGCGGTCTTTGGGCCGCACTTTGGAATCCCCGGAATATTATCGGCACTGTCGCCCATGAGCGCCAGATAATCAATGATCTGATCCGGACGTACGCCAAACTTCTCCAATACGCTTTCCGGTGTGGACAGGGTGTCGTTCATGGTGTTGATCAGAGTAACATGCTCATTGACCAGCTGCGCCATATCTTTATCGCCGGTAGAGATCAGCGTATCGTGCTGCGCATCGGTCGCCTCCTGTGCCAGAGTACCAATCACATCATCCGCCTCAACGCCCTCAACCACCAGCAGAGGCAGGCCAAATGCTTTGACAATTTCATGCAGCGGCTCAATCTGCGAGCGCAGCTCATCCGGCATAGGAGGGCGGTGCGCTTTGTACTCACTGTACATATCATTACGGAAAGTTTTACCTTTGGCATCAAACACCACGGCGATCTTTTCCGGTTGATACTGTTCCAGAAGTTTACCCAACATATTCATCACCCCAAAAATCGCTCCAGTGGCTTGACCTTTGGAGTTGGTCAATGGCGGCATGGCGTGAAAAGCGCGAAAAAGATATGACGAGCCGTCCACCAAAATAAAAGGGCTATCCGGGTTGGTGATGAGTTGTGTATTCGGTTGAGTCATTTAGCGGCCTGTTATGGTAAAATTTGCACAGAATTGATCAGTTCGCACCGATAGCCTGAAAACTTTTCAGTGTTTGATCTATTGAGTGCACTATTTTACCGAATTATTAACGTATTAAAGAGACTTTACTCTATGTCTGTCTATACAGTCGTTGAAGAAACCCAGCTTGTCGAATTTTTAAAAGATTATCAGGTCGGCACCTTAGAATCCTATGAAGGCATCAGTGCAGGTATTGAGAACACCAACTATTTTGTTAATACCAAACTGGATGGGGAAATTAAGCGATTTGTATTAACCATTTTTGAGCACCACACCTTTGAAGAGCTGCCGTATTTTCTGAATATTATGGCGTTTATGGCAGAGCATCAGATCCCAACGGCCCATCCGGTGTCGACGATCTCAAATGGCTACTTGAAAGAGCTGTGTGGCAAGCCGGCGTCACTGGTTGAACGTCTGCAGGGCGGCGGCGTAGAGGACCCTTCAGTGACTCAGTGCGGTGTTATGGGCAGACAGCTGGCGCGTTTTCATAAGGCGGGTGCGGATTTTGATCAGCATCGTGATAATGACCGTGGCTTAGACTGGATGCAGGCAACATTTACAGAGATTAAGGACTTTTTGCCGCAAGACGAACAGCAGCTGATTGAGCATGAGCTGGCTTTTCAATCGAATACCGACTGGGCGCATCTGCCGCATGGTGTGATTCATGCCGATCTATTCTGTGACAATGCCCTGTTTGATGGCGATAATCTGTCGGGCATTATTGATCTGTATTACGCCTGTCACGCGCCGTTCCTGTACGATTTAGCGGTGATGGTCAATGACTGGTGCCGTATTCATGCCGATAATCCGGCACAGATCGAGTTCAATGCCAATAAAATCCAGATGATGGTGGATGAGTATCAAAAAGAGCGTCCGCTAACGGCAGAGGAAGAACATGCCTGGCCATCTGCTCTGCGTTTGGCGGCATTGCGTTTCTTCCTGTCACGTCTTAAAGACAAGCATATCCCTCGCGAAGGTGAGATGACTCAAATTAAAGACCCGGATGTTTTTAAACGCGTGTTAAACCTGCACCAGTTAAACGGTTAATTTTAATCAGGCCTGTTGATTTGAATACTACGGAACTCGCAAAAGCGGTAGAAGCTTTGAATAATGGGGAGGTGGTTGCCTACCCGACCGAAGCGGTCTATGGTCTGGGTTGTGATCCCTTTAATGAAGAGGCGATTCAAAAACTGTTTCACGTGAAACAACGTCCGGTTGAGAAGGGAGTGATTCTGATTGCCGCTTCGGTAGAGCAGGTTGCCCCCTATGTTGAGTTGATGGGCGCAAGTTGGCAGAAGGAGGTTTTGGCAACCTGGCCTGGTCCGGTGACCTGGGTGTTGCCGGTTAAACAGCCGATGCCTGATTGGATTACTGGTGGTCGGGATACGGTGGCGATTCGGGTTTCGGACCATCCGATTGTGCAGCAACTGTGCCACGCATACGGTAAACCGATTGTTTCCAGCAGTGCCAATTTAACCGGTCAGGCCCCGGCTAAGTCCTGCATAGAGGTACAACAGGTGTTTGGTGATGCACTGTTATGCATTGATGGCGCTTTAGGCCAGTTGGACAAGCCAACCCAGATAAGAGAGGCGCGAACCGGTAACCGATTACGTTAATTGCTGTCAGCTTAAGAGCTATAAAAAAAGGCTTAAACCAAATAGATTGGTTTAAGCCTTTTTTAATGTCAGTGGGTTCTGTTAAGCGGTTTGGTAATTCGCTTTGGTTGTTTCATACATCTCAACCAAATCTTGCACCTTCTGTTCGTCAAACTCTCTTAAGCCACTTAATACCATCGATTTTTGGCCTTTGCCTACTTCAACGCCATCTTCTAAAACATGGAATTTAAGCGTCACGGTTCCACGTTTGCCATCCACTTCCAGTTGACTCTCTTCTAGCTCTAATACCGGCGCTTTCAGATCGAGACGGTCAAACTGAAAAGACATGTTCTCATAGATCACCATTGGACGAGCCGGGTTGATCATTACATTATGTTCCCGCATCAGCGGTACCAAGATGTGAGGAAAGCTGTGCCCTGAAAAAGCGACATAGGCGCGAGTAAAGGCTTCAATCAGCTGCATATCATCGGTGGTTGCACCTTCACGGCTGACATTCAGGTACTCTTTGTCCTGACTGTCTGTCACCTGAAATGTGTTAGCTGCGGTCTCAGGAAAAACCAGTGAGACGTCTTTTCCAACCATGCCGGTATAGTTGAACACCATTTTTGAGGACAGGCCACTGTTTGCCAACACCAGAGCAAACAGTAGATCGCCCGGTACACAGAAGCGTTTTGAGTCCGGATCATGCAGCGGATTGAAGTCTTGAGCGACCTCTTTGGCAAAACGACTGGCTTGTTCGGGTTCAATGGTGACCAAACCGTCGTTGGTTTGGTGAAAAGCATTAAGGTACATAGGGTGTCCTGAGTGTGTTCAATAATGGCTGAGTATTTTAACAACTCTTTGATTTAAAGGTTGAATTGATTGCGTTAACCTCTTTTTTTGGCTTTGAGGTAGAGTGGCTCAACTCTTTTAGCGTATTTTTTCAGGTCTTTAATGCGGGTGCTGTGTATCGGGTGTGTGCTTAGAATTTCGGGAGGAGAACCGTTACCCATTTTACTCATCTTTTGCCAAATATTGACCGCTGCATAAGGGTTGTAGCCAGCGCGAGCTGCCAGTTCCACTCCAATACGATCGGCCTCGGTCTCGTGTGTGCGGCTATTTGGCAGTGTCAGGGTCACCTCTACAGCCATTGCAGTCGCATCCAGTAGTGGACCCTTAACGCCGGTAAAGATTTGCAGTGCGGCTAGACCTGCGCTTGTCAGCTGTGCCTGCGAAGCGCGTTCACGTCCATGTTCACGCAGAGCGTGTGCCATTTCGTGCCCCATAATGGCGGCAATTTCCGCATCGGTCAGCTTGAGTTTATTGATCAGGCCGGTATAAAAAGCGATTTTACCACCCGGCATACACCAGGCATTAAGCTGATCCGATTTGATCAGATTGATCTCCCAGTCCCAGCGCGGTGCGTCCTTTCTGAAGACAGCGGTATGTGGAATCAGGCGATTGCCGATAATACGAATACGCTGCAGAGTCTTTTTATCGGTATTTAAGGTCTTTTTCTGTTTTGCCTCTTTTAGAATGGCGTCATAGGCTTTTTCTGCCCCTTTATTCATCTCCTGAGCCGAGATCATCATCAACTGTTGGCGCTCTATGCCTACCGAGCCGCCCTTAGTGGTTTTAGTATTGACGCACGCTGATAGGCCTAAAAGGGTCAGGCTTAAAACAAATAGTTTGAAGGTTTTTTTCATAGCTTAGTTTGATCCAAATACTTTTTTAAGAAGTTCGGTGCTCTGCTTAACCGGATCTTTGCGAATACTGGCTTCCTCTTTGGCCAGGTAGTAAAACATGCCGTCCATGCCCTTGTCGGTTACGTGCTGCAGTAGATCAGCTTTAACATCCGGAACAAACGGGATGTTTTTGTATTCGCTGATCGCTTTGTCATAGGCTTTGACCGCACCAAC
The DNA here is from genome assembly GCA_964574275.1 of uncultured Thiosulfatimonas sp. GTDB lineage: Bacteria > Pseudomonadota > Gammaproteobacteria > Thiomicrospirales > Thiomicrospiraceae > Thiomicrorhabdus. The sequence continues at coordinate 4,604 of CAZNML010000025.1, read as the reverse complement.
ACTATTGAGCGTGTTTTCGATAATAGGGCGCATTTTAGCGGCTAAATCCTTGCCGGTTTTAGAGCGTAAGTACTGTGTTGCCGAATCTTTTGGTCCTTGATAGATCTTTTGCACATCCTCAAAGGTCATCTCTTTAACGGCATTGATAAACAGTGCTTTGGCTTCTGGGGTGGCCGCTTCTGCAGCGCGGTTGAGCTTGAGCTCCAGATCATCCATTAAGTCGCCCATGCCGACTCTGTTTAACATGGATTGGGCTGACTTCAATGTACCTGGCAGTGGTATGTGAATCGCTTGGTCGGCATTAAAGCCATCTTTGGTGCTGAGTTGTTTAACCACAGCTTCAGACCCCAGGCTCAAAGCCTCTTTAAAAGCCTTTTGGATCTCTGAAGAGGACAGGGAGGATGTACTGCTGTCTTTACTCTTGATCACCTCAGGCGCTTTCTCCTGTACCTCTTTGAACAGTTCGGCACCTTTATCCCACCAGCTGGCGTGCGCCTGAACACTGACTGTAGCGGATGTCAGCATGACTGAGCTCAATAAAAACGTTTTGAAATAAGATTTTTTTGAATGCATAAAAGCCTCCGATTCAGCCTTAAAGGTTGTCATTTTAGAATACTGAAATATAAGTATTAAGCAAGTTTTAGCTATTGAGGGAGTATGAAGTTAGGCTAAAAATATTTACAAAAGTTTCAATATTGTTTGAAACGACCAGGCCTGAATAGAGTGACTAAGCAGTGCGAATGCTAGTTAATCGAGTCCTGGAATAGAGTGCATCCGATTAGGCAGTCTCACTCTTTTTCATAAACAGATATTGATCAAAAACACGGTTCAACTCTTCGATTTCTAAGGGTTTTGATAGGTAATCATTCATTCCAGTTTCAATAAAGCGTTCACGGTCACCTTTCTTGGCATTGGCGGTAAGCGCGATGATTGGAGTTTGCGGCAAGTTATCCATTTCAGATTCAAGTTCTCTGATTTTTTGAGTCGCTTCAGAGCCGTTCATATTGGGCATGTATTCATCCATTAGAATAAGGTCGTAGCGTTTGTTTTGATAAGCTGCAACAGCCTCAACGCCGTCTTTGGCTAAGTCGAAGTGAATGCCCATTTTGCGGAGTAGCGCACTTATTAATATCTGGTTGGTGGCGTTGTCTTCAACCAGCAAAATAGTGCCAGAGAACGCTTTATGCGCTGTAAACTGGTTTGCAGCTTTTTTAATGGGTTGGCTTTCATCTATTGGCAGTTTGAAGTTGAAGCGAGTGCCTTTGTCAGGCTCGCTTTCCACACTGAGGTCTCCTCCCAGTAGTTCGACCAACTGAGCGCTGATTGCCAGACCTAAACCCGTACCGGCTAATTTGCCAGTGGTGTCCGATTCAGTTTGCGAGAAGGGTTCAAAAATATGGCTTAACTGTTGTTTAGAAATCCCCACTCCCTGATCGGTAACCGAGATAATTATCTGTTTATCGCTGCTGTTGTATTCAATATCCAGGCGGATTGATTTGCCCGCTTCGGTGAATTTGAGTGCATTAGAGAGCAGATTGGACAGAACCTGTTTAACTTTTAGCGGGTCAGAGTGCACAGAGTGCGGCATAGCCGGATCGATCGACACATTCAGCTGGATATTTTTTTCAGAACACTTGGTCTTATAAAAATCTGCCACAGAGGAGAGTGACTCATGGGGGTCAAAGTCGTGGAAATCGAATTTGAGTTGGTTGCTCTGAATTTTACCGAAGTCGAGGATGTCATTGCTAATGTCAAGCAGGCTCTGGAGGGACTGGTCGATGCTCTTAAAATATTTAAATTTGGTAGGCTCTTGTTCCTGCTGTTTTAACAGTGCGATAGAGTTGGTAATCGCATTGAGTGGCGTGCGAATTTCATGTGACATATTGGCGAGAAAGAGACTTTTACTTTCGGTTGCTGCCTGTGCTTTATCTTGTTGATGTTGCAGGTCAATTATCATCGAACCGATATGGCGCGAAATAATTAGAAACACCAGCAGTCCCAACAGCAGCAAAGTAGCGATAGAGGAATATAATATTAAAGTAAATCTATCTTTTTGATTTTTAACATTTACCTGTAACTCTTTTAGATAGTTCTGGTTGTGGTAGTGAATCTGGCTGGCATTTTCTTGCAGACGGATAAACAGCGGAGCGGTTCTTTTGACGTCTTGTTGAATCAGTATCATCTGCTGAGTTATCAGGGGGGATTTTGCCTGTGTCAGGCGATGGAGCTCATCCATTTGTAAATTAGTGGCGCTAAACTGTTTAACAATAGCAGTCAGTTTTGGCAAGGTATCAATTCTAAGAGTATTGAAAGCCTGAGTACCAGTCGGTTTATAGTGCCAGGTATTGGTGACGCTATCCAAGCCTGGCAGGTTTAATTTAAGAGTCTGCTGAAAAGAGCCGCCGTTTTCGAGCACATTGATCAATTCTGCTATTTCATCAATGTGTGTATTTACCTGTTTTAAGGTGAAATCTCGAGTTGAGGGTCTGACCTGATTGACAAGCCTTAGATAGCCATGTTCTACCTCTATGATATGGTTGATGATTTCATCTCCGATAATACCTTGTATCTGCGCGTTTTCGATCTGTTTATCAAGCGCTTCACTGTAGTGACTTTGGCTGAAATGGATTAGCGGCTGTAGAGCGAAGCCGACTAAAAATATCGACAACAGCAGCGTCAGCTGTTTAGAGATGTGATTGCGGTTTTGTTCCATACTCGGTTTTATCATTAGCGCAAAGCCTTATTTCCCCTGAATAGCCTGTTGGTACTCAGGCCCGGTTAAGAAGCCAAAGTCTTTAAAGGTCGTTAGGCCGTGTTTGCTGGATGCGTATTCCATAAACGCTTTTGCCATTTCAGGGTGTTTGGAAAAACTTAACAGATTGATTTCAAGCGCTTTCGGCTTAGCGATATCAGCGGGTAGCTCAAGAATGTCAACATGTTCCTTGTTCCCAGGCCAGGTTCCGGTTGCGTACCAGTTTAGCGTTAGATCGGCTTTGTTATCACGCATGGCGCCAAACAGACGGCGGGAGTCCGTGGTGAGGTAGATGGCGTTACGATAGGCCTGATCATGGATTCCCGCTTTTTTCAAAACTTTTTCAGAAGCTCTGCCAATGCTTCCTGTTTGTGGATCACAGAGTACGGATTTGATATTCGGATTGGTAAGATGTTGAAGGTCAGCCGTTAGACCTTTTGGGTTGCCTTTTTGAACCATCAAAGCGACGCGGTTATAACCGACAAAAACATAGTCTTGCAGCAAGCCATCTTGAGTATTATTGGTTCTATAACTGGAGGAGCCTGGAAGGTATAGATCTCCAGTTCTACTCTCCTTTAAAGAGTCGTATAGATCTTGTGAGGCACCTTGGGTAATGGTGATGTTCACAGGGTGCTGTTTTTCAAACTCTTCAGCGAGCTGTTTCATCGGTTTTATCATGGTGATACCACAATAAATCAGCAGATTTTTGCGTTGTTCTGGTTCTGCGGGGCCATTACAGCCGGTAAGGCTTGAGAGAATTAAAACTATAAAAATAACCAAAGGTTTCGAGAAGAGCTGCATAAAACCGTTACCTTACAATTAAGTTAAATACCATTTGATTGTAACGCTTTTTTCAGTGAATCTAAAAAAACATTGATACTTCTTCTGACTGAATTAAGTTTTTTACGCAGGGTTTTCTCGAAAATAGTTATCGAGTTTTAAGCTGACTAAGTCTGCTATTTTTCAAAGCGTTAGTAGATGACTCCTAACTATTCACGTTATTGAACCAGAAAGCCGTTTGTAATCCCTTACCTGAAAAATCAGAAATAGTAGTAGAGCTTCAGGCTGATCAGGTCGTCCTGTTTGTAGGCGTTGAGGTAAGTGTCCTCTGCAGCGACACTGGTCACCCATCTACCGGTGAGTTCGGCTTTCCAGTTGTCGCCGATGCGGCGCGAGGCCTCTAGGCTCCAGAGCTGCGAGGCGTGTTCCAGATCGACAATGCTGCCGAGCAGCAGTTCGGTGCTCTGTTCGTCGTTCCACACCCAGCGCAGCCCGGTCATCCAGTCTCTCTGGAACGGCGTGGTCGCATCCCATTCGTCATAGAGGTATTCGCCGATAATGCCCAGATCATGGGCGCTGTCGGCGATGCCGACCAGAGTATATTCACCGCCGAAAACAAACGCTTTGCTGTCATAGGCCTGCAGGTTCTGGTCATGGCTGGCGCGATGTAGCCCTTCGAATTTCACCAGCAGGTCGCCGGCGATATACTGGGCATCGATGCCAAACTGCTGGCTCTGCACATAGAATGGCTGCAGTTTAGGCTGGCCGCCTTCCATGACCTGCTTGAGCAACGGGGTGCGCTGAGTACCGTTAAACCAGCTGATGCCGATATCCAGATCATCAATGGTGTGGTTCCAGCGGGCGGCAAAATCGATATGCCCATCTTTGGCGCTGTCCTGATAGACCGGATCGGCAGTGGCAATCGGCAGGGCCAGGCGCGGACGCAGTTCGCTACTGCCCATGTCGATCTCGCGGAATCCGGGCAGAACGAACAGGTCAACCGTGCCCCAGTCCTGGATGAATTTGGCCTGAACCATCGGCTGGCCGAGACGCTGTTCGTCGTCCAGGCTTT
>CAZNML010000024.1:0-23233 GCA_964574275.1 uncultured Thiosulfatimonas sp. | reverse complement strand
AGACAGTCGACCCGCGTCTTTACTTAAGGGATGGATTGAGCGCTTTGAAGCGGGGCGTTATCGAATCTGGCAGCACTATCATCCAGAACTGTGTTTGAGCGAAGCCGATGAGCAGGCTCTCGCCACCGCAGCGGACATTCTGCATAAAAATTTAAGTCACACCGACACCGAACAGGCAAAGTTGTTAAAGCAGCGCAGCCTGTCTCCGGTGGAGTTGCACGCCAAAGCGGTTAAAGCCTATGATAAGCATGATGTGTCAACTTTAGAGGCGGTGGCGCAACAGCTCAAGAAAGTATCGGGTCATGAAGGGCAGGAGCTGGACAGCCTGGTAGCCGGTATGATTGCAGACCTGAATGGGCAGAGTGAGCAGGCGGTTGAAGCGTACTCTCGAGTTTCTTTCAGACCTTTTCAACTGTTGGCTCTAAAACGACTGTTGCACTATTCGATGGTAAAGGAGGAGCATGAAAAGGTGCTTATCTATTTAGAAGCGCTATGCGGTTTCTCTTTAGAGTATATGCTGCCTTATGCAGACTATTTACTGTTATTAGGGCAGGATGAGTTTGCATTTAATGTGCTTGACGCCTTTACCAAACAGATGCCACAGCACTTTACCGGACTGCTTAAATTAACCGAGCTGGCACTGAAACTGGGGAAAGTCGCTGAAGCCTGTCAGGCGTTAGAGCTGGCTGCGAAACTCGAACCGGACAACCCTCAGGTAAAACAGATGCTGTCGCTGCTGTCGTCCTCCTAGTCACTCTTTATTTCGATCTCATTTTCAAAGGCACCTTTTCAGGTGCCTTTTTTATTGCTGATTTTTTTCTAAAAAAAACTAAAGAATGAAATCTTGTGCCGTTAAGTTAATTGAAGGCAAGAAACATTGCCTCAGAATTAAAAAATAAAGCGATACATAAAACACACAAGAACGGGAGAATTTATCATGGCAATGGTAATTAACACAAATATGGCATCTTTAAACGCAGTGCGTTTATTGGACAGCACCTCTGGTGATCAAAAAACCGCAATGGAACGTTTGACATCAGGTTTAAGAATCAACCGCTCAGCAGATGATGCAGCGGGTATGGCGGTATCGGAAGGGATGACCTCTCAGATCCGTGGTACAGATCAAGCAATTCGAAATGCAACTGACGGTATCTCTATGGTACAGACCCTGGATGGTGCAGCTGAAGAAGTGGTTAGCATGCTACAGCGTATGCGTGAACTTTCAGTACAGTCTTTAAACGGGACTTACAGTTCAGAAAACCGTATTCAGATGGACCAAGAGGTTGAACAGCTTTTAACAGAGATTGACCGTGTTGCCGTCACTACTAAATTCAATGAAGTACAAGTTATGCAGAATGTGGGGACCTCTGGGTCAATCCTATCTGCTGCGCCAACGGCTTTGAATGTGCATGCCGGTTGGGAGACTGGGACTGACAATAAAATTGCGGTCTCTACAGGTAACTTCAATACCGGGATCTCAGGTTCAGGTGGTGGTGCCAATGTCTTTGGATACTTCACTCACTACAGTGCAGCCGTTGCCGGTGGGGCGCAAGTAGCGATCTCAGTACGTGAGTCTGCATTCAGCACTATTGACATTACAACAGCGGCGGCAGCGTCTGTTGCAGTTATGAAAGTAGATGGTGCCTTATCAAATATCAACACAATGCGATCTAAATGGGGTGCTTTGCAGAACCGTTTAGAGTCAACCATCTCTAACTTAAGCAATGTAAATGAAAATATGAGTGCAGCGCGCTCACAGATTCAGGATGCAGACTTTGCAAGAGAGAGTGCGGACTTAGCAAGAACACAGGTACTGCAGCAGGCAGGGATGAGTATGCTATCTCAGTCCAACCAGATGTCACAGAATGTACTGCAGTTATTGCAATAGAATTTGGAGAAGACCACTAATGGCCATCTCCCACAAAATTTGGGACTCAACCCAAACAGAATTCGCCACCTAGTGGGCGGATAACTAAAAAGTTAGCAACCCTGCTAGGGCAAGACTAACAATTTCTAAAAAAGGAGATTTATCATGGCAATGGTAATCAATACAAATATGGGGGCAGTGAATGCCAACCGTATTTTAGAAAGAACTGCTGGTGAACAAACTACTGCAATGGAACGTTTAACTTCGGGTAAACAGATCAACAGTGCAGCAGATAACGCCGCCGGCTTAGCCATCTCTACCGGTATGACATCTCAGATCATGGGTACCGACCAATCTATTCGTAATGCGAATGACGGTATCTCTATGCTACAGACCTTAGATGGTGCTTCGGAAGAAGTGGTGGGAATGTTACAGCGTATGCGTGAGCTTTCTGTTCAGTCGTTAAACGGTACTTACAGTACTCAAAACCGCGGCCAGATGCAGGATGAGTATGCTCAGTTAATGACTGAGATCGATCGTGTTGCCGTAACAACCAAGTTCAATGAAGTACAAGTGATGCAAAATGTGGGAACTTCTGGTTCTATCCTTTCTGCAGCACAGGCAAATACCAATGTTCACGCCGGTTGGGAAACGGGTGCGGATAATAAAATTGCCATTTCATTAGGTAACTTTAACACTGGTATCTCAGGTTCTGGTGGTGGGGGCAACATGTTTGGTACCTTCACTCACTACAGTGCCGCGGTTGCTGGTGGAGCACAGGTAGCGATCTCTGTTCGTGAATCAGCATTCAGTGCAACCAGTATTGGTACAGCCACGGGTGCATCAGTCGCGATTATGAAAATCGATGGTGCTTTGTCAAACATCGGTACATTAAGATCTAAATGGGGTGCGTTGCAGAACCGTATGGAATCAACCATCTCTAACTTGAGTAATGTAAATGAAAACATTACTTCAGCAAGATCACAGATTGAAGATGCCGACTTCGCTCGCGAAAGTGCCAACTTAGCTCGAACTCAGGTTCTACAGCAGGCTGGTATGAGTATGCTATCGCAGGCGAACCAGCAATCTCAAAATGTACTATCTTTACTACGATAGAGATCTAGCGTAGTAGATAGGGGAGGCAGATATGGATATTAATACTATCTTATCGTCTACTGTTGCAAGCCAGGGTCAACAGTCGGTTGCAAAACCGGCTGCTGCCCAGACGGCAAAACAGCAGTCTGAAGAATCAGTCGTCTCTCCACTAGCAAATACTGAATCAGTTACACTGACCGAGTTATCAGATAAAGCCGAACAGTTGAATCAACAGATGAAATTGTTAGGCCAGACGTTAGCTTTCAGTGTAGATGAATCCACCCAGGAAGCTGTGGTGAAAGTAGTTGATAAAACGACTGATGAAGTTATTAGACAGTTTCCGACTGAAGGCTCGTTGCGAATTATGCAAAACATTCAAAACTACCTGAATTCGGTACAACAGAATAGTTTACAAAGTAAAGAAGGTTTGACAGGCAGCTTATTCAATGAAATCATATAGATGATGGAATTGTTTAGGAGGGGAGTATGGCAGAGTTAAATGTTATGCAACCACAGAGTTCGAATAGTCTTCCTGCAAGTAAACAAGTTGGATCATCGGTCTCGGATGATAAAGTGAAAATCAAGGAGTCTGAAGTTTCTCAGCAAATTGAGAAAACGGCAGAGGACATTGACCGGCTTAAATTTGAAGAGACCAGTGGCCAAAATGAGCAAGCAGAATTAGAGAGTTTAATGGACAATCTAAACCTGCAACTAGAAAAGCTCCAAAATTATCTGCGTTTTGAAAAAGATGAAAGTTCCGAAAGAATGATTATCTATATCAAAAACAGTGAAACGGATGAGGTGATCCGGCAAATTCCCTCACAAGAATTTTTGACCATCTCCAAAAATATAACCAACTATTTGGAGATGCGTAAGCAACTATCGGAATCGATAGTGACGCCACCGGGCTTGATTACACATGAACAAGCTTAGGTAACCAGTTCCCTTGTGTGTTTAGCGGTCTTTTGACCGCTTTTTTTCTTTTACTCTCCTATTAAAGTTTCTTAAAAGCGTGCCGATATATTTATTAAGGTTGGCATCTATGGTGCTTAAACCTGTAATACAATAAAAATATGAATTAATTGATGACCAGGAGCTGAGCCATGACAAATGAAATTGGCACAACGTTATTAAATGGCCTGACAAACAGCACTTTTGATATTGGCAATATGGCGAAAGTCATGGCTGAAGCAGAGGTTGCTGGCTCGAGAGCTATTCTGCAGCGAAACCAGGACAAGGTTTCGACTGAGCTGGATGCGGTCAAGTTTTTGGAAACCAACTTAACGGCTTTTAATTCATATTTGACCGATCTGTCTTCGCCGGATATTTTTTCTCAAAGAACGGCCACCTCGTCAGATGAGACAGTGGTGTCAATTTCTGCCACCAGTGCGGCCGCTCTTGCCTCATATCAGGTAGAGTCTAGACAGCTGGCACAGGCTCACACTATGGTGGTGGACAAAGCGTACAGTGCGCCTTCTGACACCATCTCCAACGGAACCTTAACCATCTCTACCGGTGGGCAGGACCATACCATTACGGTTGATGCGACCAACAACACACTTGAAGGTCTGCAGAATGTTATCAATAGTGGTGACTATGGTGTAACGGCATCAATTATCAATAATGCGGGCAGTTATCAGATGATGTTTACCTCTAAGCAGACGGGTGCTGCCGGTGAGGTGTCTGTTTCCGGTTTAACCGATTTTGATACCGCCGGTTACACCACCACTGCCGAAGCGCAAGATGCGGTAATGATCTTGAACGGTTTAACAGTGACCAGTGCCTCTAACTCTTTTGATGAAGTGATCGAAGGGGTGACGTTTAACTTGAACTCAGCATCGTCTGGAAACCCAAAAACACTGAGTGTTACGCAGGATAGTGATCAGGTTAAAGAGACGATTTCGAGTTTCGTTGGGGTTTATAATCAGTTACAAACCATTTTTGATGAGCTGGGTAGTTACGATAAGTCGGACTTAACTGAAGCGGAATTGGAGTCAGAAGAGTATCAGTATTATGGTGATTTAGCGGGTAATAGCTTACTACGATCTGTTAAAGATCAAATTCAAGCCTCTCTAGCGGGTTCGATTGATGAGCTGGATGGTAACTATAATACTCTGGCTTCGATTGGCCTGAGTTTTGACCGTGAAGGTGTATTGGAGTTAGATGAATCCACTCTAGATGCGGTTTTGGCCAGCAATATGCAAGCGGTGTCGAACTTGTTATCCAAAGGTGGAAGCAGTGACGATGCTTTGATCAATGTCACCGGTGGGAATGAACGTACCCAGACGGGCAGCTATGCACTAGAGATTACTCAGTTAGCTGAGCGTGCAACGGTTCAAGGGGGTGCGGTAACCACCACCACTGATGAAAAAGTTTCCGGTGACCGTGTGCTTGATAGCAGCGCCGCCTTAACTATTGATGCTGCGGCAAGCTTTGATTTAACCATTGGAGCGACCACCAATACGATTAACTTGGCTGCTCTGGCTGGTGATTACTCGACTAAAAATGATGTGGCCACCGCCATTCAGGGACAGATTGATAGCGCATTTGGTGCGGGCATTGCCAGTATTGCCTATGACACTTCTCAATCTCGTTTTGAAATTTCAGCCGCCGCAGGACAGGGCGTAGCAGATCTTACCAATATTGCCAATATGTCGAATCAGGGCTTCAATGATGCCAGTTACAATGGAGAGCAGCTGATTGACTTGAGTGCGGCAGCGGCTAGCTTTGATGTCAGCATTGATGACTCAACCACTTCGGCGATTAGTTTAGATGCGCAACGTTATACTTTAGATGAGCTGACCAAAGCGATGGCTGCAGCCATTAATGCGAATACGGATGTGCAGGCTGCGGAGGGTTCAGTGAGTGTCAGCGCTTCTGGTGGGGTTATCAGTATTTCTTCAAGCCGTTTTGGAATTTTTTCTGAAGTTGAGTTAACCAACTTTGCGAATTTTACCAATGGCGGTTTTAGCGCGGACTTGAATGATCTGGGGCAAAATGTGGATGGAACCATTACTACGGATACCGGGACATTAAATATCGGGGCCTATGCCGATTCCAGCGATGGTCGAAAAGTGAAAGTGAGTGACTTTGCCGTGATCGGTGGTGAAGAGGCAGAGGTTCGTGGTTTACAATTTGAGGTATTAGGTGGGGTAATCGGTGCCCGAGGCGATCTGACTTACGCCCAAGGTTTTGCCAGTCTGATTGAAGAGACCGTTAATGATCTTTTTGATGAAGATACCGGTTTAGTGGCACAACGTATTGAAACCTTGAATACAAAAAATGATCGATACGATGAGAAAAGCCAGGAGCTGGATGCGCGTTATGAGATGATGCTGTTTAAATATCAAATGCAGTTCTCGACATTGCAATCCATTATTTCAAGCTCGGAGCAGACACGAGACTATCTAACAGCCACCTTTAGTAATAACAATAACTAAACATAGAATTTAGTAAAGAAATCGATATAAGGGAAATTGACATGAATATGGCATTGCGAAATAAGTTTGCACAGCAGTATGCAACCAACTATGTTGAAACAGCGGTGTCTGAAGCTACTCCTCATAAATTGGTGGAGATGCTTTATGAAGGCGCTTTGAAAAACTTAAACCTGACTAAAGTGTTTATTGAGCAGAAGAATTTTGAAAAAAAATCGGAGCATGCCAATAAAACGCTGGCTATTTTGAATGCCTTGCGTGCCGGGGTTGATTTTGACAAGGGTAAAGAGGTTGCAGAGAATCTTTACAGCCTTTATGACTACTGTTATCGTCGAGTGTTTGAGGCATCAAGTAAAAATGATACGCAGATGCTGGATGAGGTCATTGAGCATATTAAAACTCTGGATGAGGCCTGGAAACAGATGCCCGAAGAGATTAAGCGCGTCTCTAAAGAACAAATCGACAGAATGAGCGCTTAATTGTGTCTGCAGAAAAAGCCAGATTAACCCTGTTGGCTCACTCAAAAAACATGCTGAATGCAGCTCAAGCCGAAGATTGGCAACAGTTTTCAGAGCTGGACTCAGTGTGGCAGACCAAGTTGGAATCCGCCGTCGATTCCTACGGTTCTGAATTGGACCCTATTGGAGAGCAGCTGCTTGAAGATAATCAAAAAATTCAGCAGTGCATTAAAAATGCACAGCAAAAACTCATCAATGAATTGCAGAAAAGTAATCAATCACACTCCTCCGTTAAACAATATCTAAAATAATCCCCTACTAAAAAGATTGCCAAATTTTTGACATCGCAGGAAAACCCGTATATAAAGGGACCTGAGTGACAATTAATTAGAAGTGGCGGTTTAATGTCTGTAGAGCATTTATCCAATCTTGTTGGCGACGGGCCAGCAATGCAGAAAGTAAAAAAACTGATCTTGCAAGTGGCGCAAACGGATGCCACTGTACTGATTTTGGGGGAGTCTGGAACAGGTAAAGAGGTGGTTGCTCAATCTTTACACCAGGCCTCACAAAGAGCGAATAGAGCTTTTGTACCGATTAATTGTGGCGCCATTCCAGCCGAGCTTTTAGAAAGTGAACTTTTTGGGCATGAAAAGGGGGCTTTTACCGGCGCAATTACCGCGCGTAAAGGTCGTTTTGAAATGGCGGAAAAGGGCACGATTTTCCTGGATGAAATTGGTGATATGCCTCTGCCAATGCAGGTCAAGTTACTGCGTGTTCTGCAGGAGAGAACCTATGAGCGTGTCGGTGGCAATAAAAGCTTTGAGTGTGATGTACGTGTCATTGCCGCCACCCACCGAACCTTAGAAGATAATATTGAAGACGGTACTTTCCGAGAAGATCTGTTCTATCGTCTCAATGTTTTTCCAATCGAGATGCCCGCTCTGCGCGAGCGCCCAGAGGACCTGCCGAGTTTGTTGGACTTTATGTTCAATAACATTCAGGCAAACGGTCGTAAAATTCCACAAGTTACCGAACAGGCGATGATTGCTCTGCAGCACTACAGCTGGCCGGGTAATGTGCGCGAACTGGGTAACCTGGCCGAGCGGTTATCGATTCTGTTTCCTGGGATGGCGGTCGACTACGATGATCTGCCGGCTAAATATCAGGTTGAACTGTCACAAGATGCCAGCTTAATTCGTGTCGTGGGTGTTACCGATGATATTCAAGTTGCTAGCGCCATCGAACAGAACAGTCCAGAACAAGCACAAACGACTGAGAAAGAGAAACCATTAGGCCTGTCCGAAACGGATCCGAACGGGGTCTTTAATAAAGTGCCGGACTTGGATGATGGCTTGGATCTGAAATCCTATTTGGTGGAGATGGAAGTGCAGTTGATTCAAAAAGCGCTCTCTCAAACGGAAGGTAATGTTTCGCAAGCGGCGAAGTTATTGCAGACCAACCGGACCACTTTGGTTGAAAAAATTCGTAAGTATGAACTTTCCTAATGATTGATTTAAGCTAGCAGAGACCTTTCAAAAATGTTGAACGAACTTGAAAAAAATCGATTGGCAGAACTGGAGCAGGCTTTTGAGCTGTTTAATCAAACCTCTCTGCAGTTAAGCCAATCCTATGAGTCGCTTCAACAACAAGTCTCTGATCTGCAGGCGCAGCTGGCGCAAAGTGATCGTGAGAAGCGCTTGGTGGCCGATCGTCTTGGCCGCTTACTGCAGCTACTCCCTGCGGGTGTCATTACCCTGGATGAGAGTGACCATATAACGGAGATGAACTCCAGCGCCGCACGCATACTGGGCGAAGATGCGATTGGGCGCAACTGGGATGTGGTGGTGATGAATGCTTTTCTAAGTGTGAATGATGCCGGTGAGCTAATGACGCATGACCAACAGGCCTATCAGCTCTCGGAAACCTCGCTTGATCAAACCCTGGGTAAGATCTTATTGATTCAGGATGTGACCGCCGCCCGCCAGTTGCAAGATCATGTTAACCGTCATCAGCGTCTTCACTCTATGGGGGAGATGGCCGCCTCCTTAGCACATCAGATTCGTACCCCATTGGCTTCGGCTCTGCTCTATGTCTCCCAGATGAACTCTGAACACCTGGATGAGGTCAATCGCGAGCGCTTTATTGGTAAGGCGCTGAACAGTCTGCGCCACCTTGAGGGCTTGGTGAAAGATATGCTGCAGTACGCCAAAGGGGGTAAAGGCAGTGAGCAGAGTATCGAGATTACCCATTTGATTGGACGGGTGAAGCTGGCTGTCGAAAACCAGGTTAAAGAGAGTCACAGTGAGATTCAGTTTGACTCGTTTATGCCAGGCCTGGTGATTAACGGAGATCTCGACGGTTTGGTCACGGCGCTACACAATTTAATCAGCAATGCGATTGATGTTGTCGGCACACAGGCTAAAATTCAGGTAACGGTGAATAAGCTGGAAGACAAAATTGATATTTTAGTCAAGGATGAGGGGCCGGGTATCGAGCCTGAAAAACTGGAACAGGTTTTTGAACCTTTTTATACCAGCCGTGCGCAGGGTACCGGTCTGGGGTTGGCGGTGGTGCGCGCGATTGCAGAGGCGCATAATGGTCAGGCCTGGGTTAAATCGATTGTGGGTTACGGCTCAACATTTGGAATACGTTTGCCATTGGCAGAAGTGAAGGGGATCGAATGAATATCGCCAAAATTTTGATTGTGGAAGATGATCAAGAGTTGCAGGAAGCCTTGGTGGATACTCTAATGCTTAATGGTTTTGAGGTGGTGAGTGTCAGTAGTGCCGAAGATGCACTGGTGGCATTAGAAGACGATATCGGCATGGTGTTTTCGGATATCCGCATGGATGGCATGGACGGCTACGAACTGATGAAGCGCATTCGTGCCATTAAACCCTACCTGCCGATTGTGTTAATGACAGCCTATGGAACCATTGAGCAGGCGGTAGATGCGATGAAGTCTGGTGCTGTTGACTACATTGTCAAACCGTTTGAAGCCAGTGTGCTGGTAGAGAAAGCCAAGGCCTACTTCAACCGCGATGCCTCGAGTGAAGATGATTTTGTGGTGGCCGATCCGGCTACGCAGCAGCTGAAAACCATGGCGAAAAAGGTGGCAGAGAGTGAGGCCAGTGTCTTAATCAGTGGCGAGAGCGGCACCGGTAAAGAGGTGTTGGCGCGCTTTATTCATAAGCAGTCAGCCCGGGTGAAGCAGCCTTTTGTGGCGATTAACTGCGCCGCCATTCCTGAAAACATGCTGGAAGCGATGCTGTTCGGTTATGAGAAAGGTGCGTTTACCGGCGCGGCTAAGGCGATGCCGGGTAAATTTGAACAGGCGCAGGGTGGAACCATTTTCCTTGATGAGATCGGGGAGATGAAACCGGATCTGCAGGCTAAGATTTTACGTGTGTTACAAGAGAAAGAGGTGGAGCGCATTGGTAGCCATCGAGTCATTCATCTCGATGTCAGAGTGTTAAGTGCTTCGAATATTGATATGCACAAGGCAATTTCCGCAGGTGAGTTTCGTGAAGACCTGTTTTATCGCCTGAATGTCTTCCCGATGCACCTGCCGCCACTGCGTGATCGCCCCAGAGATATCGCCGCGATATCGGAGAGAATTCTGCAGCGTCATTGTGGCAAAAACCGAATTGAGCCGATGATCTCCGCCCCGGCGCTGAAGCGTTTAATTGAGCATAGCTGGCCTGGCAATATTCGCGAGTTGGATAATGTTATTCAACGTGCTTTGGTGATGATGTCGGGTGACACCATTCAAGAGCAGGACATTCTGTTAGACAGTGCAATGGGGCAGGTGCCGCTCAGTATGGAAAATACAACACCACAGCAGCCTTCAAGCCAACCGGTGTCAGAGACAGAGGCATCACCGGTGGCGGATTCCGATACCAAAGATTTAAGAGCGCGAGAAGTGGCGTTGATTTTGGAAACATTGAAGCAGTTTAATGGTCATCGTCAGAAGACGGCAGAGACTTTAAATATCAGTCCAAGAACTTTGCGTTACAAAATTGCTAAACTAAAAGAGCAGGGTGTCGAAGTACCTTGATAAACAAATTTATCGGCTGAGATTAACAAAACTTAAGCGTTAATGAGTTAGAACAGAGAGTTTGTTGGTTTTTTGGCAATTGATTGGCATATCACTTGCTGATAAAGTAGCACTAGAAAAGTAATGTCTGAGTGAGTTTTCTTCCTGGCAAGATGTGGGATAATCACTCAAGCGAAACACACGTTTTTTATTTACCCGGAATTGCTGGGCCATTAGGAGATGAATCGTAATGAGTACGGTTGATACACAGAGTTTAATGTTACAGATGCGCTCACTGGCAGCGCAGGCGGCATTGAATCCAGATGCTCCTAAAGATGCAGTGGCTCCGACGGGTGAAGCCTCGGCGGAAAATTTTGCCGAGTTGTTGAGCCATGCGGTGAACTCAGTGAATAATGAGCAGCATAAATCCGGAGAGATGAAAGAGGCGTTTGAGCGTGGAGACTTGGATGTTGAACTGTCTGAAGTCATGTTACAGGCGCAAAAAGCCAGCCTCTCTTTCCAAGCGATGACTCAAGTTCGTAATAAGCTGACAGAAGCTTATAAAGATATTATGAATATGCCAATCTAATCGAGTGGCATGTTTGTTTTTTTCGTTATTAATCATTAATTCAAACAACTGAAAGAAAAAATATGGCCGAGCCTCAAGCGTCAATGGATCCAACTTTGAACACACAGACAAATAGTGGTGTTGGGTCGACGTTGATTGATAATATTATGGCCCTTTCGGTTGCCAAACAGGTCAGTTTGGTCATTGCGCTGGCAGCCAGTGTCGCGCTGACCGTTGGTATTCTTCTCTGGTCGCAAGACAAACCTTACACCCTTCTTTTTGGCAGTTTAGACGCCAAAGACATCAATGAAGTTGTTCAGACTTTAGATAAAGAGCAAGTTGACTATAAGATTGATCAGGCCAGTGGTGGCATCCTGGTGCCGTCCGATAAGGTACACTCGTTGCGTCTGCAGCTGGCAGCCGCAGGTTACCCTAAACAGGCGGCAACCGGTTATCAATTGCTGGATGTGGAGCAGGGCTTCGGTATCTCCCAATTTAAAGAGACCACCCAATATCATCGAGCGCTTGAGGGTGAGTTGGCCAAATCTGTCTCCTCTATCAATGCCGTCAAGTCAGCTCGAGTCATGCTGGGTCTACCGAAACGATCGGTCTTTGTTCGTAAGCAGCAGAAACCTTCCGCCTCTGTCGTGGTTAAACTTCACCCTGGTCGTTCATTGAATGATGAGCAGGTCAGTGCCATTGTCTATCTGGTCTCTTCCAGTATTCCGAATATGGATATTAAGGATGTGACGGTGGTGGATCAGCACGGTAACTTACTCACAGGTGATAACAGCAGCGGTAATACCTTTAATATGAGCATTAAGCAGCTTGATTATACGCGCATGGTTGAAGAGACCTTGTCGAGCAGAATTATTAAGTTGTTGGCACCGATTGTTGGTGGTGAGAGTAAGGTGCGTGCTCAGGTCACAGCTGAGTTGGATTTTACCCAGCAGGAGCAGACTCGTGAAAACTATGAGCCAGATCCAGAGGCGATTCGTTCCGAGCAAGAGATTAAAGAGATAAACCGCAATGAAGGGCCAATGGGGATTCCAGGCGCTCTTACAAATCAGCCTCCTCGTGCCGGTCTGGCGCCAGAGCAGGGTTATACGCCGGAGAGTGACCCGAATCTGAAGAATTCGACTGAGAAGAAAACCAAAAACTATGAGCTGGATCGCACCATCAGTCATATTAAAAATTCGGTTGGCAATATTCACCGCCTGTCGGTTGCCGTCGTTCTGGACGACAAAACAACGCTGGATGAAGAGGATAATATTGTCCGCACCCCGATTGAAGATGAAGAGCTGTTGCGTTATCGCCAGCTGGTTAGCGACACGGTGGGACTGGATGAGGCTCGTGGCGATACCTTGACGGTGGTTAATGCGTCTTTTGTGATTGCACCAATGGAAGAGGCCGAAATGATTCCGGTCTGGCAGGAGTCATGGTTCTGGGATCTAGTAAAACAGTTATTAGCAGGCCTGGCGGTACTGATTATTATCTTTGGTGTGATTCGTCCAATGTTGAAGGATCTATCGAAGAAAGAGGAGAGTATTCTTGCCTATCCTGAAGATGTTCCGGAAGAGGAAGAGACTTTAGAGAACGTCGATGAAATTTCTGAGGCGCTTGAACAGATGAATGAAGAAGTTGAGCAGACGGCGGCTGAAGTAGAAGCCGAGTCGAATGAAGAGCGCGAATTGTTAGAAAAAGTCAGAACCATGGTGGCAGCAGATCCTAAATTGGCCGCACACATTCTTAGACAGTGGATGACAGAAGGAGAGTAAGATGCCTGATTCGGCCATTGATGAAATTACAGGTGACGGCGAAGAGAAGTTAAGCGGTTTAGACAGTGCCGCAGTTTTTCTTCTTGCTTTAGGAAAAGATAATGCAGCACAGGTTTTGAAGCATTTGAATCCGCGTGAAGTTCAGCAGCTTGGTTCGGCAATGACCTCAGTGGATAACATTACCCGTGAAAACATTCATACCGTCATGCAGAACTATGTGGATGAAGTGGGTGAGGATGTCCTAGGTGTTGATCCAAGCGAATATGCACAGTCATTGATGGCCGATGCGTTAGGTGATGGCGGCGGCCATCTGATGGATGCCGCTCTGTTAGGTGACCAGGTCAAAGGTTTGGAAGCGCTTAAATGGATGCACCCATCCACGATCTCCAATATGTTGCGCAATGAGCATCCACAGGTGGTGGCAATCGTTTTATCGTATTTCGATGCGGATCAGGCAGCAGAAGTCCTGCGCGGTATTCCTGAGCGTTTTCAGGCTGAAGTTATCTACCGTATCGCCACTCTAACCACGATCCAGCCGCGTGCGCTATTTGATCTGAATGATGTTCTAGAGAGTGCTTCAAGTGATGGTGAGGGCGGTAAGCTGGCCACCATTGGTGGTGAGAAGCGTGCTGCCGAGATCTTGAACCTAGTCGGCAGTGGTGTTGATTCTCGTATTCTGGATGATATCGCTATTGAGCATGAGGATGTCAGTAAGGGGATTCAGGACAAAATGTTTGTCTTTGATGATATCGAAGGCATTGATGATCGTGGTATTCAGACCATTGTTGGTGAGATTCCAAGCGATGTGCTTATTATTGCGCTTAAAGGTGCAGAAGAGGCGCTCAAAGAGAAGTTCCTGGCCAATGTCTCCAAACGTCAGGCCGATATTATGCGTGATGATCTAGAGTCTGGCGGACCTGTGAAGCTGAGTGCCGTAGAAGATGCGCAACGTACAATTATTCAAACTGTGCGCCGTTTAGCCGATGAAGAAAAAATTATGATGCCAGGCGGCGGTGAGGAGTTTGTGTAGATGTCGGACGATTTTAAAGCGACAATCTACACTCGCTCAGAGCAGGATGACAGTGAGCAAGAGGTGACTAAGCTGATCAGTGCAGCTGAGGTGGAATCACCTGAAATTCAGACCTGGGATTTGCATGACCTGTCAAAAGAGAAAGATCCTCAACAGATACAGCGCGAGCAAGCGATCTACTCCGAAATTGAAAAAAAGCTGCAACCAGAGATTAATCGTCAAACTGAAATCCTAAAAAAAGAGGCGTATGATGCCGCTCAAAAAGAGGGGTTTGATGCAGGTTACACCGAGGGTAAGGCGTTAGGGGTTCAGGAGGCAAAAGAGATCGCTTTGGCCGAGTCTGAAACTGAACTTACCAAGCAGGTTGATCGTTTAGAGTCGATATTGCACTCCTTTGACGCACCTTACCAGCTGCTTGAGCAACAGGTTTTTGATCACCTGTCTGCATTGGCGCTGCATATTGCAGAAGAGGTGATTCAGCAGACGATCTCCGAAAAACCGGAGTGGATATTAAAAATTATTCACGAGTCGGTCGAGGCTTTAGGGGATGATCTCTCACCTTTGGAAATTACGCTTAACCCAAAGGATGTCGAACTTATTCAGTCGGTAAAAGAGTCGTTTGCAGAGCATTGGCGAGTCAATGGCAGTGACAGGGTGGAGATAGGCAGCTGTCAGGTTAAGCAACGCAACTCCTCTGTTGAGCATGACTGGAAAAATCGTTTTGAAAGCATGTCTGTTAAGTTGCAAGCTCAAGCGGTTGCCGAAAAGTCCGACTCTTAACTTTCACTGTTTTATGAGTGAGAGGTAATCGCTCTCATTTTTATCGTATTCCAAATTTTGGGCGTTGAAAATATCAGGTAAATCTTATGAATCTCTCACAGCGTCTGAATCAATCAATCTCTTCTAAACTGGATGAACTGTCCAGCCAGATCTCTCTGCCCTCCTCTTTGGTCGTCACCGGGCGTTTAGTGCGTATGGTCGGCATGACTCTAGAGGTGGTGGGTACCTTTGCCCCTGTTGGATCACGCTGCCTGGTGCATAGTGATCAAGGAGAGCCTATTGAGGCTGAGGTGGTCGGGTTTCACGATGACCGCCTGTTTTTAATGCCTATTGGTGATACTCAGGGTTTGTCTCCCAATGCGCGTGTTACTCCTGTATCAGGCGGTGTCAAGGTGCGCATAGGCACCTCTATGCTGGGTCGCATTGTTGACGGTTCCGGGCAACCTTTGGACGGCAAGGGACCGATTGAAGCGGAAGTAGAAGTGTTACTCTCAGGTCGTCGAGTCAATCCTTTGAAACGGGCACCGATAGAAAAACCTTTGGATGTTGGGATTAAGGCAATTAACGGTCTGCTGACTCTGGGGCGCGGCCAGCGTGTGGGTCTGATGGCGGGCACCGGGGTAGGTAAAAGTGTGCTGCTGGGCATGATGACGCGCTATACCGATGCGGATGTGGTTGTGGTCGGCTTGGTTGGCGAACGTGGTCGAGAGGTGAATGATTTTGTGCGCAATAACCTGGGGCATGAGGGGTTAAAAAGAGCGGTGGTGGTGGCGACGCCTGCCGATGATCCGCCATTGATGCGACTGCATGGCGCCATGTTGGCCACCGCAATTGCTGAACACTTTAGGGATCAGGGTTTGAATGTGCTGTTATTGATGGACTCGTTAACGCGTTTTGCTCAAGCGCAGCGCGAAATTGCGTTGGCCGTCGGTGAGCCGCCCGCCAGCAAAGGTTATCCGCCTTCGGTTTTTTCTAAACTGCCTCAGCTGGTTGAACGCGCAGGTAATGGGCAGGTTGGTGCAGGCTCTATTACCGCCATTTATACGGTATTGGCTGAGGGGGATGACCAGGCGGACCCGGTCGTGGATTCGGCACGCGGAGTGTTGGATGGTCATATTGTGCTGTCGCGCGATATTGCGGATTCAGGGCGCTATCCGGCGATCGATGTTGAGGCGTCCATTAGCCGGGTCATGGTGGATGTGGTGGGCAGTAACCAGATTGACGCGGCGCGAAAGTTTAAGAAACTCTATTCGACCTATCAGCAGAACCAGGATTTGATTAATGTTGGTGCTTACCGTAAAGGCAGTGATGCCAATATTGATGAGGCAATTGCCAAATACCCCGCTTTAAATACTTTTTTATCACAACAGATTGAAGAGTCGTGCACGGTGGCAGAGAGTGTGGCTCAGCTGAGCGCAGCACTATCAGCATAATGGTGATTGACTTTTTGAAGTGAGGTTGTGGTGAGTTCTCGAATCGAAAAAATTCAAACCCTGGTTGAGTTGGCAGAAGTTGAGGAATCCAAGGCTCTGGAGACTTTTTCGACTCTACAGGGTCAATATCAGCAGCATATTCAGCAGCTGGATACGCTGCAGAATTATGTCAATGACTATGCGCATCAGAGTTCGGACGGCTCGACCACAACGGTTCAAATTTTGACCACACATGCCTTTGTCGGCAAATTACATCAAGCGATTCAGCTGGAACAGTCTAAAACGGAAGAGTTTAAGAATGTTATGGAGTTAGCGCGCGAAGCGTGGATTGAAAAACGGGCACGACTGCAAGCGTTACAAAAGCTGTTACTTAAACTTCAACAGAACCAACAAATTCGTCTAGAAAAGCAGGAACAGCGCTTTTTGGATGAACTGTCATCCCAGAGCTACTCTCGAATTAATCAAAAAACATGATCGATTTAATTTACGGCATGCATATTGCTTTTTAGCTGGTAACTAGAACTAAATGCGGTGATTTGATCATGTTAGAGCTGATAACATCCAAGCCTCAAACGATGCATTCCATGCTACAGGGTATGGATGAACGGCAAACTTTGCCGAACCGAGCACGGTTTTCAGAGATGTTGCAGACCTCCTTGGGGCGTGACCCAAAAGAGGGGGCGCAATTGGCGCTTATGACGGGTGAGTCAAAGTCGGCTTTACCGGCGGAAGTACTATCTTTACAAGGTGATGCGATCAATATGCCGTTAGTTGCTGCTTTGCCGGAGTTTTCTGGTTTATACAGTCAGATGAATACGGTTCTTCAGCAGGGTCAGCAAGATCCGCAAGATATGCAAGCTCAGCATGGAGCTGAGCCGCCAATTTTCGTTGCCAGTTTGCCAGAATTAATGCCACAGCTCAGTGACGGCGCGCTACAGGATCAGCCTGTAGAAGCTTTAGAGCTGACTCAGTCTGCAGTCGTGGAAGGTGTTGAACTCTTTCAGATTCAGCCAGTTGATGATTTGGGGTTAACTCAATCGATGGTCATGGAGAGCGTTGAAACCTCTGAGGTTAGGCCTGTCGAAGGTTTGACAGTCACTCAGTCGCCTACGGTATCAGATTTAGAGATCATGCAATCTCAACCGCTTGCCGAGGATGCAGTCGATCAGACAATGTCGGCAGCAGCGACGATATTGCCAGGCCTGGTTAAAAACAGTGAAGAACCTCAGCAGTCGATTGAAGAATCGCTGTCAAATATTGAAGATCTAACCGGTTTAGAGCTTGATGCAGATAGAGGCTTAACGGCTGAAGTTGCCGCTCACCTTGTTCAGCCACAAAAAGAGATGGACGAGGAGCTGTCAAATACTGTTGCGCCACCTGCGGAGATGGATGAAGAGCTGGTTTTAACAACGGCCGCGATCCCTGCTGAAACTGTTTCAGAAAAGGTGTCAGAGCTTGGTCGAGCAGAACGTGTTATTGATCGAACCACTGAACTTCGTCAAGAGGTCAGAGCGATGAAGATGACTCAGGCTTCTGAGCAGGCCTCCCAAACTAGTCAACTGAACAAATCTGGTGACGACGCTGGGCAGCAGAGTCGTGGCCAATCTTCGCAGCAATCCTTCACTAATATGGGGCAGGTCATCACTCAAAATATGCAGACTGTGCGTGAACAGCAGTCTGAACGCCAGTTTGCAACCGTATTGAACGATCGTCTGCAGGCACAGGCTGCACCGGCTGAAGAACGTCTAGATTTGAGCGCATCGAGTGCAACAGAGCGTAGAGCTCAACTACCAGTTGGGTTACAATCTATCGGTTTGCCAGTAAATCACCAGAAGTGGGGGCAGATGTTAGGGCAGCGTGTCGTATATATGGCCAATCAGCAGATGCAACAGGCTCAGATTACCCTCAATCCTGAGAAGTTAGGCCCGATACAAGTACGTTTGCATATGGATCGCGATCAACAGGTTCATGTGGTGATGACGGCACAGCACGGTCAAACACGTGAGGCGATGGAGATCGCCATGCCAAGACTGCGTGAGATGTTTGAGCAGGCTGGAATGAATCTGGGATCGGTTGATGTGAATGATCAGAAGCAGTTTGCAGACTCGGAACAGCAAGAGGCAGAGCAAAAGCAGTCGGCTTCAGGCAGCAGTGACAATCTGGACGAGGAGTTGGTGGCTGAGAGTGCCACAACCTCAATATATGAAACCGACAATGTAGTAGATTACTACGCGTAGAACAGTAAGGTGAAAACGATGAAGTATTGGTTAACGTTATTGATGATGGCTCCAGCAACTGCTTTTGCTGGTGAATCGGGTCTCTCTTCTGCTGGGCTTGTCGTGATTGCTGTGGTGATAACAGCGGTGATTGTCGGTGCTGTAGTCTATCTGTTTTGGTGTAACTCATCAGGGATCTGTCAGCAGAATGAGCTGCTGGATGACATTAAAATGGTGTTAAGAAATGAGTCGCTGGATACGAGACTGAGGTCTGAGAATACGGATCCAAAGCTTCTGAGATACTTGAACCAGGTATTAGAGCTGGCTCAAGATCAGGTCTATAAAGCGAATACTCTAAAAGATCATGCAGAGCACCGGGTAAATGAACTTGAAAAGCAAGTTGAGGAGTTGAATCAGACTCTGTCAGCCTGTTATGCACAGCAAGCAGAGATGGCTCAGCCTGCACAGAACGGGTTCGATAACAGTGAGTTAATGGGAATGTCGGAGCAGCTTGCAGGTGTTGTTGGGCAGTTGAGTGAAGGTTCTTCTGTCGGCATGCAGTCTGTTGAGAATGTGATCAACGAGGTCAGCGGTTTAACAGATGAGGTTTCTCATGCTTCAAGCGTTATTAAACAGCTT
This sequence comes from uncultured Thiosulfatimonas sp., assembly GCA_964574275.1. Lineage (GTDB taxonomy): Bacteria > Pseudomonadota > Gammaproteobacteria > Thiomicrospirales > Thiomicrospiraceae > Thiomicrorhabdus. Next base: position 3,896 of record CAZNML010000024.1, on the reverse strand, counting down.
GAAGAGGACAGCAATAATATTGGAACGGTGCTGGTATTGATTCGTGATATTGCTGAACAAACCAATTTGTTAGCTTTGAATGCGGCGATTGAAGCGGCACGTGCCGGTGAGCATGGTCGAGGTTTTGCGGTGGTTGCGGATGAAGTGCGTATTTTGGCAGGTAAAACTCAGCAGGCCACCACGGAAATTCAGACCATTATTGAGGAGTTGCAGCAACGTGCACGTAGTGCGGTTGAGGTTATGGGCAACGGTCAGAACCGTGTTGAAGCAACACAATCTCAAGCTGGCCAGGTGAGTGAGGCGCTGAGCGCTATTACCGAAAACCTGTCAAAACTGCAGGCAGCTCAAAAAGAGCTGTCCGGTTTGATTCAGAACGCTTAATTTTTAGAAAAGAATAATTAGAACAAGAGTAGTATTAAGGTAGTCATTGTATGAAGGCGATAGTTGGTTCACTCATCGTTATAGGAACGCTGTTAGGGGGGTATTTACCTCATGGTAGTTTCGGCATCCTCATTCAGCCATTAGAGGTGGTTATCATCTGTGGTGGTGCCTTGGGTGCCTATATTATCGCCAACCCTGGCTGGGTTGTTAAGGCGGGTTTCTCTGGTGGTATTGGCCTGGCCAAGCCTGATCCTTATACCCAAGAGCTGCATATGGAGTTACTGGGCTTAATGTTCCGTCTGTTCAATAAGGCGCGCCGTGAGGGCTTAATGTCTATCGAAGCGGATGTCGAGGACCCCCATTCAAGTGAACTGTTTAACAGCGCCCCATTGGTAGCAGCAGACCATCACGCAGTCGATTTTATTTGTGACTATCTGCGTTTGATGATCAGTGGTGCTTCAAACCCGTATCAATTAGAAGATTTAATGATTCTTGAACTGGATCTTCACCACCATGAGGCCTTAATGCCCTCTGAAGCGGTCGGAAAGGTCTCTGAAGGTCTGCCGGCGTTTGGTATTGTTGCGGCGGTACTGGGTATTATCGTAACTATGACTTATCTAGATGCCGGTCCGATGGAGATTGCGCATCATATGTCGGTTGCACTGGTAGGGACATTCCTGGGTATCCTGGTGGCGTATGGTTTTGTGGCGCCAATCTCTGCTGACTTGGCCAACCGAGCCAATGCCGGAAGTGCCTTTTATGGCGTAATTAAAACCTGTTTAATGGCGAATCTAAACGGTTATGCACCTCAAGTTGCGGTTGAGTTTGGACGTAAAGCCATTCCTGGCGCCATTCGTCCAGGGTTTAAGGAAGTTGATGAGTTCCTGCAGAGTCAAAAATAGAGCGAACTAAGTAGTCGGATCAGAACCGAGAAATAGTATGAGTGATGAACAATCCATAATAATCAAACGACTGAATAAGTGCCCGCATGTTGCGCATGGTGGGGCATGGAAAATCGCGTTTGCGGATTTTATGACGGCTGCTATGGCTTTCTTCCTTATGCTATGGGTATTAGGTGGAGTCAATGACGAAGAGATGAAAGCCATGGCTGAATACTTCCGCGACCCGACAGTGATCGAGGCATCGCCGATGAAGTTGATAGAATCCGATGAAGCGGGGCAGTCTTCAGACTCTATGATCGATATGGGCGGTTTCAAAGATGCGCCTAAAGGCAAGGAAGGGGATGAGGATGGCTCAGGTCAAGAGGGGCAGGAGCAAGCCCAGATGGAGGCGATGAAAATCTCACTGGAACAGAAGCTTGAGCAAAACCCTGAGTTAAGCCAGTTTAAGAATCAGCTGAAAATTGATATCACGCCAAATGGCCTGCAGGTTCAGATCTTAGATGATCGAAAACGACCCATGTTTGGCTCCGGCGTTGATCTGCCAAGAGATTACGCAATGAAACTGCTGAAAGAGGTGGGTGAAGTGATGGCGAATACCAATAACAAGATCAGTATTGCCGGTCATACCGACTCCTCCGGCTACCATGATGCCTCTGAATACACCAACTGGGAGCTGTCAGCGGATCGTGCTAATGCGGCTAGAAGATTGTTGCTGCAAGGTGGGGTTGATAGCCAGCGTATTGCACAAGTAGTGGGTTTATCGGATACAGTGCCATTTGATGCAGAAAACCCGTATAATCCTCGCAATAGACGTATAAGTATTATTGTCTTGTCTAAAGAGGCTGAACGACGCTTGAATAGCTTAAGTGAAGCCCCGGTTTTAGAAGATTTGAGTAAAGAGTTGGCCAACCCAATTGGTCAGTTATAAAGACTGATTGCTCTTATAAAGTATTTAAATTTTTAGGATAGAAGCATGGCAGAAGAAGTAGAACAGAAAGAAAAAAAAGGCGGTGGTAAAGGCATTATCATTATCCTTTTGGTTATCCTGATTTTAATGATGATCGGTATTGGGGTACTGGTTTTCCTGTTATTGAGTGGTGATAAAGGTAAAGAGGGTGCCTCTGAAGATACTGAGATCCATGCTTCTGCTGAGCATGGTGAGGGCAGTGGTGCAGAGGGTGAATACGGAGAGGGCGACAGTCACGCCAAAGAGTACTCGCCTAAGTTCAAACAGTTTGAACCACCCGCTCCTGGTGCGCCACCAGCGTATTTCACCATGGATAAGTTTGTCGTTAACTTTAATGGAGACGGTCAGGCGAAGTTCTTGGCAGTTGATTTGAAGTTTATGTCCTACTACAGCGCTTTAGTGGGTGACGGCGGAGAGATGGAGCATCTAAGACCGATTTTAAAGAACGATATTCAACGTCTACTGCGTAATCAGCACTTTAATGAGCTGAATACACCTGATGGACCTGATAAGTTGCGCGCAGAGATTCTAGCAACAGCTCGTAAAATTTTAGAAAAGCATAATATCTATCCAGATCTGCTGGAAGATGTTTATATGACTCGCTTTGTCATGCAATAGCGAACAGAGATAAGGCATAACGATGGATGATATCCTAAGCCAAGATGAAGTTGATGCTCTCCTGAAAGGGATGGGCGGCGGTGAAGTTGAAACCGAAGATGATGATTCGGGTGATTCAGAGAACGCCAAAGTCTATGACTTTACCAATCAGGAACGGATTGTCCGTGGTCGTCTTCCGGCTTTAGATATTATTAATGAACGTTTTGCACGCGGTTTCCAGCGTCACTTTAATGAGATGATTATGTCCAGTGTTGAAGTGACACCGGGTGAAGTTAAGATTATTAAGATGATTGACTATCTGCGTAATCTTTTTGTTCCAACCAGTTTGAATATCTATCGTATCAACCCTTTGAACGGGGTGTCGCTGTTTACGTTGGATTCAAAGCTGATTTTTACGGCCGTAGATATCTATTTTGGTGGAACAGGCCTGCTGCCTTTCAAAATCGAAGGTCGAGAGTACACTCCGGTTGAAATGAGCATGGTGCGCAGTATTCTGGATATGTCGGCTGAGAACCTGCGCAAGGCGTGGGGGCCGGTTATGGATATCGAAATTGAGTATATGCACTCAGAGATGAATCCAAAGTTTGCCGGTATTGTCGACCCGACAGATATGATTATTGTTAGCCCGATTCATGTTCGATTTGAAGGGGTCGAGGGTCGTGTTGACATTGTTATGCCTTATGCCATGCTTGAGCCGGTACGCGATAAGCTTGAAGAGGGTATGCAAAACCTACAGGGTGAAAGTGATAACCGCTGGTCACGTACCTTGAAGGATGAGGCGAAAAATATTGAGATTGACCTGTCTGTGAATTTAGCTGAGCTGAAGATGAACATGGACGATCTTATGAAAATGGAAAAAGGCGATATTATTCCGATTGATATGCCAGAACAGGTTACGGTTAAAGCTGAAAATATTGCGATTGTTCGTGGTAAGTTAGGTGAAAGTAATAACAAGAAAGCGGTGAAAATTGAGGATGTATTCCATCATCCTGCTTATCAAGAGCGCAAGATAGAAAACGTTAAGGAGT
>CAZNML010000023.1:0-23272 GCA_964574275.1 uncultured Thiosulfatimonas sp. | reverse complement strand
CTTCAAAATCATGATCCTGTTCTTCCAGTTTGACGCGGTCCTCTCTCTCTTTCAAGAGCGTGAAAAGCAGCTTTTTAATCCAGGGGAAGTAGGCTTTAACATTGGTCACTGTGACATTTTTAAGCTGGGTTTGTTCTCTGATTTGCTGGATCAGGGGATAGAACCGGCTCATCACTATGACGGTCTCTACCCCGGCATCATTGAGTTCGTAGGCGACCTCTTCTGCCTTATAGAGCGGATTGATGGGAACGGCAATCGCGCCGATTTTAAGCGCGCCATACAACCCGATCAGAAATTGCGGGGTATTCGCCAAATAGAGCGCGACCCGATCACCCGGTTTGACGCCAAGCTCCAACAAGGCATTAGCGGATTGGTTGACCAGTTTATCCAGGCTAGCGTAATCGATCTCACTACCAAGATAGGAGAGCGCAGTATGACTGGGATAGTTTTGTGCAGCCTGCTCCAGAAAACCGTAAACCGGCATCTGTGGATAGTTAAGGGAAGATGGCACACCATCATCGTAATGGGCCTGCCAGACAGCGTCTTCATAAGTCACAGCATTTTCTCCTTCAAAACAATCATAAGGTCTAATGCTTATACATTAACATAAACAGCAACTGTCGTTGAAGCGAAGCCGTGACGGTTAACGGTAGAGTTTGTGGTAGGTTCCCTGCTGGGCGATCAGCTCATCATGGCTGCCGCTTTCAATAATATGCCCATCTTCAAACACCAGAATGCGGTCCGCCTGTTTAATGGAACTTAAACGGTGAGCAACAATCAAGGTGGTTCTATTCTCTAAAAACGGTGCCAGATCAACATAGAGCTGACGTTCGGTCTCCATATCCAGAGCGGAGGTTGCCTCATCCATAATCACCACTTTCGGGTCTTGCAGGATCATGCGCGCAATTGCCAGACGCTGTCGTTGACCACCGGAGAGACGGATGCCGTTGCGCCCGACCACGGTTTCCAAACCTTGCTCCAGCTCTCTGACCACATCATCCAGTTGCGCCTCTTTCAAAGCCTGCCACAAGAGCGATTCATCCAAATCCTGTCCCAAGGTCAGATTAAAACGAATACTCTGGTGAAACAACACCGGTTGCTGCAGCACCGTCGCCACATTCTGACGTACCGTCTGCTGCCCAATCTGGTTGATGTTTTCACCCCCATACAGAACCTGGCCGGATTGTGCCTCATAAAAGCCAAGCAGCAGCTGCACCAGCGTGGTTTTACCGCCACCACTGGCTCCGACCAGCGCCAGTTTCTCACCCGGCTGGATGGTGAAATTCAAGTTGTGCAACACATCCTCTGACTTGCCGGGATAACGGAAACAGACCCCTTTGACCTCGAGCGACAGCGGCTTGTCGGAGGTAAATGGGTTCACTCGGTTTTGATAAACCGGTTCCTGTTTCAGGTCTAACACCTCGTTAATACGCTGCAAAGCCCCGCTGGCAGCACTGTAACCGTATTGGATCGCCAACAGCTCCTGCACCGGGCCCATCATAAACCACAGATAGCCGAACACAGCGATCATCTGCCCAATACTTAGATCCGACAACACCACCATTAACATACCGGCGCCACGGAACAGGTCAAAACCGACGAGAAAGATCATAAATGAGAAACGGCTGGCGGCATCACTCTTCCAGGTAAAAGCTTCGGAGTGGGTTTTAATGGAGTAGGCGTTATCGCGCACGCGGTCAAAAAAGTTTTTATCCTGATTGGCCGCTCTAACCTGCTGCAGTGCATCCAACGTCTCGGTCAGCGACTGCTGAAACGCATCGACCGCCGTATTCTCCTCCTTCTTCAGCACTGTTACTTTGCGTCCCATCACCATGGTAAAGTGCACCACAACCGGATTAAACAGCAAGATAAACACGGCAAGCTGCCAGTTGAGCCAGAACAGGACGATACTCACCCCCACCAGCGTGAACAGAGCGATAATCAGTTTGCTGACGGTGGTACCTAAAAAGGTATCAATGGTATTGACGTCATTCAGCATGGTAGCCGAGACGCTGCCGCTGCCCATGGTCTCATACTGCGCCATAGAGACCCCTTGCACACGGGCCAGCAGATCTTTGCGGATTCTAAAGGTGACGTTTTTAGCAATGACGGTAAACTGCTGCATCTGCCATACGCCCAGCCCCAGGCCGATGCCGCGCAGTAGAATGGTGACAATGGTAATGGCGACGATGTAGTAGGTGGCGGTGTACCACTCGGATGAGACAAAACTCTGCAGAAAAGCGACAATCGGCCCGGGTTTATCCAGTAACACCTCATCCACCAGTATCGGCAGTAACAGTGGCAGAGGCACGGTCGCCAGCATGGCAAAAAAGGCGATAATATTGGCTTTAATCAGCTCCGGTTTGTGCTGCACTACCAAGTCATAAATACGCTGCCAGGTATAGGAGCGTGCAGACGATGCCTCGACTTTTACTTTAGTCGGTTTCTGTGCAGCCATGGCTCTCATAACGCTCTACTACTCACTCAATTTGAATAGACGATTGAAATTATCGGTGGTCGCCTGCGCGACCGTTTCAAATGGCAGCTCACGCAGCTTTGCGATCTCCTCGACCACATAACGGGTGTAACCCGGCTGATTGGTTTTGCCACGGTACGGCACCGGAGCCAGATAGGGCGCATCGGTCTCCACCAGAATACGCTCCAGCGGCACCTGTTGCGCCACCTCTTTCAGCTCGACCGCTTTCTTGAAAGTCACGATACCGGAGAAGGAGATATAGAAGCCGATCTCCATCGCCTGCTTAGCCGTTTCAATATCTTCAACAAAACAGTGCATAATACCGCCAACTTGATCTGCACCCTCCTCTTTAAGAATACGCAGACAGTCCGGGGTTGAATTACGGGTATGAATTATCACCGGCTTGTTTAGCTGTTTAGCGATGCGGATATGCTGCTTGAAACGATCGTGCTGCCAGCTCATATCCTGCTCTTCTGCATCAAAGTGAAAGTAGTCGAGCCCGATCTCACCGATAGCGATTACTTTCGGGTGCGATGCCGCCTCTAGCAGAGCTTCATCACTAACCACCACCTCTCGCTCTTCACAAGGGTGTACCCCAATGGAGGCGTAGACCTCTTCATACTGGTCAGCCAACTCGAGCACGGATTGCCACTGCCCAGGATTAATCGCCACACATAGAATACGGCTAACGCCCAGCTCTTTGGCGCGCTCAATCACCTCGGCAACCGACCCCACCTTGTCTTCCGGCAAAATATTTAAATGGCAATGTGAATCAACTATCACGCAAGTTTTCCTTTTCTGTTCTCTTCGGCAAACACACTCTCTAACGGCGTTTGCGACTGTTGTATCTGTAACCACTCTAAACAGAGCGCTTCCAATACTAGCTGTTTATTGGCATTACCACGCCAGCTACTTTTGGCTTTTAAGCAGGCCTGTTGAAATCGTAACCAGTTCTGTTTCTGAAGATCGCTGTATTCGCTGCCCTGTTTATAAAAAGCGGCACGCACAGCCGAAACACTCCACAGATAAAAGTAGTCAAACACCTGCTCCGGCTGCTGCCATTTTAGCCAGGCCTCAACCACCTGAGTGACACTCTTCTGTCCGGACTGCATCTGTTTCAGTGAGTTTTTCCACTCTGCATCCTGTTCAAACAGCCCCTGTTCAATCCAGCTTTTCGCGTCAACCGGTGCGCCCCAGTTAAGACGCAGCGCTCGCTTAATCAAGGCCTGATCGGCAGGCAGGTTCTGCTGTTCCAACCACTGTTGGGCACTCTCTAAGGGCGGTGCGGTGAAGCTAAGTTTTTGACAACGGCTGACAATGGTCGCCGGTAGAGCGCCGATTTGATGACTGGTCAGCATAAACAGCGTCTGCTCCGCCGGCTCTTCCAGCGTTTTCAACAAAGCATTGAAAGCGGACTGGTTAAGCAGCTCCGGCCCCTCAACCCACGCCACTTTATAACCACCCTGATGTGCGGTTTCATTCAGTTTATGGATTAAGTCACGTACCTGATCAACGGAGATCTCTTTCTTGTCTTCCAGCACTTTCAGATGATAAAAGTCCGGGTGCTGGCCGGTCTGAAACAGGTGACAACCAGAACAGTTGCCGCACGCATTGCGAGTGTCACAAAAGATGCTTACAGCAGCCTGCTTGACAAACTGCTCCATGCCGATGCCTTTTGGACCTGCAAACAGATATGCATGCCCGAGGCGACTTTGCAGCTGTTGCCACTGTTGCCATTGCGCTTCCAGCCAAGGGTATAGCGTTGAACTCATATCAGACCCTAGGACTCATTCATCAAAGCCGTTAAACGCTCGATAATCTGCTGCTGCACCGCCTCTAAAGGCTGCGCGGCATCCAACACTTTATAACGCTGTGGCGACTGTTGCGCACGGGTTAAGTAGGCACCGCGCACCTTTTCAAAGAAGTCCTGCTTCTCCTGCTCAAAACGATCGGTCTCCGTGCCGCGAGCCGCCACACGCGCCATACCAATCTCAACCGGCAGATCAAACACAAAGGTGGTATCCGGGTGAATGCCTTGCTGCACCCACTGCTCTATCTCTGCAATACGCTCAAAGCCCATACCACGCGCCGCCCCCTGATAGGCATAAGAGGCATCGGTAAAGCGGTCAGAGATCACCCACTTACCCTCGGCCAGAGCAGGCAGAATTTTCTCGCGCAAGTGCTGAGCGCGTGCTGCAAACATCAATAACAGCTCAGTGTCATCGTGCATCTCGGTATAGTCCTGATTCAATAGAATAGCGCGCACCGCTTCACCGATCTCGGTACCGCCTGGTTCGCGAGTAATCACCACATCCGCGCCCTGCTCAGTCAACCACTTCTCAATAAAGCGTAAATTGGTGGATTTTCCGGCCCCTTCGGTCCCTTCCAGAGTGAGAAACTTGCCTGTCATACTTATCGATTCCTTGCCGAGTTCAAGTGAATATTACGGTTATTTACCATTTAAAAGGTAGTTACGCACCGCTCTATTGTGTTCAATTAATGTATTGGAAAAGTGGTGCTCACCACCACCTTTAGCAACGAAATACAGCGCTTTGGTCTGCGTTGGATGCATCACCGCCTGAATCGCTTCACGGCTTGGCATCGCAATGGGTGTCGGCGGCAGGCCATTAATTCTGTAGGTGTTATACAGTGTTTTCGTTAACAGATCCCGTTTACGGATATTACCATCATATTCGATGCCAATGCCATAAATGACGGTCGGATCGGTCTGCAGGCGCATGCGCTTTTTAAGACGGTTGATAAATACCCCGGCAATCAGTGGCCGTTCACTGGCAATACCGGTCTCTTTTTCAACAATGGAGGCCATAATCAGCGCTTCATACGGCGTTTTAAACGGCAGTCCCTGTGCACGCCCCTGCCACTCTTGCTCCAATAGTTTTTTTAAGTCAGCTTGAGCACGCTTGAGAATGGAGCGATCCGTATCCCCCAGCTGATAGTAGTAGGTCTCTGGCAGGAACCAGCCCTCTAAACCGGCATAGGGATAAGTTTCATTGTTTAACGACTTTACATCAAACAGCGCATGCAGATCGGTGTTGTTATCAATTGTGTGCTGCATTTTTTCAGCACTGTGTAACTGAGTGAGTGTCTGCTTAAAAGTCTGTCCGGCAATCAGTGTGACCGGGTATTTGACGGTTTCGCCTTTTAACAACGCCTCGGTTAACTGCGCCACATTCCAGTTGGAATCAATTTTAATTTCGCCGGTTTTAATCAGGCCGTGTTTGTCGTAATAACGCAGATACCAGACATACCACTTCGGTGAAGTGAGCAGGCCTGCCCGGTTCAACTGCTGCGCTACTTTATGCGCCGAGGAGCCGGGTTGAATATGAATCACTTTTGTCTGCTGGCTATCCGCAATCGGCTGCGTCAAAAATTGATTGATTTGATAACCGATCAGGCCTGCTGCAATTAATAGCAACACCAGCAAACTCAATAGCAATTTTTTAATCATGCAACCACCCGCTTAGCGGTTTTGCATATTGATGTTGCCAATTTATCCAGGCCTGGTGAATTTTTAAACTCACATCCGTTTGATAAGTGCGGCTCTGAAAGCTTTTAACCGGCATAATGCCACGTAACGCATTCGTTAAAAAAAGCTCGTCAGCATTTTGCACCTCAGCCAGGCTAATGGTGGTTTCCTTATAGATTAAGCCACACTGTTTGGCGATTTCCGGCAACTGATAGCGGGTGGTACCGGCCACGCCGCTGCTGGTCAGCTTTGGCGTTAACAGTTGTTTATCTTTAACCATAAACAGATTGGCCTGTGTGGCACAGATCACCTCCTCTTCGGCATTCAACATCAACGCCTCGCTAAAGTCCTGTGAAATCAGCTCATTTCTGGCCAATACATTCTCTAAACGGTTTAGGTGCTTTAATCCCGCTAACTGCGGTTGAATTGCTGCCTGCGTTTTACACAGACCTAATGACAGTGCAGCAGGTAAACTATCGAAATCCGCACTTTGTCTGAAAGTCGGATGAGGGGCAATCTGCACAATCGTGGTCACTTGCGGTGCGGCCTGCGCTTGATAACCTCTGCCCCCCTGTCCACGGGTAATCATCAGTTTCACCATCAGGGGGGCAACCGAGGATTCATCCGCCTGATAGTCGATAACAGCACTGGCCAACTGCGCTTGAATCGCGGCCTCACTTAGATCCGGAAACCCTAAACGCTCAATACTCTGCTGAATACGCCACCAGTGGGCTGACCAGTTATAGAGTTTAGCGTCCATAACCAGCATAGTGGTAAAGAAACCGTCGCCATACTGTACGGCACGGTCCAATACCGAGATCTCCGACTGTTTATGCCCATTGAGCCAACACTGCATCATCTAGCTACCCGCTTGCCTGGCACTGGCATTTAACGCATTAATCAAACCTTTGGCTTTATGACGCGACTCCGTCAATTCAAACTCAGGCATGGAGTCGGCAACAATGCCGGCGCCGGCACGGAATTGCACACGGTTTTTACCCTGCGGTTGATCATGCACCATTGTGCGAATCAGAATATTCAGGTCCATCGATCCGTCGCGATTGATGTATCCCAAAGAGCCGGTATAGGCCTCCCGTGGCATCTGCTCCAGTTCCGCAATAATCTCCATACAGCGCACCTTCGGACAACCGGTGATGGTGCCACCGGGAAACAGTGCATGTACAATATCCAGCGGATCGAAACCATCACGCAACTGGCCACGCACATTGGAGACGATATGATGCACATGCTCATAACTCTCAATCACCATCAACTCGTTGACCTCAACACTGCCCGGCTGACAGATACGTCCCAGATCATTGCGCTCCAGATCAATCAACATAATGTGTTCGGCACGCTCTTTAGGGTGAGAGATCAGCTCCTCGATCAATGCGCGGTCTTTGGCCAGGTCATCACTGCGTTTACGGGTACCGGCAATAGGACGGGTATCCACCCACGGCGCTTTATATTTAGCCAAACGCTCAGGGGACGAACTGATAATCTGCCAGGCAGGCACATTGTTATCGGTCTGCTGCTGATCAGAAAAGTGTGCCAAGGCGGCAAACGGTGCCGGATTATTTTGGCGCAGCGCTTCATAGATATTCAGATAGTGACTGTTGGCATCGAGCTCTACCTGCCACAGACGCGACAGATTGACCTGAAATATATCGCCCGACAAGATGTACTCTTTAATCGCCTCAACCCCACTCAAGTACTTCTGTTCGGGCTCTTCGTGCTCCTGCATCACCTGCAGTGTCGCCTGCAACTTCGGTTGCTGCAGCGCGCTTTGAATATCGCGTTCGATCTGCTCCATACAGTGCGCATAGTCATGCTCGGCCACAATCGAGACCTGCTCGGTTTTGTGGTTAATCACAACCGCGGCTGGTACACGCGTGACATTCGCTAATGGAAACTCCGATTTCGGCAGATTCAGTGTCGGCTCCACCACCTGTGCATAGTCGTAACTAAAATAGGCAAACCAGCCGCCGTAAAAAGGCAGATCACTCTCAAGCGTAGGAGTCTTTAAATCACTGAATTGCTGCTTTACCTGCTCGACAAAGCTCTCGGCCTGGGCCGCATCAAGCAGTTGCAGCGTCTGCTGCGGATATGCAAATAACACCGAGTAGCCACCCAAAAGATCACTTTTGGCCACACTCTCTAACAGAAATGGGTAACGTTCAGGGTTAAGCTGGTGCAGTAACGCTAAATCCAACTGCTGCGCTTCAGCCATGCTGACCGGCTGAACTTTAACAACTTGTTCAACATTGATTGAGGTGTGACTATCCAACAGTTTTACCCACTCTTTGAATTAGATGATTATCTGGCATTTTAAAAGCTAAGATTATACTTGAGAGCAGGTAGCACGCGAAAGCATAAGCGCTAAAAGATCGCTTTTTTCATCACTCAGAGACAAAAAAACCGCTTAATTCCAGCGAATTAAGCGGTCTTAACAACTCGGCTATGTAAATAAAGACTTAAACTTTACCTAACACCAGGCTGGCATTGGTACCACCAAAACCGAATGAGTTGGACAGTGCATAGTCAAACTTAGCATCGCGCGCACCAGAGGCAACGTAATCCAGGTCACAACCCTCTTCTGGCTCTTCCAGGTTAATGGTCGGCGGCAACTGCTGCTCTTTAAGCGCCAGAGCCGTAAACACCGCCTCCATCGCTCCAGCCGCACCCAAAGCGTGCCCAGTCATCGACTTGGTTGAGCTCATCGCTAAATTATAAGCGTGATCACCAAAGGTTGATTTAACCGCCATGGTTTCACAGACATCACCGGCTGGTGTTGAAGTACCATGCGCATTGATATAACCGATCTGACTCTTATCAATACCAGAGTTATTCAACGCGGTCGCCATACAACGTGCAGCCCCTTCACCACCTGCAGCCGGCAGGGTCATATGGTGAGCGTCGCCACTCATACCAAAACCTAACACCTCAGCATAGATATTAGCACCACGCGCCTTAGCGTGCTCGTACTCTTCCAGCACCACTGCACCGGCACCATCACTTAATACAAAGCCATCACGCCCCTTGTCCCACGGACGGCTGGCCGCCTGCGGATCATCGTTACGGGTCGACAGCGCACGCGCCGCCGCAAAACCACCCAGACCTAACTCAGTGGTAGCATACTCCGCCCCACCGGCAATCATGACATCGGCATCACCATACTGAATCATGCGCGCCGCATCACCAATACTGTGGGTACCAGTTGCACAAGCGGTACCGATCGCCATATTTGGTCCCTTTAGACCGTGCATAATCGACAGGTTACCTGAGATCATATTAATAATGGCACTCGGCACAAAAAATGGCGAGATTCGACGAGGACCCGACTTTTGGTAAGTACTGTGCTGGGTTTCAATGGAACCGATGCCACCAATCCCCGAACCAATTGAGACACCAATACGGGTCGCATTCTCTTCCGTTACCTCTAAACCGGAGTCTTGCAGAGCCTGAGTACCGGCTGCAATACCGTAATGGATGAACGGGTCCATCTTTTTAGCTTCTTTGGCTGCAATGTAGTCTGTGACATCAAAGCCTTTCAGTACACCGCCAAACTTGACCGCAAACGGATCGGTATCAAACTTAGTCAGATAGTCGATCCCACTTTTGCCCGCTAATAGATTGTTCCATGTTTCAGAAACGGTTAAGCCAACAGGTGTCAATACACCCAAACCAGTAATTACTACGCGACGTTTAGACAAAGTTTCGTCCTCATCAATTTCAATTTTGGAGATTTAGTTAGTTTACTTAGTAACGATCAACAATACAAAATCTCAAGGTAAAAAAAAAGCCGCAATGAATACGGCTTCTTTCTATAACACAGTGCTTGTTAAGCAACCATCCAGGAAAATCCTAGTCTAGGTTAGCTTCAACGTAAGCAGTAGCTTGTGCTAAAGTTGCGATTTTCTCTGCTTCATCATCAGGAATTTCGCAATCAAATTCTTCTTCAAGAGCCATTACTAGCTCAACAGTGTCAAGAGAATCCGCACCTAGATCATCAACAAAAGATGCATCAGCTGTTACCTGATCTTCTTCTACACCTAATTGTTCAACAACAATTTTCTTTACGCGTTCTTCAATACTGCTCATGGAATTCTCCAGTTTTTTTGTTTTTAATAAAATGTATTTAAAATAATTTGACGTATTTTCGCTCTATCTTCAGCGATTATCAAGTTTTAAATTCAGGTTTTTTCTTGATTTGGATCATTAATAATTAGAACTAATGCGCTGAACCAGGAAAAAGTCGAATTGAAAACTTAAACCATATACATTCCGCCATTCACATTCAGTGTCTGGCCGGTAATGTAAGAACCACCGTCACCCGCTAAGAAAGTTACCGCCTTGGCAATATCTTCCGGCTGCCCCAGGCTCTGTAAAGGAATCTGAGTAGTTAAAGCTGCACGCTGCTCTTCAGGCAGTGCCTTGGTCATATCGGTATCGATAAAACCTGGAGCGATGGTGTTAACGGTAATGTTACGTGCACCCACTTCACGTGCCAGTGACTTACTGAAACCGATAATGCCGGCTTTTGCCGCCGCATAGTTAGTCTGTCCAGCATTCCCCATAACACCGACCACAGAGGCGATATTGATAATACGGCCGCCTTTGGCTTTCATCATGCCACGCAGACAGGCTTTTGAGGTACGGAATACCGAGTTCAAGTTGGTCTGAATAATGTCATCCCACTCGTCGTCTTTCATACGCATCAGTAAGTTATCACGTGTAATACCCGCATTATTCACCAGGATAGTCGGCACACCGTACTCCTTGGTAATCTCAGCTAAAACATCAGTAATCATCTCAGGGTTGGTCACATTCAGACACTTACCGCCACCGGTCGCACCTGCTTCTGCTAAATAGGCGCTGATATTTTCTGCACCGGCATCAGAGGTTGCTGTTCCAATTACGGTTGCACCGTTTGCCGCTAGATCTAAAGCGATCGCCTTTCCAATTCCTCGACTTGCGCCAGTCACTAAGGCAACTTTACCTGTCAACATACTTAATTCCTTACTAAAAGAGTGAGCTAATCGCCCTATTCTATAAACTTGCTAACGCTTTTTCTAGTGTCGCATCATCAAAAACAGCGACCATGCCCATTTTACGATCGATTCGACGATTAAGACCCATCAGTACTTTTCCAGGCCCTAACTCAAATAATTTCTCAACGCCATCGGCTTTCATCGCTTCCACCGTTTTCACCCACTGTACCGGCTGATATAACTGCTTAACCAAAGCCTGCTTGATCTCATCCGCTGAGCTAGACACTTCAACATTCACATTATGTAGCACCGGAACCTGAGGTTGTGCCAGTTCCATATCGGCTAACTTCTCAGCCAGAGCGTCTGCGGCAGGCTTCATTAAAGAGCAGTGTGACGGTACACTTACCGCTAGAGGAACCACACGCGATGCACCGGCTTCAGTCGCCGCTTCCATAGCTGTATCCACCGCTTCTTTATTACCGGCAATCACCACCTGACCCGGAGAATTGAAGTTAACCGCTTCGACCACACCATCAACCGAGTCACAAACAGCAACCACAGCATCATCGGCCAAACCAAGTACCGCAGCCATACCACCCTGTCCGGCTGGCACTGCAGACTGCATCAGGCGTCCACGCTCTGCTACCAACTCAATACCTTGTGCCAGAGTCATCACGCCACTGGCTACCAGCGCCGTATACTCACCTAAGGAGTGACCAGCCAGGTAGCTAGGTGCTACCTCGGTCTTCGACATTAAGCTGCGGTAGACCGCAATTCCAGCCGCTAACATAGCCGGCTGAGTCACATCCGTCTGATTAAGCTTGCCATCTGCATCATTCTGTACCACATCCCAAAGATCGTAACCCAATACTTGTGACGCTTCGGCAAACACCTCTTTTACAACCGGGTTTGATTCAGCTAACTCGGCCAACATCCCAACAGATTGAGAACCCTGACCTGGAAAAACAAATGCATATGACATAAAACACTTCCTAAAAAACGTTTAAATTGAGGTTATTAAATCGGATTATCTTAACTAACCTAAAAAACTGAACAGGCCTGCTCAATATTAAGCAACAACTTAATACTTAATCAGTGCAGAACCCCAGGTAAAGCCACCACCGAACGCTTCCAGCAATAACGTCTGACCGCGCTGAATTCGTCCATCGCGAATCGCCTCATCCAATGCCATCGGTACCGAAGCACTCGAAGTATTGGCATGCTTATTTACGGTCACCACCGTCTGATCGTCAGACAGTTTCAGTTTTTTAGCAGTGGCTTTAATAATTCTTAAATTCGCCTGATGCGGTACCAGCCAGTCGATGTCCTCTTTTTGCAGGTTATTCGCGGCAAGCGTCTCATTGGCAATACGACTCAAGGTGTTCACTGCCACCTTAAATACCTCGTTGCCCTTCATCGACATGGTGCGCTCTGCCACTTCATCGGTTTGCGCCACCTTAGAGATACCGGAAGGCACATGCAGCAACTCTTCATACTTACCGTCAGCATGAATGTGCGTTGACAGGATACCCGGCTGTTCAGAGGCTTCCAGCAACACCGCACCCGCTCCATCACCAAATAACACACAGGTATTACGATCTTCCCAGTTGGTGATACGAGACAGCGTTTCGGAACCGACCACAAGAGCACACTTAGACATACCGGTTTTAACAAACTGGTCGGCGACA
Organism: uncultured Thiosulfatimonas sp.; assembly: GCA_964574275.1. GTDB lineage: Bacteria > Pseudomonadota > Gammaproteobacteria > Thiomicrospirales > Thiomicrospiraceae > Thiomicrorhabdus. Next base: position 10,630 of record CAZNML010000023.1, on the reverse strand, counting down.
CTCAAGGCATAAACAAAACCGGAACAGACCGCCTGTACATCAAAGGCAGGGCAGCCGTGGATATTCAGACGTTGCTGCAGCAGACAGGCGGTACTTGGAAAAGTTTTATCCGGTGTGGTAGTGGCAACAATGATCAAATCAATCTTATTGGCATCAATACCCGCCATCTCAATGGCTTTCAGGGTTGCATGCTCCGCTAAATCACACGTTGTTTGACCATCGGCAGCAATGTGACGCTGCTCGATTCCGGTACGCTCACGGATCCACTCATCACTGGTCTCTACCATCTGTTCAAGATCGACATTGGTCAAGATCTTCTCTGGCAGATAACCACCTGTTCCAATAATACGACTATAGATTTTTTGACTCATAGAAACTTAACTTTTATATAGACTGTTTATCACAGCCATTCAAACAGAGACCAACGGACAGGTTAGTCTTTGCTTGTTGAGTTTGACTGATTGATCAGCTTTGAGACTTCAGACGAGATCAGAGCCGGTACATTTTTAATGACTTCTAAGCGTGCCTCTTCGATGGCATGCATAAAGGAGAAGGCATCTGCGCCGCCGTGACTCTTAATCACGATCTTTCTCAAACCTAATAACGAGGCACCATTATAGCGTCTCGGATCGACTCTGTTTTTAAATGATTTCAAAACCGGCATAGCCAAGACCGCAATCAGCTTGGTTAACAGGTTTTTCTTAAATGCCTCTTTAAGATAGAAAGAGATCATTTTGGCGACCCCTTCACTGGACTTCAACGCCACATTTCCATCAAAACCATCACAGGCAATGACATCCATATCGCCTTTAAAGATATCATCCCCTTCCGCATAACCGACATAGTTAATGCCCGTGTGCAGCAGAATCTGATGCGCATCTTTAATACGCTGATGACCTTTGATCTCCTCTTCACCAATATTCAACAATCCAACCGTTGGGCTTGGGTTATCATCTACCGCCGAAGTCAGCACCGACCCCATAATGGCAAATTGCGCCAGGGTCTCGCCATCAATTCCAACATTTGCCCCCAAATCCAGAACATGGACATGGCCTTTCATGGTTGGCATCGAGGTACAAATAGCCGGTCGAGAGATATCGGGCAAGGTCTTTAATACAAACTTAGCCACCGCCATTAAAGCACCGGTATTCCCCGCACTGACGCAGGCCTGAGCCTCATCATCCTTAACCAGGTTAAGTGCGATGCGCATTGAGGATTTACGTTTGTTTCTTAGAGCTTTGGATGGCAGATCATCCATTTCAACCACTTGTTCAGCGTGTTGAACGGTGACACGAGATTCATCGTATTGATGTTTTGATAACTCTTGCTTAATCAGGTCTTCTTTTCCGACCAGAATAATTTCGATATCAGAGAATTTAGAGAGGGAGTTTAGTGAAGCTGGAACGGTGACCGCAATACCGTGGTCACCGCCCATCGCATCTATAGCAATTTTAATACTCAAGAGCGATTAGCCTTTTATTTGTCTGCTACGACTTTTTTACCTTTGTAGTAACCGTCTGCAGTTACATGGTGACGACGGTGAACTTCACCAGTAGTCTCATCTACAGTTAAAGAAGGTGCAGAAACTGCATCGTGAGAACGACGCATACCACGTCTTGATGGGGTTTTACGACTTTTTTGTACAGCCATGTCAATCTCCTAAATTTAAAATTTATTTTTTTAATCCCTGCAAAGCAGCAAAGGGATTAGGTCTAGAAGAGGCCTCTTCACTTGAAGATTGCTCTTCAGACAAAATTATCTCTTCCTCGGCAGTTTCCGGCGTATTTTCATACGCCATACTGCTGCCTTCTTTTGTGGGCGCTAAAGGCACACATAAAAGCAACTCGTCTTCTACCCATTCCGGAAGTGAAACTTTTTCATTTTCCGAAACTTCAAACACGTCTACATCGCTTGGAATTTCTTCAACCAATGCCATCGAATCAGTGATCACGCCCTTTACCTCTGAGGTAACCGGGAAATCAAACGCTTCCAATGAACGTTGGCATTGCAAATTTAAACTGGTCTCAAGCTTCATGTTAAAGGCCGGCATTTTCAGCGCTTTATCATAATAGAATTCCAGCTCTACCGTCACCTCACGATCACTGTCTAGCACCAGGGCTGCAAGGCGTTTAAAACGACCTTGGTTGACTCGGGCCATAATGTGTTTATTATGGTTTACCAAGTTAATCGGATCAATCAATTCAGGAAGCTTGTCAAACATAGCGGCGAATCATACCTGCATCCGTCGATTAAGTCAAAAAAAACACGCGATTTTTATGAATTTAATTTATTCAGGAAATTTTCCATAAAACCAACAAGATACTTAAGATTCCTATTCGATTAATCCATATCGTTTTCGGCGCAATTTCAGCCCGATAAATTTCGCCCGCAACAGATGAAAAACGAATTAAATTAGACAGTTAAAACCGAAACCAAATCTTTATGCAAAGCATTACTAAAAAATCTCAACTGCCAATCATTGTATTAGGCTCCTCCTCAATCTACCGCAAACAGATGTTGGAAAAACTGCAACTGCCGTTTATTCAACACGCTCCGGATATTGATGAAACCTCTCTTGAAGATGAAACCCCGCCGCAGATGATCGAGCGCCTGTCGCGTTTGAAAGCCCTGGCTGTCGCCGCCGTGCACCCGGACAAGATCGTTATCGCCTCCGATCAGTGCGCCACCTTCAACAACCAGCCTGTCGGCAAACCGCACACGCATGACAAAGCGGTTCAACAGCTGCAGGATTTCAGCGGCAGACAGATTGAGTTTCACACCGGCCTGGCCGTCATAGATCCGCGCGATCAAAGCATTCATCAAACCATGGACAAAACCGTGGTTCACTTCAGAGAGCTCAACCAAGCCACAATCGAAAACTATCTACTTGCCGAACAACCCTATCAGTGCGCCGGCAGCTTCAAATCAGAAGGCCTGGGCATTACTCTATTTGAGCGCATTGAGAGCAAAGACCCGAATGCGCTGATCGGACTACCTCTAATCGAGCTCACCACCCTGTTCGCTCAAATGGGCATTCAACTTCCCCTGGCCAATGATTAAATCCGCCTCTCAAAAAACAAACAGGCCTGGTGGATTTTGAATTAAGTTTTTTTAACCAATTCAAAACCAACAGGCCTGTTCAAATGCTATTCAAAAAAATAGCAAACTAAGCGTTTTTTAATTAAGCCACATTAATACGCGGTGTTAACCAGCTGTGCAGCTCCTGCAAACTATCGAAGTGTGCCAAAGGGGCATGCTCTTCTAACTCATGCTGCGCATGCACGCCATAGGACATCGCCACGCGATCCATCTCAATATTCGCCGCCATCTGCAGGTCAAAGGTGGTATCGCCAACCATTAACGCATTGTCAACCGACACACCCAACTCGGCCAGAATCTGCTCCAGCATCAGCGGATTTGGTTTAGAGGCAGACTCGACCGGCGTGCGAGTCATATCGAAATATGGCCCAAAGCCACACTCGGACAACACCTGATCCAAACCGCGACGACTCTTGCCGGTAGCAATAGCCGTCTTAATGCCACAGCTCTTCAAGCCCAACAGCAGTGCTTCCGCTCCATCAAACGGCACCATCTCCACCTCACTCTCTTCCAGAAAGCACTCAGTGTAAGCACTGGCCATCGCCTGCACCTGCTCATCACTGGCATCCGGGTAGAGTCCTAAAATCGCCTTATCCAGGCTCAGACCGATAATCTGTTTTGATTCATGATCCGATAACACCGGAAAACCACAGCGATCAGCCGCTGTCTGAATGGAGGTCACAATGCGGGCCTCAGAGTTCATCAGGGTACCATCCCAGTCAAAGATGACAAGTTCATACTTTTTCACTTTTTACTTAACCTCTTTATCATCCGCTACGCGTCAGGCGTCAGCGTTGCAATAATCTTCTTAAAATCCGGCCACAGTGGCGCCTCAATCAGCATCCACTCCTCGGTCACAGGGTGGGTAAAGCCCAAAAACTGGGCATGCAGCGCCAGACGTTTCATACCTAACGGACGGTAACGTTTATTCAACTCACGGTCGCCATACTTATCGTCCCCCATTAAGGCACAGCCTTGAGACAGCGCATGCACACGTATCTGATGGGTGCGACCGGTCTCCAACTTAACCGAAACCAGATCACAATCCTGTAAGTGCTGCTCCACTTTAAAGTGACTGACCGACGGCTTGCCGTCATTTGCCACCACCACATGCCAGCCCCCCTCTTTCGGGCGATCTTTACGCAATGGCAGATTGATTTTGGTTTTTCGTTTCGGCCAGCGACCGCTGACAATCGCCAAATAGCGTTTATCAAACTCATTGTCTCGAATCTGCTGCTGCAGCGCCTTCAGCACCGAAGGTTTTTTAGCAACCAGCAGACAACCGGAGGTATCGCGATCAATACGATGCACCAACTCGAGTCTGCGTGCATGCGGACGCAACACACGCAGTATCTCAATCAAACCCCAGCTAATTCCAGTACCGCCATGCACCGCCACCCCAGCAGGTTTATTGACCACCATTAGATCCTTATCCTCAAACAGGATATTCTCTTCAATGCGCTTTAGCTGGCTTTGCGGAATATCACTCTCCGCCACCTCAACCTTCTCAGGCACTTTCACCGGCGGAATACGCACCACATCTCCAGCATTAATGCGCGTACTGGCTTTAACACGCCCCTTATTGACCCGTACCTCACCCTTTCTAATAATTCGATATATCAGTGTCTTAGGCGCCTTTCTTAAATAGCGCATCAAGAAATTATCGACCCTTTGGCCAGCATCTTCCTGCTCGACAGTAACAAATTGAACCTTAGCTGACATCTAAATCAATACCTTAATTTTTATACTCTGTTGTATTGTGGTCTTTTACACTCTTTTTCAAGGGGTAAAACAGCGCAATTAGAGTCCGGGGCTGTAAAAATGCCGACAGTTTACCTGTACTTTGTCAAGATGTCATTGCATAGCTCAAAAATGAGTGATATATTTGCGGAGCTTAAATTTGTAAGCGAGCGTTGGAGATGGCACAACTCGAAACTGTGCAAGAATTTTTTTAATCCGTTTTATAGCCGCTATTTCACGTTATAAGACACTATTAACAAATAAACATCTATAACCCTTACAAGCCCAAAAGCATGCAACTCTTTTTTGAAGACGATGTCTGAACCGCACAAAAGTTCTCTATTCCGCATTCAAAAAATGAGCCCGGCAGAGTCAGTAGGCGCAGTATTTATACACGAACAATAAGACGCCTTATTGATGATACGGGAACAAGAAATCGATATTTTTCGATAAGAAAACCAGACAAAAACAGGTTTTGCCAAAGATCAAAACCTGAAATTGGCTAGAGCTTGAATCAAAAATTCAAATAAAAAAGCCATTTAAGCTCGATACCACTGTTGCTAATTAAGGCACTGAAGACACAAGCAGATACAATTAATGAGAGCGGCTACACAACGCCATAGCAGCCCCACAGGGAGTGCACTCCGGCTTAGTAGATACAACGACAAAATCGTTCATCACTAAGCCCTCTCATTAAAACAATGTGCGTGCTTTATTAAGATAACCAGCAACAAATCGCCAACCGTTTCTCTTATCCAGCCACTCTCAGAGCAGGCCTGTTACGATTTCCTTCCCGACTTTTTCCGTCGCATCTTGGGCTGGTTATAGCTGTTTCAACCTACAAAAGAGAACAGCATGAAAAGAATGCTTATAAATGCGACTCAGCCTGAAGAGCTGCGCATTGCCCTTGTCGATGGACAAACCCTGTATGATTTAGATGTCGAAACACCGCATCACCAAAAGAAAAAAGCCAATATTTACAAAGGTCGCATCACTCGCATTGAGCCGAGTTTAGAAGCGGCATTTGTGGATTACGGCGCTGACCGTCACGGTTTCCTGCCTTTCAAAGAGATCGCTGAAGAGTACTTCCCTAAAACCAAACCGGAGTCCGGACGTTTCTCAATTCGCGACGTATTGAACGAAGGTCAGGAGATCATTGTTCAGGTTCAAAAAGAGGAGCGTGGTAATAAAGGTGCCGCCTTAACCACACAGATCACTCTGGCAGGCCCATACATTGTGATGATGCCTAACAACCCGAAAGCCGGTGGTATTTCACGCCGCATTGAGGGTGATGATCGCTCGGAAATTCGTGATGCTCTGCGTGAGACTGACATTCCTGAAGGAATGGGAATGATTATCCGTACCGCTGGTGTGGGTAAAAGCACAGAAGAGCTGCAGTGGGGTGTCAACTACCTAGTGCAACTTTGGGAAGCGATCCAGAGCGCAGCTGAGTCAAAACCAGCCCCATTCCTGATTCACCAGGAGTCAGACATGGTTATCCTGGCGATTCGTGACTACCTGCGTCAGGACATCGGTGAGATCATTATCGATGATATGAAAACCTTCCATAAAGCGCGTGACTTTATCCAGCACGTCATGCCGCAGCAGGTTTATAAGGTCAAACCTTATCAGGACACTATTCCACTATTTACACGCTTCCAGATCGAATCTCAGATTGAATCGGCCTACCAGCGTGAAGTTACCCTGCCATCAGGTGGTGCCATTGTCATCGACATCACTGAAGCACTGACCTCAATCGATATCAACTCCAGCCGCTCAACCAAAGGTGGCGACATCGAAGAGACCGCCTACCATACCAATATGGAAGCGGCCTGTGAGATTGCACGCCAGCTGCGCCTGCGTGATATTGGTGGTCTAGTGGTGATCGACTTTATCGACATGCACTCGAACCGTCACCAGCGTGAAGTTGAGAACAAAATGAAGGAAGCGGTGAAAACCGACCGCGCCCGTGTGCAGATCGGCAAGATCTCACGCTTTGGTCTGTTAGAGATGTCTCGTCAGCGCCTGCGCCCTTCTATTGAAGAGTCTACTCAGATTGTCTGCCCTCGCTGTAAAGGGGTTGGCGTCATCCGTGGTGTTGAGTCTCTAGCCCTGTCTATTCTTCGCCTGTTAGAAGAGGAGTCGATGAAAGAGAACACGCGTCGTGTTACCGTGCAGCTGCCGGTTGATGTGGCGACGTTCCTGTTAAATGAGAAGCGTAACCAGATCATCAAGATTGAAGATCGCCACAAGCTGCATATTCTGATTGTTCCAAATGAACATCTGGAAACACCACAGTACACTATGGAACGTACTCGTAACGGTGATGAAGGCAGCAATAACGCCAGCTACGAAGTTAAAGAGATGATTCTTCCTGAAGATCACCTTAAAACTGAGCCTGCGAAAGTGGTGGCTAAAGAGGAGCCTGCGGTTAAAAACGTTCAGCCAACGTCACCACCACCAAGCCCAGCGGCTAAACCAGAAGCAAAAGCAGCCAGCGCAGAGAAGAAGCCTGGACTGTTGTCACGCATGTGGTCTGCCCTGTTTGGTAGCGAGGAGAAAGAGGAACAGCCTGAACAACCAAAACGTCGCAAGAAGTCTTCTGACAAAGGCCGTCGCGACGGGGGTCGTCGTGGCAACCGTAACCGCCGTGGTAACCGTAACCGCCGTCCACAGGATGATCAGGATAAACCAGGTTCAAAACGTCGCCAGCCGCGTGATGATGAGCAGAGTGAAAATCGTGATAATCGCCGCCGTGACAAACGTCGTGATGAAACGAGCGAGTCAGGGGATAAGCCAAAATCAAGCTCTCGCCGCCGCAACCGTCGTGACCGTAACCGTGGTGACAGCGCTAAACAGGCTACAGATGCGGCAGTTGAGTCACAATCAAATGTAGACAACGTCCAGGGCAAAGCGGCTGCAGATCAAAAAGCTCAGACAGCGAAAGCCAAAGAGGTTGAAGCTGCTGAACAAAGCTCTGCACCACAAAAGGCTGGAGATGAAGGACGCGGTGGACGCCGTTCAGGCCAACGTCGTCGCAGCCGTTATAACAGCCGCAGCTACAACCGTCGTCGTCGTGCACCGGCTGATGCTCAAAGCAGAACCGTAAACTGTCCTCCACCAGGTACAGAGAGCGATGCTAACAGCAGCCCTGCTCCGCAAGCCAATGAGACGCCTGCCAACAGCGCGCCAGCTAATGAAGCTAAAGGGCCAGCTCAGCCAAAAGCCGAAACGCCAAAGCAAACTAAGCCTGAGGCGAAACCGGCTGAAAAACCGGCTGAAAAACCGGCTGAAAAACCGGCTGAAAAACCAGCTGAAAAACCAGCTGAAAAACCAGCTGAAAAACCAGCTGAAAAACCGACTGACGCAGAGTGACACTCTGACCGAAGTCCGTAAATCAAATAAAAAAGGCGCTTTAAGCGCCTTTTTTATTAATCCGATACCGAAAACTGAACAGGCCTGATAAAAATTAGCCCATCAACTCGGTTTCAGGACAGGTGCGACTGTTTAATATGTCGCAGCAAACCTTCCGATGCATCTGTAACCATATCAAATACACGATCAAAGCCCTCAGCGCCACCGTAGTAGGGGTCTGGCACCTCTGTTTCATCCCAGCTTTCAGCAAAGTCCAGGAACATGGCAATCTTGTCATAATGCTCAGGCAGTGCTAAGTCACGTAAATTACTGTAGTTGGACTCATCCATCGCCAGCACATAGTCATAGACAATAAAATCACCAAAATCGACTTGACGTGCACGCAGATCCTTCATCTCAATACCACGCCCCTGTGCAACCTGTGTGGAACGACTGTCAGGCGACTTGCCAACATGGTAAGCGGCTGTGCCAGCTGAGTCGATCTCAATCAAATGCTCCAGATTTTGATCTCTCACCATCTGACGAAATACGGCATGTGCCGTCGGTGAACGGCAAATATTGCCAAGACACACAAATAGAACCTTTACTTTTTTAGACATAATAACTGCCACCTTCCGTTAAAATAATCGCAATAGTTTACAAGGCCTACTTCTAAAATGCACACCCCCTCCTCTAATTTAACTTTAAAAAGCTTTACCTTCTCCGAGCAGTGGATTCTGCATGTTGACGATGACATTATTGTGGTCAATAAACCCTCCGGCATGCTCTCTGTTCCCGGACGCGGTCCTGATAAACAGGAGTGCCTGGTGTCACACATACAAACCCGCTATCCAGAGGCACTAATTGTTCACCGTCTGGACATGGATACCAGCGGTTTGATGGTACTCGCTCGCTCTAAAGAGGCACACCGCCATCTAAGCCGACAGTTTCAAGAGCGCCAAACCCAAAAGTCCTATGCTGCCGTCTGCATCGGCAAACCCAGCCAACAATCTGGAAAGATCTGCCTGCCGATGCGCTGCGACTGGGAGCGTCGCCCACTGCAAATGGTGGATTTTGTGCACGGCAAATATGCTGAGACACACTGGCAGCGGCTAGAGCAATATCCGCAATGCTTTTTCGTTCAACTCACCCCCATTACCGGGCGCTCACACCAGCTGCGCCTGCATATGAAGTCGCTCGGCCATCCAATCCTGGGCGACAACCTCTATGCCGATCCAATCAGCCTAAATCTAAGTGAACGCTTAATGCTGCACGCACAGGCACTCAGTTTTACCCACCCAACCTCTCAGGCCTGGTTAGACTTTACTTGTCCTGCCGAATTTGACACTATGTCATTAAGATAACACCCAGACACTGGCATAAAACCTGCTTTTAAGTCTTCAGCAACATAGATCTTGAGTTAAGGACAATAGAACATGGCTGACATCGATTTAGAACAAGACGACAAAGCAACCCTGGAAATGCTTGAAATGATGGGCGAAGTACCAAGTAGTGACAAGGAGTCTGAAAGTGATGTAGACTCGCTGTTAAACGCCTTGAATGAAGCCACCGCATCTGAACTGGAAACCGAGTTAGAGGTTGAAGATATGAGTACAGTCGATAGCAGCGAAACAGATCAATTGGAAGATATTGATGCCCTGATGGCATCCATGGAACAGAGTGAGACCGAGGCTACCAGCCAGTCAGCACCTGCTGAGGCGATGAGCGCTGATGCCATGGAAGAGATTGACCTGGAAGATCTTGATCTAGACTCTTTGGTTGCTGAAAGCGAACCGGAAACAGAGATGTCGGTTGACGATATCGACGCCATGCTGACAGAAGAGACGCAGACAGCTGAAGCTAGCGAAGAGATCGATGTTTTGACCGAGAGCGCAACCACCGAGGACGAAGCAGCCGACACCGATGCCCTGCTGGCCGAGATTGAGTCAATGACACCGGCAGCCAGTGAAGAAGGCGCTGTCGAAGCAGAAACAGATGCCGATGCAGATGCAGCGACTGAAAACATGGATGCACTGGGCATGGATCTGGATGAGCTGTCAGACTTCCCTAACAGCCCTGCACCTGAAACAACAGAAGCAAGCACAGAACCGAGCAGTGACGCCGCGATCGAAGAGCTTGAGTCTTCGGCCGAGCTTGCTGCTGCTATTGAAACCACTGAACTCGAGCAACTGCCGGAGATTGAGCAGATCGAACCTGCAGAGAGTGCAGCCGAACAACCGCTGCCTGTCGACGAGCTTGACCTGCCAGAGTTAGTTGAGCAAGAGCCAATTCAAGCCGCAGAGCATGAAACGGCATCGAGTGCACCAGCAAGCAGTGGCACCGAGAGTGACAACGCCAATATCGTTATGCAATCAGCTCAATCCATTGAAAGTATGGAAGAGGCGATCGACATCGATCAAGAGATTCAAGCCATCGC
>CAZNML010000022.1:0-23514 GCA_964574275.1 uncultured Thiosulfatimonas sp. | reverse complement strand
GTGCTCAAATGGTTCTCGGTGCTGTTTTTAATTCTGATTATTGCCTTAATTGTGCTCAAGAACAGAGACAATATGGCCGACTTCTTTGCTCAGGCCGGTCTGGCAACTCTGCTGCTTAATATGGCGGTACTCACACTCGGCTACTATCTGGCCAAAATGGCGCAGCTGAATCATCCGCAAGCAGTATCGATCGGTTTTGAGGTGGGAATTCAGAATGGCACCTTGGCACTAGTCGTGGCCGGTACTCTGATCGGCAATGAGCTGATGATGATCCCTGCGGTAACCTACTCACTGATTATGTTTTTCAGTGGCGCCGCTTTTGGCTGGTGGGTCAACCGACAGCAAAAAAGTTAAGACAGCCGACTTTTCTCTGGATACAAAAAAAGGCCTGTTTTTACACAGGCCTTTTTTATTGTCAAAATCTGCTTGAAATACAGATTAAGCCGATCACATTAAGCCGTTTTAGGCGTTAACTCAATCTCTTCCAGGAAGTGACGCAGTTTAGTGATTTCAGACTTATCTGCTAACTCGTGCCCGTGATGCGGCAGACCTAAAGTGATCTCTTTGTCACGCAACTGGATGTGCGCACGGTTTGAATTTGAAACATCAATCTCTGCACCGTAGTGCTCAAGCGTGTTCTGTAATTTTTTCCAATCAACATTGGTCGCGATTGGGTGTGCAAAAATCTTTTCGATAATAACTTTATGCTTGTGGCTCATAGACCTTCCTTTTTAGTTTAACTTTACTAATTTCTTATCTATTATTTTAAATAAAAATAGGTTTAGAGCAACGAAAACAGTACGAAACTTATCTCAAATTAAGTGAATTCTAAGAGCGTAAAACAGGTTCAATAAGTTAGCCTTGCTCCGCTGATATTTCACTGCTGGAATCCTCTAACAGAGCCAACAATTCCCGCCTCTCATCCGCGGTTAACTCTCGATAACTGCCGACTTCCAGACCCGCTAACTGCAGATTCATAATGCGCGTGCGCTGCAGACGTAGAACCCGGTAACCCAGCGCTTTACACATTCTGCGAATCTGCCGGTTCAGCCCCTGCTTCAAAATAATCTTAAACTCGTTTTTTGAGCGCTGCTCCACATAACACGGCTGGGTCACGGTGTGCATAATCTCCACCCCCGCCGACATCTGCTGGATAAACTCGGAGTTGACTGGCTGGTCTACCGTCACCAGATACTCTTTTTCATGTGCATTTTCAGCGCGCAAGATACGATTAAAAATCTCGCCGTCATTGCTCAACAGCAGCAACCCCTCAGAAGCCTTATCCAGCCTGCCAATGGCAAACACACGTTGCGGGTAGTTCAAGGCCTCCACCAAATTGCCGCTGACGCTTTGATCATTGGTGCAGACCACACCGACCGGCTTATGGTAGAGCAGATAGACTGGCTGCGGTTTCTCCGCAACCCGCTGCCCATTGACTTCAACCTGGTCGGCCGAACTGACCAACTGCCCTAAAAACGCCGGCTCATTATTTACCCGAATCTGTCCGGCTTCAATCCAGCGATCGGCCTGTCTTTTAGAACAGACGCCCATTTCACTGAGGTATTTATTGATGCGTTTACGGTTTGAAATCAATTTGAACAGGCCTGCTGAATTTGAAAAGGCGAAGGCGTTTGCAGAAAAAAGAGTTTAAAGCTGACGCAATCAGAACGATTTAGCGCTCACACAACAACTGCTCGGTCTGCTGCAGACGTTCGAGGGTACCAATGTCCGACCACAGACCCTGATACAGTTGCCCCTCCGCCTGCTGGCGCTGCATCATCTGTCGCAAAATGGGCGCCAATGGAATAAAGTCGACCGCCATACCACTAAACAGCTCCGGTTTCAGCACACTGATCCCGGCAAAGGTGTGCTCCCCCTGCTCTGTTACCTGTGCACTTTCTGTCAGGCCAAAATCGCCTTTGGCATTATGCTCAGGGCTGGGTACCAGCATCAGAAAACCTTGAATAGCGGACTGTTTCTGCATACGCTGTGCACGCTCCAGCAGCGGTTGAAATGGCAAGTCGGTATAAACATCGCCATTCACCAGAATAAACGGCTGCTCTCCCAGCAGCGGCAAGGCGTTGATAATGCCGCCCGCCGTTTCCAAGCCGCCTTCTGGCTCGGCTGAGTAAATAATCTGCACTCCCCAGCGCTCACCGCCACCCAGAGTCTGCTCCAACTGCTGTCCCAACCAGGCATGATTGATAACAATCTGTTTAACGCCAATTGCCGCCAGCTTTTCAATATGGTACTCAATCAAGGGTTTGCCGCACAGCGGTACCAGCGGTTTCGGAATGCTATCCGTCAACGGACGCAGACGGTTACCGCGCCCAGCTGCCAGAATCATCGCTTTAATGGTCATGATTCAGGCCGACTCTTGCTGTAACTGCTGGTGAGGCAAAACCCGGTTTTCAACCAGATTCACCAGCCAGCTCATCTCAGGATAGAGCTTGCCAACCTCAACAATGTAGTTCAAGGTTAAAGGAATATCATTTAGATAACCGTCTTTTCCGTCTCGATGGAATAGACGCGCAAAAATTCCGGAGGCTTTCAGATGACGCTGAATCCCCATCCAGTCCATCGCCTTCACAAAACCCTGCCACTCATCTTTGGCAATCAGACCGGCTTCACACAGCTGCAGGAAGTAGCGACGCTGCCACTCTCGAACTTGCTCAACCGGCCAGGCAATATAGCAGTCACGCAACAGCGAGACCGCATCGTAGGTCAACGGGCCATAAACCGCGTCCTGAAAGTCGAGAATGCCTGGATTCTGCTGCTCTGTCAGCATCAGGTTGCGGCTATGATAGTCGCGATGCACATAAGTTTTGGGCTGGGCTAACGCCGAATCAGCCAAGCACTGTTTTGCCTGCTGCCATTCGTGCTGTTCCGCGGTGGTCAGCGGCATCTCCAAGTGGGTTGCCAACAGCCAGTCGCTGAACAGATCCATCTCAATATTCAACAACTCGGCGCTGTAAGCCGGCAGGGTTTTGGCCGCCTGCTGACCTTGTGACTGTAACTTGACCAGGGCGCTCAAAGCATCGGCATAAAGACGATCCGCCTCACTGTCACTGCAACTTTCCAGCACTGACAGATAGGTGGTACTGCCTAAATCCGACAACAGCAAAAAGCCCTGCTGCAGATTCTGCTCAATCACCTGCGGCACCTGCAAGCCCATCTTCACCAGCTGATCGGAGACGGCGATAAATGGCGCACAATCCTCGTGAGTTGGCGGCGCATCCATAATGATATAACTGCGCTGAATGTCTTTAGCGTCTTTAGCTTCTGTAACTGACAACTCACTGGCGTCGCTCTCCACATGGATACGGAAATAACGTCTAAAACTGGCATCGCTTGAAGCGGCTACAGGTTCCGAATAGGAACAGCCCGCTAATAACGGCAGGGACTCCAGCCAATCCAACATCCATTGAAATCTTTCAGTCATCAGGTTAATACTCGGTTAAAATAACAATCTACGAATAATTAATGATTCTCCGCTTGATGTCAAACGTGATTCCCGCTTTTTACAGATTTTTTACGGCGCGCCGCCCTGCGGTTTCGCTGCCAAGCTCTGCCAAAAAGAGAGTGCAGGCAGGCCTGCTGACACTGTGTTTGGCAAGCAGCCAGGCGCTGGCTCAGTCGGAGGAAAGCTGTAAACCGCAATGGATTACACCACCTCAAAACGTCAAACCAGAAACCAGCATTGGCCCAACCATTCTGGAAGCGGACGAACTGATTCAGCCACATGCCGAACTCTATCAGCTGAATGGCGACGCCTTCATTCAGCAACCAGGCCTGGTGATTTTGGCAGAGCAGATCGAATATCAGCGCCAGCTGCAACAGGCCAGCGCTTTTGGCGAAGTGGAGTTGCACCGCACCGACCTGATTATTCAGTCCTCCGAAGCCCATCTGGATAATAATCAGCAGACAGCTAAGCTAATTCAGAGCCGCTACCAGATGAAACCAAGTCGCGCCCATGGTCGCGCTCAACAGATCAAAGTGGATCAGGGCAAAAACATTACCGAACTGCAACAGGCGACCTTCACCACCTGCCCGGTGCAACAGGGGCTGCGCCAGCTAGAGAACTCCGAATCGCAGACACAGACAGAAACTGATGAAAAGGTCGCCTGGCAGCTGGAGTTTGATAAAGTCAGAATTGACCAGAACAAGCGCCGCGTTATTGGTAAACACACCACACTTAAGTTTCACGACATCCCGGTATTTTACAGCCCCTACTTCGATTTCCCACTGGATAAACGCGCCAGCGGTCTGCTGTTTCCTGAGTTTGGTAGCTACAAAGCGCTGACCGACAGCAAATCCCGTCCCTACTACAAGCAGCCATACTACTTCAATATCGCCGAGAATTACGATGACACCTTAACCGTCATGTACTTAGAAAACCGCGGCTTGATTCTGGAAAATGAGTTTCGCTATCTGCAAAATACCGCAGGTGTCAGACACAGTGCGGCGCTCACCCTGACTGCTCTGAATGACAGCGAAACCGCTAGCAACGGTTTGGCCTCCCTAAGTGGCAATGAGGTGGTCTATGGCGAACAGCTGGAGCAGCGCTGGCGCGGTAAACTGATCGCCAATCAAACCTGGGCGCCCGGATTGACCAGCAATATTCTGTGGCACGCCACCTCCGATGAAAACTTCTTTGCCGATATTCCGGTGGAGGATCAGCTGAAAACAGTCTCCAGCACGCCACGTCATGTCAAGGCCGACTACCGTACAGAGAACTGGCATGGCTATGCCCGCTTTTTGAGTTATCTGCCGCTGCGTAATGCCCCGAATAACTATGAAAAACGCCCTGAACTCGGAGTGCACTACAACCAGTCTTATGGCGATCTGTACTTTGATTTGACTGCAGAAGCGACCGAATTTGATATTCCACACGACAACCACAACAAACCTGAAGCGTTACGCAGCCGCTTGGTGCCCGAGCTCAGTTACCGTATCAATAAGAGTTACGGTCATCTGCATGCCACCACCATTGCCAACCATGTGCGTTATGCCATCCATGACAACGGCAATAACACCACTGGAAAGTCCGAGCTGGATCAAACCGTGATGCAGTACGCCTTGAAAGGTGGCTTAATCTTTGAACGTGACCTGCAAATAGGTGAGCACAACTTTGTGCAAACCCTGGAACCGGAGCTGCAGTATCTGGTGGTGCCTTATGTCGATCAGTCAGATGCGCCACGTTTTGATACCGGTAGTAAAAGTCTGGCTTTCTCCAACCTGTTTGCCTTCAACCGTTTTACCGGCTCCGACCGGATTGGTGATACCAACCAGGTCACCGCGGCACTGACCAGCAGACTGTTAACCGCCACTGGCAGACCCTTTATTGAAGCCGGTATCGGCCAGATATTCTATTTCGACGACCGTAAAGTCGCCTTAGGCAATAGCGCCCCGCTCATCACTGAGCAGTCGGACTACTTTATTAAACTGGGCATGACCACACCGGATATCTATCTGGCCTCCACCAGCCAGTTTTCAGAGGAGAATACCGCACTGATCAATGCCAATAGTCGCGTGCGCTGGAACTTCTCGGATCGAGGCAAGGTGCTGCTTAACCACACTTTGAAAAACAACCAGCTGCCGGGTGAAAAGGATACCCTGGGATTCGGTGCCACTGTAAAATTGAGTGACCGCTGGGAAGCCGGTACCTACTGGAACTATGACTTCACCAATAATGTACGCAACGAAGTGCAGCACGCTTTGCGTTACGATGACTGCTGTTGGGCAGGAGAAATATCGGTAGAAGAGACACAATTAGAAAATGGGCTGTATAATTACAGCTTCCAGTTCTTAGTTGAATTTAAAGGCTTAAGCAGTAGCGGACAAGGATTCCGCAACTACTTAAACAGTAAACTGAATTTTTAGCCACCACCTGCCGCCAATCCGTGCAGGTTTTGACTCATTTAAACATGTGATTAAGGTCTAATAATGACAAGCATTGCAAAAAAACTATTTTACTCTTTTTCGGCAACCATTCTGTTGACGCTCTCCACCAACAGCATGGCCGACAGACTACTGGATCGCGTGGCGGCCATCGTCAATGATCAGGTAATTCTGCAGAGTTCATTAGATCTGAAGACCCGTGAAACCATTATGGAGTTACGAGCTAAAAACATACCGGTCAACAATATTCGTGAGCTGCAGATCAAGGTATTGGACGCGCTGATTTTAGAGGTGCTACAGAAGCAGCGTGCCGAGCAGTTAGGACTGACCGTCAGTGACGAAGAGATCAATGAACAGTTGATTCAGATTGCCAATAAAAACAATTTAACGCTGCTTGATCTGCGTAACCGTCTTAATGCTGAGCGCCCGGATGGTTTTATGGCACTGCGAGTCGACATTGAAAAGCAACTGTTGATTCAAAAACTGCGTCAAAAAGAGGTCATTAGCCGCACCCTGGTGACGGATGAAGAGATTCAAAACTATCTGCAGCGCAGCCGTCTTGATAGCAGCAATATCAAACTGCGTCTGCGTCACATTCTGATTACGCTGCCGGAGTCTGCCAGCGCAGCACAACGCCAGCAGGCGCGCCAAAAGATTGATGATATCGCCAAACGCCTGCAACTGGGCGAATCTTTTGAACAATTGGCAGTACGCCACTCTAAAGGCAGCAAAGCGCTGCAAGGTGGTGACTTAGGCTGGTTAAAAGCGGAACAGATTCCGACCTTCTTCGCTGAAGCAGCCCAGGATCTAGAGGTGGGTGAAGTCAGCCCAGTGATCAGCAGCCCAAGTGGTTTCCACCTAATCAAACTGGATGGCCGCAAAGATGATAACAGCCAAATTGTCAAACAGTACAAACTGCACCGCTTTATTGTGCTGAGCAGCAATGCCCAGAACCAGCCCGTACCGCCAACGATTCAAGAGATTGTTGACACCACCACCGATGTTGCCGACTTTAAGCGCTTACCGTTGCAGTTTGTCGACATTCCTGCGGAAGTGAATGCCGACAGTGATCTGGGCTGGGTAGCGGCTAAAAGCCTGCCGCAGTCACTGATTGATACACTGCAACAGACTCAAGTCAATCGTATTACGACACCGATTGCGACCGATCAGGGCTGGGTACTGTTCTTTTTAGAAGGGGTGCGTGACTTTGATGTCAATCAAGCCGATTCAGAGAGTAAAGCGATTCAACAGATCCGTTTGCGTAAAGCCAACGAAACCTTTGAAATCTGGCTGCGACGCCTGAAAGATGAAGCGTTTATCGACATTCGTATTTAGAACGCCCAAGCGTTATTAAACTCATTAAAAAATCAGCAGGCCTGTGATGTTTTTTCAATAAAACAGACAGGCCTGTCTATATTCTAGGAAAGCATTTTATGACGGCACGTTTAGTCATCACCTCTGGCGAACCCGCGGGCATTGGCCCGGATTTAGTACTGATGCTGGCGCAGGCAGACTGGCCGGTTCAGCTAGTGGTATTAGGGGATCGCGAAGTCATTCAGGCACGCGCCCAGCAACTGAACTCGGAAGTTGAACTACTGGATTATAATGCCGACGCTCCGGCCACACCTAGCCGTGCTGGGCAAATGGTGCTGGAACACATTCCAGTGGCGCAGCCGGTGGTAGCCGGCACCCTGAACAAACACAATGCCGACTCTGTGGTGACCATGTTAAGGCGTGCTATTCACGGCTGCATGAGTGATGAGTTTGCCGGCATGGTGACCGGGCCGGTTCACAAAGGTATTATCAATGAGGCTGGCCTGCCCTTTAGCGGCCATACCGAACTGTTGGCCGAGGAGAGCCAAACCGAACGTGTGGTGATGATGCTGGCGACGCCCGGTTTGCGTGTCGCTTTGGCGACCACTCACCTGCCGTTACGTGATGTGCCGGATGCCATTACCCAGCCGCTGCTGAATGAGATTCTGACCATTACCCATCAGTCACTGGTCAAGCAGTTCGGCATCAACAATCCTCATATTCTGGTGGCCGGACTCAACCCGCATGCCGGAGAGGACGGCCATATGGGGCGTGAAGAGATTGATGTCATCAATCCGGTCATGCAGTCATTTGAGCAGCAGATGAACTTAAGCGGTCCGCTGCCGGCCGATACTTTATTCACGCCAAAGTATCTGGAACAGGCTGATGCGGTATTGGCAATGTACCACGATCAGGGCTTGCCGGTATTGAAGCACATGGGCTTTGGTAATGCGGTCAATATCACCTTAGGCCTGCCGTTTGTGCGCACCTCGGTTGATCACGGTACGGCTCTGGATCTGGCCGGTACCGGCAGGGCTGATGACCGCAGCTTTCATTACGCCATTGAGGTGGCTTTGCAGATGATTGATGCCAACGATTAACAACACAAACGCTCCATTAAAGACACGGCCTATTAAGCCAACTAATAAGCCAAATTAGGAAACAGCATGGCTGGACATAAACACAAAAAACAATTTGGACAGAACTTTCTAAACAACCCGCGAATTATTCAGATGATTGTCGCCGCGATTCGTCCCAAAGCGGAAGACCACCTGGTGGAGATCGGTCCGGGTGAAGCGGCGCTGTCTGCTCCACTGCTGGATGTGGTTGCTAAGATGGATATTATCGAAATTGATAATGACCTGATCGCGCCCTTAACCGCTCGTTTTGGAGCCAACCCGGCGTTTCACCTGCACCATACCGATGCCTTGAGTTTTGATTATGCCAGCCTGCTGGAGTCAGCAGATGAAAATCTGCGTGTGGTCGGCAATCTGCCCTATAACATCTCCAGCCCGCTGATGTTTCATCTGCTAACCTATGCGAAGAACATTACCGATATGCACTTTATGCTGCAAAAAGAGGTGGTAGATCGTATCTGTGCCGAGCCGGGCAGCCGCACCTATGGTCGTCTGAGTGTGATGATGCAGTACGCCTGCAAAACGGAAAACCTATTTGTGGTCGGGCCGGAGAATTTTACTCCACCGCCTAAGGTTGATTCGGCGATTGTACGTCTGGTGCCCTACCAGCAGAAACCGTTTATTGCGAATGATGAAGTTATCTTTGCCAAACTGGTCAAGCAGGCTTTCAGCCAAAAACGCAAAACGCTGCGCAACACCTTAAAGGGGCTGTTAAATGCGGAACAGATCGAATCCTGCCAGGTTGATCCAAGCGCACGAGCCGAGAGTCTGTCGGTTGAGCAGTTTGTCGAGCTGGCCA
Organism: uncultured Thiosulfatimonas sp.; assembly: GCA_964574275.1. Classification (GTDB taxonomy): domain Bacteria; phylum Pseudomonadota; class Gammaproteobacteria; order Thiomicrospirales; family Thiomicrospiraceae; genus Thiomicrorhabdus. Next base: position 14,364 of record CAZNML010000022.1, on the reverse strand, counting down.
ACCTTTACCAACTGTTGAGTAAATAGAAACAAACTCTGTTGCGATCAACAGAGCTCTTAATTAGGAAAATTCGTGTTATGGCCACTTATGTTATTGGTGATCTGCAAGGCTGTTTTGATGAGCTGCAATCGCTGCTAACCCAGATTAACTATCAGCCCGAGCATGACCAGCTGTGGTTTGTCGGCGATATTGTCAATCGAGGACCTAAATCTCTGGAGTGTCTGCGTTTTGTTAAACAGTGTCACGATCAGGGTCGTGGCCAGATCGTATTAGGCAACCACGACTTCCACCTGCTGGCGGCTTACGCCGGTCTGCAGAAATTTCAATCCAAGTCGGACACGCTGCAACCTATTCTAGAGGCCGATGATGTGGATGAACTGATTGACTGGCTGCGCTTTCAGCCGCTGATGGTCAGCCACCCGGTCTATGATGCGGTGATGCTGCATGCCGGCCTGCCTCCACAGTGGACCATTCGTGAGGCACAAGGCTATGCCAAAGAGGTGGAGCAGCATCTGCAAAGCGATGATTGGCAGACTTTTGTCACCCAGCATCTGTTTGGCAGTGAGCCGGATGAGTGGAGTGAGAATTTAAGCGGCTGGCCGCGCATTCGTTATATCGTTAATGCCTTTGCCCGTATGCGCTACTGTGACCGCAATGGTAAGCTCGAATTTAAACTGAAGTCCGCGCCCGGTGCAACCTACGGGCCTTACCAGCCGTGGTTTGTACACGACAATCGCAAAAACAAAACTCATGAGATTTTCTTTGGGCACTGGTCTACCCTGGGTGCGGTTGACGCCTACTCGATTCACTCCACCGATACCGGATGCCTGTGGGGTGGCAAGCTTACTGCTTATAGTTTAGAAAGCAAACAGCGACATACCCTGGATTGCCCGCAAAAATGCAAACCTAAGGTAAAAAAGCCAAAAAAAAGCACTTAAACAAGTTTAACTAATGCAATTAACGTCAGAATTCTGACAAATGATCGATTATGGATAGCCAAGCTCTAAATTCACAGACAATGCATAACGAAACCGAAGCAGCGCCACAGATTCCGCACGCCGAGGTCATGCTTGAGCGTCTGCATGCCGTTGACGTCAATCAGTTTGATATCAAAGCCGTGACCAATGAGTTGAAGGGCAATAAACAGTGGATCTCAATTCTGGCAATCCCGGTAACCACGATTCTACTGGGACTGTTTACTTTGGTGGGCACGCTGCTATTTGATTCCATCGTCGCCAGCTTCCTGGTTTCAGCAGGCCTGCTGTTTTTTATCGCCCGAATTTACGATCAGTATGAGCAGCAATACCGTGTTCAGGCGCGACACCAGGTGATGCAGCGCATTGCCCAGATAGAGGCCGACTTTGGACTGCTGCCGCACTTTAAACACTTTCTGCCGAGTAAATACCGCCACCTTTGGCAGTCGGTACGCAAGGGCAACTACATCTATATCGACCAGTACATTCAGGCTATTGTGCTGCTGCAGCACAAGCTGGACCCGGAAAATTTCGCCAAGATCTGGAACCTGACCTATCCGCACCTGCTAAAAGAGGGGGAAGTCGCTTAGTGCCCGCCGGTGCAGCGCGGTGATTGCGGTGCCGCCTCTCTTGCTGACCACTCCTGCTCGGTATAGGTGTGCAGCGCCAAGGCATGAAACTGCGGCATCAATGTTTTCAGAGCCCGGTAGACCGCTTGCTGACGCTTGACCCTGTTTAGATCATTAAACTCTTCCGCAACCAGAGTCAGTTTAAAATGCGACTCCGGCGCCGGACCTGAGTGCATATGACTCTCGTTTAGCAGCTCAAAAAATGTAATTTTGAAGTTTTCTTGAATCGCCTGTTCAATTTGTGACTGAATTGTAGTCGACATCACTGCCTCCTGTTACCTACAAAATAATTTATTAAGTATAAATCGATTCTATAACCCATGCAAAAATCTTTATTCAAAAGACCGTATAATGCCAGTATTGATGATTTATTTATTACTCTGGAGCATGCATGAAACTGCTTAAAACCACCTTTATTCTCGCCTTGGGTTTAATGACCACCGCCAGCCTTGCCGCTGGTCAAACTGAAGCCGGCAACGACTTCCAGCTTAAAATGGTGCCTGAACTGCAGGATCCACCGAGCGACCGTTTTCCGGGCGATCCGGCCGAGCATAAAGCGGTGTATATGTTTAATAAAGCGGATGCCGCTTATCAAACCGGCATTTTAAACTCTATCCAGGCGATGATTAAGCGTTATGGCGATAATGTTGATATCGCCGTGGTCGCCATCGGACCCGGCCTGCATGTGTTAGCCAAAGAGCCAAAACGTAAAGTGGAAGCCTTAACTTATGAACGTGTTGCCAGTTTTGCCAAAGACTACAATGTGCGCTGGATCGCCTGTGGTAACACCATGAATACTATTCACTGGGCACACTCCGATATGCGCCCTTTCGCGGAGTACGCTGAAGTGGGCGCCGCGGCTCTGATGGAGCTGCAGGAAGAAGGTTATAAACCTCTGGTTTGGTAAGCAGGCCTGCCCAATTTAGGGCAAACCACCCATAAAAAAGGCGCCAAATGGCGCCTTTTCTGTTTTTAGCGTTGACTTAATAACCGACTATTGAGCCTTTTGCGCCAGCAGCAGATCGAGCTTCTTATTCAGCTCCGCCATCTCCTGTTTCATTTTGGCTTCAAACTGCTCATGCTCTTCCAGAGTCTCTCCCATCTTTTCAGCTTCCATCTTTTTGTGCTCCTCATCCAGCACATCGACCACAATCCCGATCATCATATTCAGGAAGACAAACGCCGAGAAGAAGATGAAACTGATGTAGTACATCCAGCTCAGGGTATAGACCTCCATCGTCTCATACATAACGTCGGTCCAGTCCTCAAAGGTGGCGACACGGAACAGCGTCAACAGTGAAATCCCCAGATCACCCCACAGGGTCGGGTTGATGTGTGAGAACAGCAGATTTCCGATCACGGCATATAGGTAGAAGATAATAAACATCAATAGCGCCACATAACCCATTCTTGGCAAGGCGGTAATCAGGGCACTCACCAAAACACGCAACTCCGGAATAAAGGAGATCAGACGCATTACACGGAACAGACGCAACATACGGGCAATCAAGGCGTACTCTGAATCATCCAGCGGAATCAAACTGACGACGACAATAATAAAGTCGAAAACATTCCAGCCCTTCTTAAAGAAGTCCCTAAAGCGCGGTTCGGCCGCCATACGAATCAGAATTTCAACCAGGAAGAACAGTGTCACCCCATAATCCAGGGTCAGCAGAATGCGCTCTGCCACCGGGTTCAGATCATAGGTACGAATACCGATCATCAAAGATGAAAAAACAATAATGGTGATAACAAACATTTCGAAAGCTTTATTGTCTCGAACCGTTTGAAATCTGGTTTGAAAATCATTCCAAGTCATTGTGTATTAACAACCTCTTATATAAATTTTTATTCTTTAGTCATAAATTTTTTGTATATTCTACCCGAATGACAGCAAAAGAAACTTGCTAAAATACGTTTTTGATTGAAAATTTTTTAAGGAAAAAATCATGGCAAAAATCAATGTGGTTGGACAGGGTGAATGTGAATTTGATGGCCAGTTTTCCATGCTGGAAGCACTGGATGAAAACGGCTTTGATATGCCCTACAGCTGCCGCGGTGGAAACTGTGGTGCCTGTGAAGTCAAACTGGTTTCTGGAGAGGTGGAAGAGATTCAGTCCCCGGCTTATGATGCACAGTCAGGTCATATACTAACGTGCAGCGTCATCCCTGTAGGCGATGTGGAGATTGAGATTCCTTAATTAGAGCGTTTTAGAAACAGCATTGAGCAGGCCTGCTCAATTTAAAACCGCCAACAAATAAAAAAGCCCGCAAATGCGGGCTTTTTTGTCGGTAATTAAAATCTAATTACTTAAGTTTCGCTAACTGCTTAGCTGCAACTTTAGCTGGTAGAGGAATGTAACCATCTTTCTCTACAACCTGCTGACCGCTCTTAGAAAGTACTAGCTTGAAGAACTCACCAACTACTGGCTCAACTGGCTTGTTTGGCGCCTTGTTTACGTAAACGTAAAGTAGACGAGATAGCGGGTAAGTACCGTTTAGCGCGTTTTCGTTCGTCGCTGCAACAAATGGCTTACCAGGCTTCTTAGCTAAAGGAACTGCTTTAACACCCGCAGTTTTATAACCGATACCAGAGTAACCGATTGCATTGATCGAAGCAGAAGCTGACTGTACTACAGACGCTGAACCAGGCTGTTCGTTTACAGAAGACTTGAAGTCACCTTTACACAGTGCTTTTTTCTTGTAGTAACCGTAAGTACCTGATACAGAGTTACGACCATAGATCTGGATCGACTTATCTGCTAAAGAACCTTCAACACCGGCTTGACCCCAAGTAGTGATGTCCTCTTTAGCACCACACTTACGTGTTGTAGAGAAGATGGCATCAACCTGAGGAATGGTTAGACCTTTGATTGGGTTATCCTTGTTGACGTAAACTGCTAGCGCATCGATCGCTACCGCGATAGGAGTTGGCTTATAACCCCACTTCTTCTCGAAGCCAGTCTGTTCTTTAGTCTTCATCTTACGGCTCATAGGGCCCACGTTTGAAGTACCTTCAGTCAAAGCTGGAGGAGCAGTAGAAGAACCCGCTGCCTGAATCTGGATATTGACGTTAGGGTAGTTACGCTTGAACTCTTCAGCCCATAAAGTCATTAGGTTCGCTAAAGTATCAGACCCTACTGAGTTTAAGTTACCAGATACACCAGAAACTTTCTGGTAAGTTGGTAGATTTGCATCAACCGCAGCAATTGCAGTTTGTGAAGCCATTGCAGTAGCAAGACCCATTGCCACTAAAAGGTTACGTTTCAACATTGGAAAACTCCTGAATAAAATTTGTTGTTTGTTTTTACAGGGCAAATTATAGGCACCAAAACCACTTTTATTTTGAAGGAATGATGACATGTTAATTCTAATTGTGACATATATATGACAGAAACCATAAAAAACCCTAAAATGTGACAGTTAGATGTCAAAAAACTCTAATGAACCGCGGCACTGAACAATAAAATTGTTTACAATGCCCGCACCTATTTACCCCAAGAGATAATATTATGGAATTCCGCAATATTAACGATATCGAAAATGCCACCACACGTGGCCGCAAAGAGATGTTCCGCTTCGGAACTGCCCTACTTTTTATTATTCTAATCATGCTGTTTACCGCCAACCTGAATGTGGGTACCGGTACGGTCAGTATTGAGCTGGTGGTCGCTGCCATTATCGGTGGTTATATGGCACTGAATATCGGTGCCAATGACGTGGCCAATAATGTTGGCCCAGCTGTAGGTTCCAAAGCCTTGACCCTGACCGGCGCCATTATTCTGGCTGCCATCTTTGAGTCCGCCGGGGCTCTGATTGCCGGTGGTGAAGTAGTGAGCACCATCAAGAAAGGCATTATTGACCCGGAATTGATCGGTGACAGCAATACCTTTATCTGGTTGATGATGGCGGCACTGTTAGCCGGTGCGATCTGGCTGAATATCGCCACCGCTCTGGGGGCACCGGTATCAACCACTCACTCCATTGTCGGTGGTGTATTGGGTGCCGGGATTGCCGCCGCCGGTTGGAATATCGCCAACTGGGATAAAATGGGCGCCATTGCCGCCAGCTGGGTTATCTCGCCAGTTATCGGGGGACTGATTGCCGCCACCTTCCTCATGTGGATTAAACGCGGCATTACCTACCGGGACGACATGCTCACCTCCGCTAAGAAGATGCTGCCGTTATTGATAGCCATTATGGCTTGGGCATTCTCGACCTACCTGATTCTGAAAGGACTTAAAAAGGTTTGGAAAGTCGACTTTATTACCGCGGCCATGGTCGGACTGGCGATTGCCAGCGTCATCTACCTGACGGTTAAACCGATGATTGCACGCCAGGCGGCGAAACTGGAGAACACGAAAGACAGCATCAACTCGCTGTTTACCATTCCGCTGATCTTTGCTGCTGCGCTATTAAGTTTTGCACACGGTGCCAACGATGTCGCCAACGCGGTCGGACCTCTGGCAGCGATCAATGATGCAATCCAGAGCGACGGTGTCTCTACTAAAGCTGAAATTCCACTGTGGGTCATGCTGATCGGTGCGCTGGGTATCAGTTTGGGTCTGCTGCTGTTTGGCCCTAAGCTGATAAGAACCGTTGGTCAGGAGATTACCGAGCTGGATCAAATGCGCGCCTATGCCATTGCTATGGCTGCAGCGATCACAGTAATCATCGCCTCGCAGTTAGGTCTGCCGGTAAGCTCGACACACATTGCTGTCGGTGGTGTCTTTGGGGTTGGTTTCCTGCGTGAATACATTAAGCGTACCCACGCCAAAACCATTCAGCAGATCCGCGATCACCATCAGGGTGCCGATCAACAAGAAGTGGAAGCCTTTATTCAGCAATTTGAGAAGTCCTCCCTGCCACAGAAAAAAGAGATGCTAGCACAGCTGAAAGCGAAAAAAGCCGACGTTGAACTGACCAAGAAAGAGCGTAAATCTCTAAACAAGGTCTACCAGAAAGAGCTGGTTAAACGTTCTGCCTTCTTGAAAATTGCCGCAGCATGGGTGATTACTGTTCCCGCTTCTGCTCTATTGGCAGCGCTGTTCTACTTCACCATTCGTGGCATTATGATCAGTTAATCACACTTAACTGAGCCATAAAAAAAGGGAGCCAAGGCTCCCTTTTTTATTGTCTGAAATTTCTGCCGCGACCAAACTGATCAAGCTACTCAGGCTAATCATCAGTAATAACAATCGTAACCCACTGCCATTTAGGCAGGCCTGATCACTTTATTCGCAACTCGCTATCACGACTAAGAGAGACACTCCACGCCCCTGGTTAAAGACTGTGTCCACTCAGTGACAGCTGACCTTGTGCTTCGGGAAGTCACAACAGAATACTGAGCCCTGCCCAACCACACTCTCTATCTGCAGGCTCGCCTCGTGACGCTCCAGAATATGCTTAACAATCGCCAATCCTAATCCCGTACCACCGGTGACGCGAGAACGCGCGGTATCGACACGATAGAAACGCTCGGTAAGACGTGGAATGTGTTCGGCGGCGATGCCAATTCCGCTATCGCGCACACAGAAGTGCACGCCTTGATCATCACTGTACCAGACAATACTGATCTGCCCGCCATCCGGCGTATAGCGCACCGCATTGGTCACCAAGTTGGTAAAGACACTCTTCAGCGGCTCCTGGTAACCACGGATACACAGATCCTCTTCAACCTTGAGTTCAAACTGATGTTTACCCTGACTCAACTGTTCGGCATCAGTGACTAACTTATGCAAAATATTCGGTACATGCACCACCTCCTCTTTGGCGGTGATGGTTTCCGACTCCATTTTGGATAGGGTCAGCAGATCTTCCAAAATGGCCTGCATCCGATCCGACTGATCTTCCATGTTCTTCAGCGCCGGTAACCACATCTCCTGATGCGGCCCTGGAGTATCCACCATCGCTTCCAGATAGCCTTTTAACACCGTTAACGGCGTGCGCAGTTCATGCGAGGCATTGGCAATAAAATCACGACGAATTTGCGCCAGATTATACAGGTCGGTGATGTCTTTAATAATCAGTAACTTGTGATTCTCAAAGTACTGGATAATTCGTAAATTATAGATACGCTGCGAATTATGCAGAGAGTTGCTGATAATGGAGCGCTGGTAGTCCTCTCCTTTCAGATACTGAATAAATTCGGGAAAACGCAGCAGCGCCTCAATTGAACGCCCGATATCCTGACGTCGCAACTGCAGAATCTCTTTGGAGGAGGCATTAAACCACTCAATGCGGTTCTGTTGATCCATCGAGATAATGGCATCGGGAATCAGCATGGACGCGGCTTTAAACTGTTCGGATTTATACAACTGCAGATCGGCATGCGTCTCTAAAGCGCGCTGCTTTTTAGAAACCAGATAGGTCAGCTCACTCCAAAAGCCGGATGCGGGTGGAAAGGAGCCTTTGGTGCCCTTATCCATCCACTTTTCAAACTTACGCATGCTCCACAACATACGCCCGATGTAGAACAGAAGATAGGCAAACAGGCTCTCAATCCACAGATTGGTGAGCCAGCAGAAAAAAAGCAGCGCCCATAGACTGACAATCAGCCAGGTCAGTTCTCGTTTGACGCCATTAGAGAACAAAACTACTTCTCAACTACGGAGAAACGGTAACCGGAACCACGAATAGTCTGAATGTAATCGGCGACGCCTTCGGGTTCAAGCAGTTTGCGTAAACGGCGAATATGCACATCGACGGTACGCTCTTCAACAATAATGTTTTCGCCCCAAACGTGATCCAATAGTTGAGCACGGGAGAACACGCGGTTGGCATGACTAATAAAGTAGTGAATCAACTTAAACTCAGTGGGCCCAACCTTGACCTCTTTATCGTCAACACTAAAACGGTGACTGCTCAGATCCAGCTGCATGCGCCCCGCTTTGAGCACCTCTGTCGAAGCAGTTCCACTGTCCTGGCGACGCAACAGCGCTTTAATACGTGCCATCAGCGCCCGTGGCGAAAACGGTTTGACCACATAGTCATCGGCTCCAGCCTCAAAACCTTTTACCTGATCGTCCTCTTCGCCGCGCGCGGTCAGCATAATAATCGGAATAGTACGGGTTTTATCGTTTTGACGGATTCGCTGTGCCAGAGAGACACCACTGACGCCCGGCAGCATCCAATCCAGCAGAATCAGGTCTGGCTGCTGCTCCGACAGCATGGACCAGCCCTGCTCGGCATTGGAGGCTTCCAATACCTGATACTCAGCGGCAGACAAGGTAAACTTCAGCATATCGCGAATTGCAGCCTCATCTTCAATAATTAAGATCTTCTGTTGACTCATACGCCCACCCCAATAAGCTTTATCTAACTTGTTGTTATGCCCTGATGACTAAGATTCTACCTTAGTTAGGAACTCACTCAACTTTTCAGAATCCATATTGCGAACATCCTGACCTTGAACCAGGTAGATAATGCTCTCAGCAATGTTTTCCGAGTGATCAGTCACACGCTCACTGGCACGCAGCGCATTCACCATCGCCAATAGCAGTTCTGCATCCAAATCACTCTCTTTAAAGCTGTCATTGACGATCTGAATGCCGTCCTTAAAGACCTTGTCCATCTCTACTTCATCGGCAAATATCGAACGAACATCCGACAGGTCCAGACGAGCAAAGGCGTTCAGCACTTTCTTCAACATCGCATGGCCACCAATGGTGAGCGCCACCAGCGCATCATAACCAGGCAGAACATTACAACGAAGATCCGCTTCATGCATTTTGATAACCAGTTGCGCTACTTTTACCGCTTCATCGCCCATACGTTCCAGATCAATGGCAATACGAATCCCCATAATAATCAGACGCAGATCCGAGGCTGCCGGCTGCTGACGCGCCAATACGCTGGCGCACATACGGTCAATTTCCATCTCTTCACGATTGATGATTTTATCCAGCTGCAACACCTCTTTGGCCAGAGCCAGATCACCATTTTGAACCGCGGAAATCACGTGTTCCAGTTGACGCTCTACCAAACCACCCATCTCCAACAGCTGGTTAAACAGACCTTCCAGGTTCTGGTTTAACTGCTCTGAAATGTGACTTTTAAATTCTTGTCTTTCCATGTGTCCCTCTCCTACATAGGGTATGAAGTATGTTCTCTACTTATTAGCCGTAACGACCAGTAATGTAATCCTCGGTACGCTTCTTCTGAGGATTGGTAAATAGAGAGTCAGTATCGGTATATTCAATCAATTCACCCATATACATAAAGGCGGTGTAATCCGATACACGCGCTGCCTGCTGCATATTGTGGGTAACGATCAGGATGGTAAAGTCTTTCTTCAACTCAAAGATCAGCTCTTCAATCGCCAAAGTTGAGATTGGGTCCAACGCTGAAGTAGGCTCATCCAACAGCAGTACTTCCGGTTTAATGGCAATGGCACGCGCAATACACAGACGCTGCTGCTGACCACCCGACATACCCAAGGCATTCTCATTCAGGCGATCTTTAACCTCATCCCAAAGGCCCGCACCTTTCAGCGCCCACTCCACCGTTTCATCCAATACCGCTTTATCATTAATGCCTTGCAGACGCAGGCCGTAAGCGACGTTTTCATAGATCGACTTTGGAAACGGGTTCGGCTTCTGGAATACCATACCTACGCGACGACGCAGCGCGGCGACATCCATATGTTTAGAGTACATATCATCGCCATGCAGCAGCATCTCACCATCGACATTAACGATATCAATCAGATCATTCATACGGTTAAAACAACGTAACAGAGTCGATTTACCACAACCCGATGGACCGATAAACGCGGTAACACGGTGCTCAGGCACTACCATACTGACATTGTTCAACGCCTGCTTTTTACCGTAATACAAATTCCAGTCTTTAACTTCAATGGCAATGGTTTCGTTTTCTAATGACATGCCACGATCATCGCGATCCAAAGAGACATTGATGTTCTGTTCACTCATAATTTATTCCTTCTCGCCCGCTGCGCAGGCTCAACTCAATTCTTAAATTCGTTATAAACAGGCCTGCTCGCTTTAGAATCCATCAGGCCTGGTAATATTAATGTTCTAAGGATTTGTACTTTTCACGTAAGCGATTACGGATCATAATCGCACCCAGGTTCAAACTTAAAATGATCAATACTAAAAGTAGTGAGGTTGCATAAACCAAAGGCTGAGAGGCTTCAACGTTTGGACTTTGGAAACCAACATCATAGATATGGAAACCTAAGTGCATAAATTTACGATCCAGATGCACAAAAGGCGCCACCATATCCAACGGCAGTTCCGGAGCCAATTTTACCACCCCAACCAACATCAACGGCGCCACTTCACCCGCAGCACGCGCAATCGCCAGAATCAGACCGGTCATAATCGCCGGCGTCGTCATTGGCAAAACAATACGCATAATGGTCTCAGATTTGGTCGCCCCTAAAGCCAGGCCACCTTCACGCAGTGCACGCGGCACTCGAGACAACCCCTCTTGAGTAGAGACAATCACCACCGGCAGAGTTAACAGCGCCATGGTTAATGAGGCCCACAATAGACCCGGTGTTCCAAAGGTTGGACTTGGCATAGCGTAGCTGTAGAACAGCTCATCAATCGACGACCCCATAATATAGACGAAGAAACCAAGACCAAAAATACCGAATACAATCGACGGTACCCCGGCCAGGTTGTTAATGGAGATACGCACCATCTTCAACACGGTCCCCTCTTTGGCATATTCGCTCATATAGATAGCGGCGATCACCCCCATCGGCGTAACAAACAGCGCCATCAGCATAACCATGGTTACGGTACCGACAATCGCCGGGAATACCCCACCCTCGGTATTGGCTTCACGCGGGTCATCCATCAGGAAGTTACCCATGGCGTTAAAGAAGAAACCAATCTCTTCGGCAAAGTTCATATTGTTAGGCTGCCACAGGTGCACGATATTGCGCACCGGAACATTCAACTGCTTACCACCGGCAATATTCATGGTGACCGAGCCTAGCTGCTCAGCTTGCGCATACAGCTCCTGCGCCTGTTTCTGCAGCACCGCAAACTCCGCCTGCAGCTCGGCACGCTCCGCATTTAGACGCGCTTCTTCTTCAGCAGTGAACTCATTGTTGGCACGCAGTTTTTTCTCTTCTAAACGCAGTCCTTCAATCTTGTAGTTGATCGCACCGATTTCAATCTTCTCAATGTACTTAACATCAGAGATCAGGCTCGTTCCGCGTTCAACCTGTTGCTTTAACAGCGCCATGGCCGCATCTGCTTCGGTTTCGGTTCTGTTATCCACCGTGATTGAGTCGATATGTCCGTAAACATTACCGTACTCATAACGCTCGATCACCACCACATTCTGTTCTAGCTGATCGATGCCACCGACGATATCGGCACTGCTGACCCATCTAAAGTCAATTCCATAGACATCACGGTTACCCACTTTAAACAGGTATTGCGGTATCTCAAGCTTGCCGTATTCAGCACTGGCGTCTTCAACTTCCAGCATCTTAGAGTCATGCAGTTCACCAACGACCGACTCACTTCTGCCATCCGCATGCTGAACCTCAATCTGATAGACCGCATGCGGCCAGAAGTGGCTCAAACCTTTGTAACCGATCATCCCCAGCAGCCCGAATACCAGCACCAGACTGATACTCACGGTGGAGGCACTAAACCAGATCCAGTGTTCGCCTTTATTAAACCAATCTTTCATCTCTTAGCCTCCTAAAGGTTACCGTACTTGCGACGCATACGCTGACGCACCACTTCTGCCAGGGTATTGAAAGCAAAAGTGAAAATAAATAAAACCAAACCGGACAGGAACAGCACTCGATAGTGTGAACTGTCTACCGCCGCTTCTGGCATCTCTACCGCCAGGTTGGCCGACAGGGTACGCATCCCTTCAAACAGGTTGGTCTCCATCAATGGGGTATTCCCTGACGCCATCAATACAATCATGGTCTCACCAACCCCGCGGCCGAAGCCAAGCATAATCGCTGAGAAGATACCCGGGCTGGCAGTCGGGATAACCACACCAACCAGAGTCTGCCACCCGCTGGCACCCAAAGCCAAGGAACCGTTCACCAGATAAGCCGGCACGTTATAGATCGCATCTTCGGTTACCGAGAAGATGGTCGGAATCAGAGCAAAGCCCATTGCAAAACCGATAACCATGGCGTTACGCTGATCGAAATCAATCCCCGCAGTAAAGGTCAGCCAGTGACGCATATCGCCGCCAAACATGGCGTTTTCAATCGGACTGCTTAACTGCAGTGCGATCCAGCCCAAAAAGACGACCACTGGAATCATCAGCACCGCACGACGACCAGTTGATACCATCAGACGAATATTCTCAGGCAGACGTGACCAGGCAAAACCGAAGGCGATAATTCCCAGCGGCACGATAATCAGGATACTGAAAAATCCGGGCAGGTTCGCTTCCATATAAGGTGCCAGCCACAAGCCGGCCAAGAAACCTAGAATAACGGTTGGCAGCGCTTCAATCAGCTCAACCGATGGCTTGATCCACTGACGGGTCTTTTTATCCATAAAGAAGGCAGTAAAGATCGCCGCCAGTACCGCAATCGGTACCGCAAACAGCATTGAGTAGAGCGCCGCCTTAATAGTACCGAAAGTCAGCGGCGTCATAGAGAACTTAGGCTCAAAATCCGAATCTGCCGAAGAGGACTGCCACACATAGTCCGGTTCTGAATAGCCTTCATACCAGACCTTGCCCCACAAACTGGAGACTGAGACATCCGGGTGCTGGTTATCAATCATAAAATGCACCAGCTGGCCATCATTGGTCTCAACCAAGGCACCGTTAGCACGGTTTGACATCACCACAAAACCGGCACCAGAAGCGCTGACATCGGAGGTGTTCAGGTGACGTTCAGAGGTCGAGTGGAACAGGTTGAATTGACCGGCCGTATCGGTGGTGGCAAAGCCTTTACGCGCTTTCTCTACCGCAATAGTATCGATTGGCGCATCGCCGGCTTTAAACTTACGAATTTCGTGCAGTGCAAAGTCATTGTTCTCATCACGCACCGGGAACCACTGAATAATGTTCCCTTTATTGGTCCCCAACATCAGTGAGTAGTCACCCAGCAGGAAGCGTACCGTGGTTAACTCTTCACCGGCATCCAGCATAGAGACATGCTGCACCTGTGCCGGGTTTTCAATATCGGCAATATTGTAATAGTCTGTCACCCCCTGCTTGGAGATCACATATAAGTTACGCATACTTGCATCAACAAACAGCCAGTCAACGCTATTGGTAGTCTCAAAAGCGCCCTGGTAACCCTCTTCCAGCGAGATGGTGTCACTCAGCATCGACTCCTCTTTAGAGTACTGCTTAATCATCACCTCTTTAGAACCTTTCTGGTGATAAGCAATCACCAGATCAGAGTCATTCTCTTTAACCGTCAATTTATGCAGTTCGTCGCTACCTACCTCAATCGGCTCATCACCGTATGGAAACTCGACTTTAGGAGTAATGGTACGCACATTATCAGGATAAGTGACGTCATAACCGTATTTAGCAATCAACACACTGCCGTCTGTCAGTCCGAAAGCAACGACATTGTTCATATCAGACACAATGCTAAAGCTGCTGATCTGTTCACCATTTAACGGCAGCATCTCTTCATTAAGCAGCGCTCCATTGGTCACATCAAAACCAACCAGTTTTCCGGACTGGGTAAAACGCAATGCGGTCTCTTGATACTCATCAATACCGTAATACAGCGTCTGCTCCGCAGCACTTCCCGGTAGCGCATATTGATTATGTTTCTC
>CAZNML010000021.1:11281-24984 GCA_964574275.1 uncultured Thiosulfatimonas sp. | reverse complement strand
GCGCTGCCACAACCTGTGTAGCGGGCAGTTCTGGCTCTACCGTTTGCATCAGCGCGTCATAAGGCTCAAAGCGCATGCCTTCAGCAAAGGTGACGCGCTGCAGCGGCAAACGACTGATTGCAGGCAGAATCTCTGTGGATTGCTGATCCACCTCCTGCGCCTGATAAAGATTACATAACTCCTCAAACTCCGACTTAACGCACGGCCACAAAGGCTCCAACAAGCTGGCCCTGGTCGGTGCAATACGGTTGTCTTTTTCCGATTCCTTGAAAGCGATCGAACCAAACAGGTGTAACTGAGTCTTGGCTCGCGTCACCGCCACATACAGCAGACGGGCCAGTTCATTACTCTCCTTCATCTGATCAAAACGTTTCAACAGGCCTGTCAGCAATGAGTTGCCCTGCCCTTTCTGATCCAGTGGCGCCATCACCAGCCACTCTCGCATGTCACCAGCCTCGCCCTCATGCTCAGCACACTTCTCTGCACCCAGGAACTGCATCCAGGACACCAGTTGGCTCTCATTGGCACGCGGTTTACGCCCCAGCCCCGGCAAAATAACCGTATCAAACTCCAGCCCTTTGGATTTGTGCATGGTCATTAGCTCAATCTTCTGACTACCCGGCTGAGCATCCGGACTGGCATAGAGTGATTCAATCATGCTCTCCAGGCGCTCGGCCTCCAGCACCTCGCCATCAAACTGAGTTAAGGTTTGGATAAACACCTCAACATTATCCAGTGCGGTCAGGTTTTCAACCGTTTGCGCACCATCCAATTGCATCCAAGTCTCTTTAACCAGCCATGAAAACGGCACACTGTGCAGACGCTGCAGAGCGGTGTCCAAGACCGGCAGCACTTGACGACAACGCTGTATGCCCTCCTGACTCAGTCCAAGCTCCTCCAGCGGCTGCGCATTCATTAGCGACCAGACAGAGGCATACAGATCCTGTCCCATTAAGGCATGCAGATCACTCAAAGACAGACCGACCAGCGGTGAACGAAGCAGCGCAATCCAGGCAGGCCTGTCTGCCAGGTGTAACAGAGCCTGACTTAAGGCCAGGCAGTCCTGTATCTCCTGCCGGTCCTGCAGGCCTTCCAGCTCCACCGCTCTAAACGGAATTCCCTGCTGCTTAAGCAGAGTGGCAATGCCCATTAAGCTGGAACGCGTGCGCCCCAGCAAGGCAATACTCTTCTTCGGTGAATCTTCAATCTCCAACAGACGCTGCTGAATCAGCTTAACAATCTGCTGAGCCTCCTCCCGGTGGGAACGATTGACCTGCCAGCGGTAGAAAATGGCCTGCTGCTGTTCCGCTGAATTGGCCACCGCTTCACTGAACGCCACCGCACCGGTCTCGATATTATTCTGTTTCGGAAACACCGTTTTGAAACTGCGGTTGACCCAGTCAACCACCGCTCTACTGGAACGGAAATTCACCTGCAGATTCAGCGGCGTTAACGCCACCTCGCCAATCCTGCCCTGCCACGCTTTCAGGAAGTTACCGACTTCCGCTTCACGAAAGCGATAGATTGACTGCATCGGGTCACCAACAATAAACAGCGTTTTACCGTCATCGGCCTGCCATCCCGCCACCAGTTTTTGAATCAGCTTATACTGCTCACTACTGGTATCCTGAAACTCATCCACTAACAGATGCTCTATCTGGTAATCCAACTGCTGCGCCAACTCGGTCGGCTCCAACTCACTACCCAGCGCCTGACTGGCGGCCTGTGCTACCTCAATAAAGTCGGTCTGCCCCTCGCTGCGAAACACCACTTTGAGATAACCGGCACTGATGGTCAACAGATCAATCAACCACTGCAGGTTCTCCCACTGCTGATCGCTGTATTGCGGGTCCGGCAACTCACGCAACACCTGTAGACTCTCCAGTACCGCTTGAGCGTGCATGCCGTCACGCAGTTCGGCCAACGCATTTAAAAACTGCTCTTTATTGGCCTTAGCCTCGCCTTTTCCAGCCGGAAAACCATTGTTTTTATTGACTGATTTACGCAGGCTTTTGCCGTCTTTAGTCAACAGCCAGTCGGCAAGTAGACGCCACTGCTCCAGTGCTTCCACCGACTCTTTCAATGGCCAGCAACCCATCAACGGCTGCAACTGCTGTTGCCCATTGGCCACGGCATAATCAACCAGCTGCATAATCTCCTGCAGCGGCTGAGTGACGGCACGCATCAGTGCACAGGGCTTTTTCAACTCCTGTTCCACCACCAGTCGCAGCGCAAATTCCAAATTCTCCCGCGCCTGCTCACTGCGCATCGCAAACAGATTACTCATCCATTGATCACGTTTCTGCAGCATATTCACCAGCAGCGATTCGGCACGGTTATAACGTCCATTCACCAGGCGCAGCAGACTGGCGACCGCCTGCTGACTGTTTGCATCCTTCAGCGCAAAGCGGGCGGCCTCCAGATACAGAGCGGCCGCATTGTCGGTCATTTGCGGCTGTGCGCCCATGCGCGACAGCAGTGGCATCTGCCCGACCAGAAAGCCGTTAATACCATCAATGGTCTTAACACGCAATCGGTTGGGGTTTTGCAACAGTGACCAGGCCTGCTCAGCATCGCGTTGCAGTACTTTACGCGCCAGCAACCAGGTATTGTGATCAAACAGCTTGTCGCTCGCCGGCGCCGCATTTAACCCCTCTTTCAGCGCATTCATAATACGCTCACGCATCTCTGCCGCGGCTTTTTTGGTAAAGGTCATGGCAATGATCTTTTCCGGCTGATCCACTCTGGCCAGCAAGGCTAAAAAGCGCTGTGTTAACAGGGCGGTCTTACCGGAGCCTGCCGGGGCCTGCACAATATAGGAGCCAAACGGGTTAATGGCATCAAAACGCGCCTGACCATCCACCAGCTCATGGTCTATTTGCAGATCACTTAAGTCAGCCGTCGCCGCTGACAGCGCGGACGATTGTTCACCGAACAACTCAGCCTGATAGGCTTCATAGCTGGCCGAACTCTGTTCACTGTTTAACTCATCCATTGCCTGAGTAATAGCATCATTCATCTCACTGCTCATAGCTCTGCCTCCTGCAATAGAGCCGCTTCGCTAAGCTGACGCTCTACCTCCGGCAAACGCAGGGCCAATCGTCCTGCGGCATAAGCGATATCTGCCGGTTTATCGAAACGCATATCCGCAACCCCCTGCTGAATGGAGGCGGCCAGCTCAAGCACCTCCTGACGCAACCCGTCTAAAAAGTCGTGCCACGCCACCTCAAAAAACTCACCATCCTCTTTGGCCGCCAACTTGGCAAACACTTGAATGCTGCGCGCCTTGGAGTCAAACACCGTCTCGTCTTCCGCCAGCGCACTGAGTTTAACGCCATCATCCGAGTGCAATAAACCGTAACCTAAAGCCGAAATTTCATCATCAGAGGTAAACAAATAAACCGCCAGCTGCGGTGCTTTAATTGGTGTTTTCAGTAGATTTTCGGCACTGGCTCTACCGGTTTTATAGTCCAGAATCACTCTCTGCCCTTCAACCAGATCAATGCGGTCAACAATCACCTTAAACTCAATGCCGGCCAAGGTAATCTGGGTCTCCTGCTCGGTACCAACCACCGCAAATGAGGGGCGCTGTTTTTCCAACTCAATCCATTTACACAACAGATCAAAAATGCGCGACTGCTCCAACTCTAAGTAGTGCTGATCAAACGCCTGCTGTAGAGCTGCAAAACTGTGTTCAATATGCTGCTGTAAACGAAGTCCAACCTCGTCATCACTCAGACTCAGCAAGTTCGCCTGCGTTTTGGTTTCAATCCAGAAGTGCTCCAGAATTTCGTGAATTAAGGTTCCCTGATTGGTCATCTGCAGCCCATCTTCAACCGCCTGCAAGCCATTTCTGGCTCCCAAGCGGTAATCAATAAAGGCCATCAGTGGACACTGACTCTGCGCCTGCAAAATACCGGTTCCCCCCGGTGCTTTCAGCGGCTTTTCGGCATCAATCGGAATTTCAGGGCCGCGATTATCCAACACCCACTGCAACTCACTGCGCTGTTCAAACGAGGCCTGCGCCAAGCTCTGATAAGGCTGACGCGGATAAGCGCCGGCCTGGCTAAACAGCTCCGACTCCAGCAGCGGACTCATTAACAGTTCGGCTTCTCCCAGCTGTCGTGGATAGCTCCAGACCTGCTGTTGAGCACAGTAAAACAGTCGTTGAGTCACCTGCTGTGCGTAACGCAGCTCTTTTTGAGCATCACAGCGCGGCATTTGATAAGTTCGCTGTAACGGCATCGGTAGAAATGGATTCGGGTTCGGCACTCTAGGCCAGGCCTCATCGGTTAAGCCCATGACCCATAAGGCATCAAACTGCTGCCCACCGGCCTCCAACACCCCCATGATCTGAATCGGCTGCAGCCCTTTACTCTGTGGCTGATGCACCGCCTCACTGATAAAACGCTGCAGTACCTTTAGCCAGTATGAAAAGCGCTGCTCTCCCTGCGTCTCTGTTAAACAGGCGAAACGTTCCACCGTGTTTTGCAACGCCTCTTTCTGTTGATACTCATCGCTGTTTAAAACCCGGCTGCTGCACCAACCCAGCTTTGTTAGGCAGAGATCGACCAGATTCACAAAAGAGCGGATACTCATTTTGTCTGTATCCAGCTTATCCAGCTCTGTTAACCAGTTGTTCATCGAAGTCTGCAAGGATTTTGGCAGAGTTTTGCCCGCCTGCGCCTGCAGCAGAGTCGGCCATTGAAAACTCACCCACTGCTGACGTCGCAGTTTTGCGTCGGCCTGCTGCCGTTGAAGCGCATCACCCGCGCTATAAGGTGAGATCAGCCAGCGGCTCCAGTCTTGATAACTGCAGCTGCGCTTGGGCTGACAGAATATTTTCAGCGTTAACAGCGCACTCTGTACCAGTGGCACCTCCATTAAAGAGACACCTAAAGAGAAGTTAAACAGCGTCTCGCTGGCTGAAGACTGCAACGGCAAATGCTGTTGCTGCTGCAGAGCCAACTGTTCATTCAGAGCGTGGGTTAAAGGGGCTTTATACTCATTCAGATTCGGTGCTACCACGCCGATTTTAATACGATGTGCCGCCTGTTGCGATTGGCGTTGCAGCCACTGCTGCACACACCAGGCCGCTACCTGCTGCACTTCATCTTTCTGATCCAGTGCCTGATACAGCTGCAGATTATCTGCGGGAGTCGACTGATCAATCTGCTGCTGCACAACCTGACAACCAAACTGTTCAACCGCACTCTGCCAGCGTTGCATCAGCGGTGTAATCTCATCAAAACCGTGCAGTTCAAAACGACCGGGCAGGCTCTGCTGCCCGATACCATCAGCCAGCCACTGCAGGCGCTGCTGTTGATGCAGGATCTCATCTTGCCACTGGTTGCTGTCCAGCTCTGCCTGATAACGCTGCAGACAGGTTTTGAACAGCTCAATTTCATCGGCATCAAAGTGCTGATCTGCGGTCTGCTGCTGTTGCTCAGCCGTTAACCACTCCATCCAGTATGACCAGGCCTGATAGAGTTGTTTGGCGGTACTGGAGAGATTCAATAGATCCAATGGCTGCCCGTTTTCATCTAAACGTTTTTGGCTCTCCGACTCTAAAATAGACTCCCAAATCAGCTGTGCCTCAAACGCCGTTAATACCTTTTTGGATTCGGCAGCGCAGATAATTTCGCCACGAAGCAGACAGGCCTGTTCCCACTGCTCCCACCATTGACTGAAGGTCATAATCAGAGGCGTCTCTACAACAGCTGCGCTGTGCTCAGCAAAATAGCTCTGTTTGAGTGTCTGGCTAAGACGGCTGTTGGCGGTAAGGTGAATAACAGACATAAACGGCTTCCGGATAAGGGCAAAATTATGCAAAGAGAGAAAAGCATAACCTTAGCAAATAATGCTAAGGAGTTTAACTTAAAAATTCGATCAACGGACGTTGATGCTGCTTAAGCCACTGTTTGGCGGCTTGGGTCTGTGGATAGTGCTGCTCTACCAACTGCCAGAATGCAGCCGAGTGATTGGCATGCTTCAAGTGACACAGCTCATGCACCATCACATAATCAATCACCCAGCCCGGCGCCTGCATCAATTTCCAGTTAAACTGTATACGCCCGTCGGGGTAACAACTGCCCCAGCGCGACTTATAGGTTTTGACCTGAATCGATTGATAGTGCACCCCAATCTGCTGCGCAAACAGCGGCATTTTCTGTTCAAAGTAAAGTTCCGCCTGCTGTTTATACCAGGCCTGCAAAGGTTTTTTTAACACAACACTCAGATCAGCTTCATGCGTCCTGTTACCAGGCAGCCTGAACACAAAGTGATTCGACAGCAGTTCAATCTGGACTCTACGCAGCGAGTCCTGCTTTTGCAGCTCAAAGCCGATATCCTCCCCTTTAAACAGCAGGCGCTCACCCGCTTTAAATTGAAAGGAAGCTTGCAGCTGCGACTGAAAGAGCGCCACACGTCGCTCAATCCAGGCCGCATGGCGCGCTAAAATTTTAACAATAGCTCGATCAGACAGGTGTTGCGGAACATGCAGTTCCAGCTGCGTCGCCTTAGATTTAAGGCCTATAGATTTTTTTCGACGGGTTTTAACAATGGGTAAGACCTGCTCACCCACTCTATAAGATTCAAGAGGTTGTTTGGAAAACAGCAATAGCGAATCACGACACCGACTTAAGCGGCCTTCTCCAAGCCAGAGATGGTTTTATGCGCCCAACCGTTCGCCGACATATAACTTGAAGAGATCGCCATCACATCCATGCCATTTAGACCCGACATCACCAGCTGCGTATTGCCCTGCTCTAGAGCACGGATAACAAACAGCGCTCTGCCCATCTCGCCCTGCTGATCAACCAGTGCCTGCTTCACCTCATCTGAGAGCGGCAACTCATCGACAATATCCGCCATCGGCTCTTTAAGGAAAGCGTTCAGCGTTGAGAACATGCCCACCATAAAGTAACGGTCCTTGTCATCGACCTGTCCCGTGCCCTCTGCAACACTCTCTAAAAACTTGGCACGTACCAGAGCCGTTACCAACAACTCCATCGGTACATCGTCACACTCGGAAAGCATTAACATATTTACCCAGAACTTGAGACGCTTCAGCCCCATAAAACTGACCGCATCTTTCAAGCTCTCAATCACACTTGGCAAGTCGTTTGCAGGATGATTAATGGCCGCTAATATTTTGTGAGTCAAGCCAACATCGGTGCCGATTGTTGCCGCTAGCACCTCGAAATCCACTTCCGGATCATTCACCTCTGCCAATAGCTTTAACATCGCCAACTTATTACTGGCAATCTCTTTATGGGTTGAAACAATCGGATTGGTAAAGAAATAACCCTGGAAGTAGTTCGCACCTTTATCCTTTAGGGCAGCATAAGCATCTTCGCTGTCCACACCGGTGACAATCACTTTCAGGTTCTTGTCTTGCAGGCTCGCCAGTAAATCTGCAAGCGAATCATCCGCCATATCCGCCGCATTGAATTTAACCAGTTTGGCGATCGACAACAGCTTGTCGTGCTCAGCGGTCGGCGAATAGTTCTTAACCGCAATCTGTACACCGGCTTGAATCATCTCCTTAACCGAAGTTAAAGCCTGTTTATTCTTTAGCAGGTCAATATCCACTTCCACCATTAACTTTGACAAAGGTTCAATCGCAGGCAATAACTCAAGCTTCAACGCCTCAAGCGGTGCCTGATAAAACACCGGTTTACCCGCTGACAGCGCATCAAACCCAATATGCTCTTCCACACCCGCCCATAAAGAACGAATCTCCTTATCCCAATCCGTGGCCGACAACGTCTTGCCTACAATCGGCTCCACCGACAGTTGATAAGCAAACAGAGTCTGTGTGGCATCCAGTACAGGTTGTTTATTAAGCAGAAGATCGTGATGCATTATGTCAAATCCTATTATTATATTTTTAAGCCATTGAGCATGGCGGCTATCGACTCCATGAACGCCTGAAAGCGCAGCAAGCCGATATATTATTTATTAGCAAACGGAACCATTATAGGTAATCTTTTATCAAGAAAGAGTTATATAAAAAAATTTTATATTTTTCCCCACTAATTACGATTAAAGACGTATTTAAGAGGCTTATTTCCTATTCAAGACGAATATTTGATAAATTATGCCTATGAATCAGAGCCAACACCTGCACCACACCGTTCAATCTCAGCCGCAAAATGCGATTGATACCCTGTTTGAAATCAGCAATCTCACTAAAGCGGAACTCAAATTGTGCTTTAGCAGGGGCGCAGTGTGGCTCAGCAGTGCCAAACAGAAACCGGTGCGCCTGCGCCGGGTAAAAAAATCGCTAAAGGTCGGCGATCGTCTTGACCTCTATTACAACCCGGATGTGCTGCATAGCCAGGCACCTGTTCCAACCTTAATGCTGGACAGAACCCAGTACAGTGTCTGGTTCAAACCACGTGGCATGCTGTCGCAAGGTTCCAAATGGGCAGATCATAGCGCGCTCTACCGCTGGGTGGAGATGAATCACCGCTTTGCAGATGAGCAGCAAAATCGTCAGGCCTGGCTAGTGCACCGCTTAGACCGCGCCACGGCAGGCCTGCAACTGTTGGCTCACAGCAAAAAAATGGCGCAAACGCTAGGCAAACTGTTTGAAACTCAGCAGATCAAAAAACGTTATCAAGCCATTGTGCATGGTCAGTTTCCGCATGAGCGTCAAAGCTTTCACACACAGATTGATGACAAAGCGGCTACCACCCATGCACAGTGTTTACAGTTTAATGCACAACATCATCTATCACTGCTGGAGATCGAGATCGAGAGCGGCCGCAAACATCAAATTCGTAAACACCTATCCCAGGCGGGCTTTCCGATTGTCGGTGACCGCCTGTATGGAGATGAAACACGCGATCACGACCTGGGAAAACCACGCCCCAACCTGCAATTAACGGCCTACCGACTGCAGTTTACCTGCCCAATCAGCCAGCAGACGATCGACATTGAGTTAAGCCGTCAACAGCTCGACCTGCTTGATCTGCACAGCGAGTAATCCAGCGTGTTACGCCGTTACCGCTTCCCGATTAAAGGCAGTTTTTACTACGCAGCCGAGATCGCTTATCAGCAGCACTGCCTGCCTCCTGGCCAGACCCTGTTTATCCACAGCGAACCTGATAACCGCTATGATGCCAATGCGCTACAGATTTGGACACAACCTCAGGCAGCGGGCTATCTGATTGGTTACGTGCCGCGTCAGCTGGCGAAGTTATGGCACCCGCTGTTCAAAAGTTCAGCGCCTCAATTGGAATTGCAATTAAGCAAGTCGCAGGCAAAGGGAAAGCTACTGCGTTTAGAGTGCGAAATTGAGCTGAATCTAACTTGGCGGCAACATCTACAATTTCAACTGTGGTGCCTGTGGTTACGTCAACAAACGGCTGTTAAACACTGGCTAGCCAAGTGGCGACACTCTTAAAAGCATGCCATAAGCCGCTGTATAAAACGCACCCACAAAGCACCCCAAAAAAGACACGCTTTGATACAATCAAAAAATTACTTTAATCTGTTCGAGCCGCAAACATGGAAAACAACACCACCAATCTGCAACAATGTGCCCAACTGCTAAATGAGTCGGGTGAATATCAAGTGCTGCAACAGCTCAAAGCCAGCACCCAATTTCTTCCCAATCCGCCGGAAAAGCTACACAAGGTCTGCATTATCGATACCGAAACCACCGGTTTGGATACCGATGTCTGTGAAATCATTGAACTGGGTTATCAGATTGTGGAGTTTGACTCCCACGGCCACTTTTATAAGGTACTGGCCGCGCGAAATTACCTGCAACAGCCCGAAGGAGAGATCTCCGCTGAGGTCACCAAAGTCACCGGCTTGACCCTAGAGGATGTCAAAGGTCACACTATTCCATGGCCTGAGGTGGAACAGGAGTTAGCCGACGTGCAGCTGTTTGTGGCGCACAATGCCGGATTCGATCGACCGGTGGTTGAGCGTTATTCAGAGGTGTTTGTCGATAAAATCTGGGGCTGCTCGGTGGCACAGATCGACTGGCTCAATCTGGCCGATGTCGGTTCACGCAGTCAGGAGTTTCTGTGCTGGAAAGTGGGACAGTTCTACTATGGCGCGCACCGCGCCCTGGACGATGTGCAAGCCCTGACCGAACTGCTGTCTAAACCGATCTCTGAGCAGCAACTTCCGGCCTTTCACTATCTGCTCCAGGCGGTACGTGTCAGCAAGTCGTTGATCAAGGCGACCGGCGCCCCGTTTGATGTCAAAGACGCACTGCGCAGTCGCGGTTATCGCTGGAATGTCGGCGAGCGTGTCTGGCAAAAAGTGCTGGATGACTCCAAGTTACAAGAGGAGCTGGCATGGCTGATTGAGCACGACACCCCCAACCCAACTGTCAACAAACTCAAAGCGACCGATAGCTTCTCAGTTCGTGCGCGTTAACAGAGTGGCTGTGGGCATCAGCTCTGTTTAAAAACCATCTATTTCCAGCCAAACTGAGCAGGCCTGCTAAGGAATCTGGAATACCTCGGAGACACCTCGACCGCGTCGGTCTGACGCGGCCTCTAGTGTGTCACCCTGTTGCAGAATCAGCTGCACATCGCCCATATAGTTGTTCTTTTTAAGCTGATAGCCCATTAACTGCAACGCCTGCTTGGTTTCAGCCGGCAGCTCAGGGTTATAGGCAATCTGGTCTTTAGGCAGCAGCTGATGGTGTACACGCGGTGCATCCACCGCCTGCTGGGCGTTCATGCCCTCTTCAACCACATTGACAATCGTCTGGAACACCGAAGTGATAATGGTAGAGCCACCCGGTGTGCCCACCACCATCTCCACCTGAGCATCTTTCAAAACAATGGTCGGTGACATCGAAGACAGCATTCGTTTCTCAGGAGCGATCTCATTGGCTTTACCGCCCACCACGCCAAATACATTGGCGACACCCGGCTTGGTAGAGAAGTCATCCATCTCATCATTCATCAGAAAACCCGCGCCCGCAATGACGACACCACTGCCAAAAGGCATATTCAAAGTATAGGTATTGGAGACCGCATTGCCCTGTGCATCCATAATTGAGAAGTGCGTGGTTTCCGGCGTCTCAATCTTACCGTGGCGGATTTTTTCCGACTCCGAGATCTCATCCATTAACACCGATTGGCTGCGCTGTTGCAGATAGCTGTCTGAAATCAGCGTTGCCACCGGTACATCAATAAAATCCGGGTCGCCTAAAAAGTAAGCACGGTCAGCATAGACCCGCTTCTCCAACTCCGCATAAAAGTGCGTTTTAACCACCTGCTCGGAAAGCCCCTCTTTATTGGCCTGCAGTAACGCTTGCTCTAGCTGTGGTTGCAGCAGCTGCTTCATCTTCAGCAGCTGCACAATCGCCACCCCGCCAGAACTCGGTGGCGGGGCCGACACCACAGTGCGCCCCTGCCACTGACCCACTACCGGCTCACGCCACTTGGCTCGATAGGACTGCAGGTCCTGCAAAGTAATTAACCCCTGATTCGACTGCATCTCATTCACCAGCAGCTGAGCGGTCTTGCCGTGATAGAAATCTTTGACTCCCTGCACGGCAATGCGTTTCAAAGTGCTGGCCAGTTCAGGCTGTTTAAAAAGTTGATCCGGTTTAAGTTGCCCGAAATAGCGGCTAAAGTTCAATGGCACAGCGGATTTATCTGCAATCCAGTTCTGAAACCATTTCGCAGTTCCTGCCAATTGTGCTGAAACCACAAAACCGTTCTCGGCATAGTCAATCGCCGGCTGCAACAGCTGCGGCCACGGCTTGGAGCCGAAACGCTGATGCGCCTGCCATAAGCCCATTACCGTTCCCGGCACGCCCGAGGCCTGATAACCGACTAAAGAGCGATAGGGAATCACATTGCGGTTTTTATCCAGATACAGATCACGATAAGCCGCTTGCGGAGCGGTCTCACGATAGTCCAGAAACTGCACCGCGAGCTGATCTTGTTTATCCGTCTGCAAGGTCGGTGTATACAAAGTCATAAAACCACCGCCGCCCAAATTGCCGGCCTCAGGATAGGTCACCGCCAATACAAACCCAGCGGCCACCGCTGCATCTACCGCATTACCGCCGCCCAACAGAACCTGCTGCGCCACTTGCGCACTGTATTGATCCGGCATGGCGACCGCCGCCTGCTTGGCAAAACCGGGCAAGGTCGCCAATAGAAACACGACCCCCCACAAGAGCCTGATAGGAGAGTTAGACATTTTATATCCTTTGGCAAACAATCATTTTTTGATAATAGCAGAATAGCAGAAATAAATGGCGATTGAGCACAGTTAATGATGAGTCTTATCAACCTGAGAGCTAAGCTGGCTTTTAGCCGCGGCGGCCATAGGCGGCTCTAGATGTCTAGATGGCTTTAAGCGTCTTGCAGTTTAATTCGCGGAATCGGCGCGTCCATGGTTGCCGCCAGCGCCAAAATCAGCTCACGTTCCACCTCTGCCACCTGACCGTCATAAAGAACACAAGCCAGCAGTCCCTGCATAATCTGGTTTTTAAGTTGTAAACTGCTGTGTGCCAGTTGATCGGCCAAACGATTGAAGTCGTAAAGCGTATGATTGTGCAAACTGGGTCGCGGTGCCTGTGGCAGGCCACACGCTTTTAAGCCAGCGTAATAGGCCTGGTCAATCACCGCTTTCGACTGCTGAGTGTGACCGTAGTCCGCCAGCATCGACATTAATAGCTGCACTTCACTCTGCAGCGCTTCAATCTTTTTAAAACGCGTTTTATAGGGTTTCACCAGCCCGAAATGCACATCCAAAAAGCGCGTCACCAGA
The DNA here is from genome assembly GCA_964574275.1 of uncultured Thiosulfatimonas sp. Taxonomy (GTDB): domain Bacteria; phylum Pseudomonadota; class Gammaproteobacteria; order Thiomicrospirales; family Thiomicrospiraceae; genus Thiomicrorhabdus. Next base: position 12,222 of record CAZNML010000021.1, on the reverse strand, counting down.
CGATAGACCGTCTGCTCATACACCGACGCCTGCTGATCCAAATCAATGACGGCATTCAACAGCATTTTAAAACGCTGATACTGAGCAAAAGATAGCTCCTTCAGAGCCGGCATAGCGCGCTCAATCAGCGGTAGTCGATCCTGCAGAGGCAGATCCTTAAGTTCAAATAACCAGCTCTGTATACTGGTTCTCAGCCTTTCAAAACCCGCTTCAGACAAGGGAGTGTCAAGCTGAGCGATCTCAAAGTCTTTACTGTCAAGCAGCATCACCGCGACCACCAGCGTCAGCGCTTCTGTCGGCTCCTGAGCCCTTTTGATCAATGCCGCAAACCGCCCACTCTCTGACGGAGTTTGATATTGCAGTGACTGTCCTGCCGACAGTACCGCTACCCCGGTCAAGGTCTCTACCAGCTGCTGCGCTCTTTGTTCGGCAGCCTCCTGCTCCTGTGGCGCGGTTTCCACTGATGCCTTTGGCGGAGCCAAGGGGGCTAAGTAGTCGCCATCCCAATTGGGTTGCAGAGCCCGAATGCGTTGCTCAAGCGGTGGATGGGTGGCAAACAGAAAATTAAAGTGACTGCGAAAAATCTGGCTAAAAAACAGATGACTAAAAGTACCGGCTTCGCTGTTTTTGATCTTAGTGCCAGAGTAATCACCACCAATGACCTTTAACGCATCGGCAACGGCTTGCGAATCCCGCGTAAACTGCACTGCGGAAGCATCTGCCAGAAATTCACGCTGTCGACTGATTGACGCCTGAATAAGTCGTCCGAACAGCACCCCAAACCAGCCAAGCAAACGCAAGATCAGACCGATAACAACCAAGGCTGGAGAGTGTCGACTTCGAGAGCTTGAACGAAAACCAGAGCGCCTTGAGGGCGAAAGCAGACGCCCTAACAGGCCGACAAACTCAATTCCGGTGATCAGCATAATCAGGCGACTGTT
>CAZNML010000021.1:0-11181 GCA_964574275.1 uncultured Thiosulfatimonas sp. | reverse complement strand
GAACTCGATAGAGTAAACTGCCCGAATAGACGCAACAGAATCAGTAACACCCAGCTACTGACGGATACCAGCAGTATCAGCGCCAGCAGGTAGATCACTACCAACCAACGGGTTGCCGAGCGGGCGCGGTCTTGAGAGAGGTAGAAGTTCATAGCCGTCGTTGCCCCAACCAAGGGGCAACTCACATTTCAATTAAGAGAAGTCAACTTTAGGTGGCTGCTGAATCTGTTCTGAATCGGCAAATTCCAATAGCTCCGCATCAAACGGGTGACCAAAAGAGGCGGCCACCCAGATATTTGGAAAGCTCTGTCTAAAAATGTTGTAGGCCATCACCTGGTCATTAAAGGCCTGGCGCGCAAACGCCACTTTATTCTCAGTGCTGCTCAACTCTTCGCTGAGTTGCATCATATTTTCACTGGTTTTCAAATCGGGGTAGGCCTCCATCACCACATTCAGTTTTGACAGAGCCCCCATTAACACATCTTCACTTTGCGCCAACTGGCGAATCGCTTTCTGACTATCGGGGTGTTTGGCAGCGGTCTCCAATAGGGCCAGGGACTCATTACGCGCCTTCACCACCGCCTCCAGCGTCTCCTGCTCGTGTCTCATCGCCTTTTTAGCCACACTGATCAGATTAGGAATCAGGTCATAACGCCGTTTTAGCTGCACCTCGATCTGAGAAAACGCATTCTTAAAACGGTTGCTTAACACCACTAGGGTATTAAAGATATAGATAAAATAGGCAAGCAGCGCAACAATCACAAGTAAAAAAATTGTTAATACCATCCCCATTAAGCACGCCCTCCAGTCATACACGATGCCGTTAAAATTGGATAATAATCATCAACTAAGCCGACCAGCCTAATTGACAAATCTGACCCTTAAGACTTAACTATACTTAAAAATACTCAATGGGTAAAATTTCCCTCTCAGGGGTAAGGTGCTCAGCCAATTAAAATACACGGCTGTTTAAAGTTCTAATCAAGCTTTAGTCATGCACAAAAATCTTTATAATAAAGACAAGTTAATCAAGCCGTGCAGCAGTCATACAGACTTTTAAGCAGGCCTGACAGTTATTCAATAAGGAATCCATCATGACAAAAACACTGCAACTGTTTTTAATCACACTGCTCACCTTCGGGCTGTTTAGCAATCAAGCGGCGGCGGACAGCTACAACGAAACAGTTGAACGCTTCCACAATGCGAATGAGTCTAAAGATTTTTTTGCCGATGCTTATGGCTTTGCAGTCTTCCCAACGGTCGGTAAAGCGGGGATTGGTATTGGTGGTGCTTTCGGTCAAGGCCGTGTCTATCAAGGCCTGAAGCACATGGGCGATGCCGAGCTTTGGCAGCTCAGCTACGGCTTTCAGTTAGGTGGACAGGCGTACAGCCAAATCATCTTCTTTCAGGACAAACGCGCCTATGACGACTTCACCAGCGGTAACTTTGAGTTCTCAGCCCAGGCTTCCGCTGCGGTCATCACTGCTGGCGCCACCGCCGAAGCCTCGACTAAAGGGGTAGGCGCTTCTGCCGGTCTGAATAAAGATGAGAATAAAACCGCCGGAGCCTACTACAAAGGTATGGCCACCTTTATTATTATCAAAGGCGGTTTGATGTATGAAGCCTCAATTGCCGGACAGACCTTCACCTTTACCCCAAAAGGTGAAGCCACGGATAACGGCATCTTCGACTAACCACAGTAACAAAAATTTAAAGGGTTAATATTTAACCCTTTTTTTATGGCTGAAGAAGCGTTTCGAATCGCTCTGAAATATGTTTCAATATCAAAAAAACCATAACAATAAACTCATAAAGAGTGCCAGAGGATAAAATGGATCTGACTTTTGTAACCGACTTTTTAAGCACCCTAGCCAGCTGGATGAAACCTTATCTGAGTGAGATCGGACTCTCTATGGCCGCCACTCTGTTAGTGATCTATGGCGACAATATTGTCGGCGCCTTTAAAAAGCAGATTGGTACTTTGCAGTTTTTCCTGAAAATCACGCTGTTTGTGTTGTTCTGCGCCTTTGGTTTCGCCTTTATCACCTCTTTTGTCACGCCGCTGTTTGTCAATCTGCTGCACGACATCAGTGACGTCTGGTTACCGGTCGCAGTGATTGGCGGTTTCTACCTGATCGGCTTAGGCGCGCAAAAGAAAGGTATGATTTAAACAAATTCAATTCTTTATATCGAGAGCTGAACCTCGAGACCTATCACATTATTTTCAATTAAAAAAAACGTAAAACTTACATCACAGACCTGTCATAAAAAGCCATTAGAGTAACTGTTTTATCAACCTACCTCATAAGGCTTTTGGCATGAAACTTAAAAAACTCTCTCTCGCGTTAACTGTGGCTCTTTCCAGCCCTGTACTTTTAGTCGGTTGCGCTGGCGAAGATGGCGTAAACACAGCAACACAACTTATCAGCTTAGATCAACAGGGGCGTTATTTATCAGGAACATTTGATGGAAGCGCCGCTGAGATCGTCGCCTTTGACGAAACAACAGAGCAGACATTTGTTGTTAATGCAGACTCAGGTCAAATTGATGTATTAACCAGTTCCGACATTACAGCCCCGGCTCTGAATCTGTCAATAGATTTAGCCAGTGATCTAGTTAACAATGAGACCGTTTCTGCGACTACCGAAGTGGGAGCGGCCAACTCGGTAACAACCTATAACGGACTGATGGCCGTCGCGGTTGAAGCCAACCCAAAAACCGACTCAGGCTGGGTTCTATTTTATAAAACCTCCGATTTAACGTTCTTAAGTGCCGTTGAAGTCGGTTCTCTTCCAGATATGCTGACCTTTACCCCTGATGGTTCACAAGTAGTCGTTGCTTGTGAAGGTGAGCCCACGGCTGAAACCTATGCCGTTGACCCTGAAGGGATCGTGTCCATCATCGATATTACCTGGGATGGCAGTGCTTTAAGTACGCAATCAACCGATATTGATTTCACCGACTTTAACGCCGGTGAAGCCAGAAATGCGGAACTTCCTGAGAGGATCTTATTAAACGGTTACCAAGCTTCCGTTGCGCAAGACCTTGAACCTGAATACATCACTGTCGATGCAGAAAGCAGCAAAGCCTTTATCGGCCTACAGGAAAACAATGCCATTGCTGAAATTGATCTAGCAACCAAAACCGTTTCCAGCATCACCGCACTCGGCTTTAAGGACCACTCAATTCCAGGCAACGAACTGGATGGTAACAACAAGGACGATCAAGTCGCCATTAGAACAGAACCGGCTTTTGGTATGTATATGCCAGACTCGATCGCTAGCATGAGCTATAACGGCAAAACTTACCTGCTTACCGCCAACGAAGGTGATGACCGAGATGACTGGATTGAGGGCCTAAGCCAAGTTAATTGTGAAGCGAATAACTTTTACTGGAACATTGAAGATGCTGTTTGTGGGGACAGTATCACCATGAAAGATGCACTTGATAGCGATGTGTATGAGCCTGCTGATCCAGCAACAAAGCTAGACTTTTCAAACTTTGATGGCGGCAGCTTAGACTCTGCGGTTAAACGTGTTAAGTTCTCTCACAGCATGACTAAGCAATTTGGTGATGTGGACGGTGATAATGCCATTGATAAAATGCTCACCTTTGGTGGTCGTTCATTCTCTATTTGGGACACTGAAACAAACACTTTAGTTTATGATTCAGGCAGTGATTTTGAGCGTATCACTGCGCAGCGTTATGGGGCCAACTTCAATCAATCTAATGATGAACAGAAAGCGGAAGACCGTTCCGATAACAAGGGACCGGAACCGGAAGCTCTAACGGTCGGCACCATCAATGGCCATACTTATGCTTTCATCGGTCTGGAGCGTATGGGTGGCATCATGGTATATGATGTTTCAAACCCAAACAGCCCTGATTTTGTTGAGTACATCAACAATCGTGACATGACAAAAGACCCTGAGGTGGATATGGATGCTGCAGGTGATTTAGGGCCAGAAGGCTTTAAATTTGTTTCAGCGGATCACAGCCCATCAGGTAAACCGATGTTAATTGTGGGCAGTGAAGTCAGTGGAACCACTACCTTCTACAATATTGAAGTTAATCTACTCGATTAAACCTCACTGTGCATACATAAAAAAGCCCCGCTAGTGATCAAACTATCGGGGCTTTTTGTTTTCTGCCTGACGTGATCACTCACGCCGCTATTTGCAATTAGCCAATTAGCTACGACTGGTCACTTCCAGCAGGTGATAACCAAACTGAGTTTTAACCGGACCTTCAACAGAGCCCACTTCCGCACTGAAAACCACCTTATCAAATTCCGGTACCATCATCCCTGGACCGAACTGACCCAAGTCACCACCGTTTGCACCAGACGGGCAGTTTGAGTTGGCTTTAGCAACTTCTGCAAAGTCCGCACCATTGGCGATCTGCTCTTTTAATTCATTACATTTTTCTTCTGTGTCTACCAGGATGTGACGCGCTGTTGCTAAAGTCATGTTTGTTACCTTTGATTAAATATTGTCAATTATCTTTTACAGATACCCATTTTAATAGCGACCTTTATCAAGGTTTCAACCCCTGGCCATCACTTTTATGCTTTTTTATAACAGGATAGGTTGCTCTCCTTTATAATATCGGGCATGACAGATTCAAACCAACAACAACACGCAGCCTATGCCTCGATTCCAATGGAATCGGTGGGTCCTTTCAAACTGATTGGTGACGTCGAGACCGATGACTTAATGGTACCGATGGCAACCTATGAAACGCCACTGTGGCCGTCGGTCGCGCGCGGTGCCCGTGTCGCCGCACACTCGGGCGGGATTCGCGTCACCGTAGTCGATGAGCGCATGACACGCTCAATTCTCTTGGAAGCGCCGAACGCGGGCATCGCTGCCCAGCGACTGCAGCAGATTCAAAGTCGACACGATGACATTCAGCAGGTAGTGGCGCAAACCAGCCGTTTTGCCAAACTGATTGATACTCATCATCAGGTTGTGGGTAACCTGATTTACCTGCGTTTGGAGTTCACCACCGGTGATGCCTCCGGCCATAATATGGCAACCAATGCCGCCGACAAAATCATTCCATGGCTGTTGAATGAGTACCATGACCTGAGTTATGTCTCCATCTCCGCCAACTACTGCACCGATAAAAAGGTCTCGGCGGTGAACGGGATTTTAGGCCGCGGAAAATACGTGGTGTGTGAAGCCACCATTCCGCGCAAGCTGTGTCAGCGTTTTCTAAAAACTACCCCGGAAGCGATTACCGATCTGCATATTAAAAAGAACTTAATCGGCAGCATTGTCTCCGGCGGTTTACGCACCGCCAATGCGCATGTGGCGAATATGCTGTTAGGTTTCTATCTGGCGACCGGACAGGATGCCGCCAATATTGTCGAAGGCTCACAGGCAATCAACCACGTTGAAGTCACTAAAGACGGTGATCTCTACTTCTCCACCACCCTGCCCAACCTGATTGTCGGCAGTGTCGGTAACGGTAAAGGTCTGGACTTCGTACTGGACAACCTGGAGCAGCTCGGTTGCGCCAACCCGGATGTGGAACCCGGTGTGAACTCACGCCGTCTAGCCTGCATTGCCGGCGCCACCGCTTTCTGCGGTGAACTGTCACTGATGGCGGCACAGACCAACCCAGGTGAGCTGATGCAGGCACACATTAAATTGGAACGTGCAGCCAAGGCGTAAGCCCGCTGACAGTTGAACGGTAGCTTTTATGTCGACAATCACCCAGCGTAAACAGGACCATATTGATGCGGTGCTAAACGACCCTTTGGTAGAGCGCAATCAGAGTGAGTTCGACTCTATTCAACTGATACACCGCGCACTGCCTGAGCTGAATTTTGCCGAGATTGATAGTAGCACGCAGTTTCTGAATCACAGCATCAGCTTTCCGTTTCTGATCGCCTCCATGACCGGTGGCGCAGCGGCCAACTTACTGCAGATCAATCGCCATTTAGCGGAAGCGGCCGAGGCCTGCCAAGTACCGATGGCCGTCGGTTCTCAGCGCACTATGATTCTGGATCAGGCGGCGCAACACAGCTTTAACCTGCGCCAATACGCACCGAATGTGCCGCTGATTGCCAATATCGGCGCAGTGCAACTCAATTACGGATTCGGCCTTGATGAGGCACAAAAAGCGATCGATACTTTAGAGGCCAACGCACTCTATCTGCACCTGAATCCCCTGCAGGAGCTGATTCAGCCGGAAGGCGACACCAACTTTGCAGCACTGGCCGACAAAATTCACCAGTTAAGCAGTAAGCTGGAAGTGCCGATTATTCTAAAAGAGGTCGGTTCCGGGCTGTCGCCGGCCGACATCGAACTCGGACTGGAAGCGGGTATCAGCCACTTTGACATTGCCGGTCGTGGCGGCACCTCGTGGAGCCGTATTGAAGCACACCGTGCGCAAAACGATATGGGCATTCTATTTCAAGACTGGGGTCTGACCACACTGCAATCTCTGCAGTTGGCCAAACCTTACCAATCGCGTGCGCACTTTATCGCAAGCGGCGGCATACGAAACGGTATCGACATGGCAAAATCTGTTATAATGGGCGGTCGTTTGTGCGGAATCGCCGCTCCACTGCTGTCTGCAGCGCTGGAATCAACCGAAGACGTTGTACAAACCATAGAACAATTCAAACAGGAGTTCGCCGCTGCGCAATTCCTGTTGGGTGCAGCCAATGTGGATGCCTTACACCTGAACGACAGCTTGCTATTGAAGCCATAGCGCGTTTTAAGGTTGATTTAACTAAATTACCGAAAGAAAGATTCTGCTTTAAATATGAATGTAGGAATAGATTTAATTCACTTTTCAACTTCAGACTACTATCTAGGGTTAGACACCTTTGCTGAAGAGAAGAACATTGACGTTGATAAATTCTACATTGGCATTGGTCAAGAGAAGATGTCAATTGCACCACCGGATGAAGACGTGGTGACACTGGCCGCCAAAGCCGCCGCCCCTATTCTAGAGCAGATTGATAAATCTGAGATTACCGCCATCCTGTTTGCGACCGAATCGGGTGTCGATCAGTCCAAATCGGCCGGTGTGTTCCTACACGGCCTGCTGGAGATGTCGCCACGCTGCCGTGTGGTTGAGTTCAAGCACGCCTGCTACTCTGGCGCCGCCGCCCTGCAGATGGCAACGGCACTGGTCAATATGAATCCGAAAGAGAAGGTGCTGGTGGTTGCAGCCGATATCGCCAAATACGATGTCGATACCTCCGGCGAAGCGACTCAGGGCTGCGGTGCAGTGGCCATGCTGATCACCGAATCGCCGCGTATCCTGACTATTGAAGCAGGTTCAGGTTACCACACCGAAGACGTGATGGATTTCTGGCGCCCTAATAACCGCAAAACCGCTTTGGTTGACGGCAAATACTCCACCAAGGTTTACCTTAACAGCCTGAAACAGGCGTGGGGACACTTTACCGAACAGACTGGCCGTAACTTCTCCGACATTGATCTTTTCTGCTATCACATCCCGTTTACCAAAATGGCCGAGAAAGCGCATCAAAAACTGTCGCGTGTCGCCAAGGTCAAACTTACGCCGGAACAGTTCAGCGCGCAGACTCAACCGGGACAGATCTATAACCGCATTGTCGGCAACAGCTACAGCGCCTCGCTGTTTGTGGGTTTCTGCTCTCTGCTGGATAACCTTAAAGAGGATCTGACCGGACGTCGTGTCAGCTTCTTCAGTTACGGTTCCGGCTGTGTGGCGGAGTTCTTTACCGGTGTCATGCAGAAAGGCTATGAAAAGGTATTAATGAGCGCCAGCCACAGCAAGCAGATCGAGCAGCGTCAGCCGCTGACTTATGCCCAATATCTGGCGTTCTATCACCAGGTGGATGATGAGGTGGCGAATATCGAGTTTGACAGAACCAATCGTGGCCCTTACCGTTTAGCTGGCATTCAAGATCACAAACGCTACTACCAGGCGGTTTAGCCCGCTGGCAGAGGGTTGAGGTTCAACCGATGAGTGCTTCAGAGCAAAGCCACACCACCCGCTGTTACGCCCCCTGTAAACTCATTCTAAGCGGCGAACACGCCGTGCTCTATCACAGCCCGGCGCTGAGTATGGCGATTGACCTGCAGACCCAGTGTTTCATTAGCCAAAATCCTGCAGAACGCGCTTCAATCCACATTCAACTTGATGACTTTGATCTGCAGCGCACTTTCAGCTTCTCGCAGTGGCAGCAGCAGGCGCAGCAGATCGAGCAGCGTTTTACCCAATTTCAAAACAGTGAACTGGGCATTGAGCAAGTTTTAAGCTCCCCGTTTGACCTGGTTCTGATGACCTTGTGGGTTTTCCATCAACAGCAGCCAATTCAAACCGCCATTTGGCAGATTCAGCTACAATCCGAGGTTCCAATTGGCCGTGGTTTGGGCAGTTCGGCGGCGGTCATTGTCAGCCTGTTATCAGGCCTGTTCAAACAGCATCAACAGAGTGTCGATAAAGAGAAACTGTTACAGCTCGCCAAACAGGTCGAATCCTACCAGCATGGACGTTCCAGCGGCTTAGACCCGGCAACACTGATCTACGGCGGCCTGCTCAAATATCAGCTCGATCAGCCCATTCAGCCTCTGCCAACCCAGCCGATTACAGGCTGGCTGATTGATAGCGGTGCACCGCAGAGCCACACCGGCGAGTGTGTGCAGGCGGTCAAACAGCACTACCAATATAACGACGCTTTATGGGCTGAGTTCAAAAAAACCGCCACTGAAATTGAACAGGCCTGGTCACAACAGAATCAGCCTGCTTTGAAACAGGCAGTTCGCGACAACCATCGGCTGTTAAGCCAGATCGGTGTCGTCCCACAACGGGTACAGAACTTTATCGAGCAGCTCGAGCAACAACTGGATGCAGCCTGCAAAGTCTGCGGCGCGGGCAGCGTAACGGGAGACAGCGCCGGTATGCTGCTGTGTCTGTCTGCAGAGTCACCGCAGCAGCTGTGCCAAAGCTACGGCTACCGCATGTGGCCACTCAAATTACAAACCTCAGGAGTACAGTGTGAACTGGCTTAGTTCGGCCCCCGCCAATATTATGTTACTTGGTGAACACAGCGTTGTGTATGGCCATCCGGCTCTGGCCTGCGCCGTCGATCAGTTTATCGAGATCGAATGGTCAAAAACCGAAGATGAGACGATCTGCATAGAGTCGGCATTAGCCAATTTTCAGTTCAGCCTGACGGAACTCAAAGCCTTTGCCGAACAGCCTCAACAGAACACCCAACTGGACCACCCTAAACTGCGTTTTGTGATACACGCCCTGCAAGCGTTTGCGCCCTGTCTAACCCATGGGCTAACACTGAAAATCAGCAGCGAATTCTCCAGCACCATCGGTCTGGGCAGTTCCGCCGCCGTCTTGGCCGCCATGCTGGATGGACTCAATACCATTACCCAGCAGCAACTGAACCGAGTCGAGCTGTTTACTTTAGGGCATCAAATTATCCTCACTATTCAGGGACGCGGCTCCGGTACCGATCTGGCCGCCAGTTTGAGTGGTGGCATTGTGCTGTTCACTCCCAAAACAGAGAACAGGCCTGTTCAAATTGAAAAACTCAGCGACACGCTTGCGCAAGACTTAGTGCTGACGCTGATCTACTGCGGCTATAAAACCCCAACCGCAGAGGTACTGCAGATGGTCGCCGATAACTGGTACTCCAAGCCGGAGGCGCTACAGCAACTGTATGCCTTAATGGGCGAGACCACACAACAGGCCTATCAGGCGCTGCTGGAGCAGAAACTGGAGCACTTCTACGCTTTGAGTGAGGTCTATCAGGATCTGATGGAATCGCTCGGCGTCAATGACGACACCTTGCAAAGCATTATTGAGCAGCTGCGCAGCTGCCAGAGTATTCACGCCAGTAAGATCTCCGGTTCCGGCCTGGGCGACTGCGTATTAGGTTTTGGAGACCTGTCCCACTGTAGCAGCACAGCTCAAAAAGAGCTCAAACAGTTTACCCAACTGGCGGTCAAGATGACGCCGCAGGGTGCCCATACTGAAACCCTTATTTAATTGATGACAACTGGAACACTTATATGAAATCTTTTGCAACCCAGGCCAGCCTCAGCCCTCAGGAATTTGTTCACCAGATCATTGGTCATCAAACCGCTCACTCCGCTTTTGATCAAGCGAAAGCTTCAGGCTACGGCGAAGCGCCGGTGAATATTGCGTTAAGCAAATACTGGGGCAAACGTGAAACCAGCCTGAACCTGCCGGTTAACGGCAGTGTCTCCATCAGCCTGCCGGGGTTAGGCACCCAAACCGAGATCTCTTTAAGTGCCGGTGAAGCTGATCAGATTGTACTGAATGACCAACTGCTGGAACCGCATGTCCCCTTTGCCAAACGTCTGTCGGCCTTTCTGGATCTGTTTCGCCCAGATGAGCACAGCGTCTTTCAGGTGGATACTCTGAACACAGTGCCGACTGCGGCCGGTCTGGCCTCCTCCGCCTCCGGTTATGCCGCTTTGGTACTGGCACTGAATGACCTGTTTCAATGGCAGTTAAGCAGTGAAAAACTGTCGCTGCTGGCCCGTCTGGGCAGCGGCAGTGCCAGTCGCTCACTGTTTCCCGGCTTTGCGGTCTGGCATGTCGGCACGCAGGATGATGGCATGGACAGCTACGCCGAAGCGATTGACACTCAGTGGCCGCAGTTATGCATTGGATTATTGAAGGTCGATATCAGTGAAAAGCCGGTCAGCTCCACCACCGGTATGCAGCAGACCGTCAACAGCTGTGAACTCTATCAGGCCTGGCCGGAAAAGGCGAAAAAAGACATTGAAACCATACAGAGTGCGATTCAGACTAAAGACTTCACGCTGTTAGGAGAGACCGCCGAAAACAATGCCATGAGCATGCACGCCACCATGATGGCAACCTGGCCGCCGATTCTCTACTGGCAGCCGGAATCGGTAGCGGCGATGCATAAAATCTGGCAGCTGCGTCAACAGGGTGTTGAGGTCTATTTCACTATGGATGCCGGCCCCAACCTGAAACTGCTGTTCCTAGAAACAGAAAAGCCTGCAGTCATGCAGGCTTTTGCAGATATGAGCATTATCGAACCGTTTAAATAAGTCTGTATCCGGCCAGATTCAAATCTGGTCGCCTGCCTAAAAAATACGCCAAATTACCTAAAATCTTTATTTAAATAGCGCACTTTTGTTTACAATATCCACTGTCGAG
>CAZNML010000020.1:9301-25107 GCA_964574275.1 uncultured Thiosulfatimonas sp. | reverse complement strand
TACTGCATAATATTGGCGGTATTCTATCGAAGCAGTTGCAGGCCGATCTGCAGCAGACGGAAGCGCCAAGCGAACAGCAGATCAAACAGTCGGTAGAGAATATTGCCGAGACCCTGTTTGCGATGGAAGCGGACGGTGAAGTTGAGTTTATTAAAGATGATGTGCAATATATGTAGGGTGCTGAGATGGAAGTAGCTGCAAAACGTAATCAACAGGGTGAATACGAATTAGAGATCGGGCCGGTCACTTTGGAACTGAGCAGTCAGGTGTTGTCTGCTCTGCAGGCGGTGATTGATAAACGCCTGAATAACTCAAATGAACAAGAGGCTCAGCTGCTGGAGAAAAAGGTACAGGCCTATCGAGTGCTGGCGACCAAAATGGCGGATGTCGATAGCCGAATTATTCAGAAGTTTGCGCCTCAGGTTGGGGCCGAGCAGCTGATCACCATGGTGCGCCTGTCAGAAGGCAATAAGCTGCGTGAGAAGGTGTTGAATAATCTATCCAAGCAGAACCGTCGTCAGTTTGAAGAGGACGAAGCGGCGCTGGGTGAGATCACCTATCAACACGCTTGTATCTATATGGAGCAGATTGTGCCGTTGATTAAGCAAGCGGCACAGGAGCAGAAAAAGTATCGGGATGAGGACGCTTAGCAGCAGAAGCTAAGTTAGCGCTGGCGTAGAATTTTCAGGCCGACAGTGTCGGTCTCAGCCACCGCTTGCGGTTTGCTGACTTTAAGTTCAATCTGCTGCACGGCGCTATGGTGGCCAAAGATATGGTTGCAGATACTCTCTACCAGACTTTCCAGCAGTTCAAAGCGGCTCTGCTCGACCAGTTCAATAATCTCATCACACACCTGTTTATAGTCAACGGTGTCGTCAATCTGATCCGATTGCGCGGCTTTATTGATCGGTAACAACAGTTCCAGATCAAAAATAAGTGGCTGTCGGTTCTCTCGTTCCCAGTCGTAAATGCCAATAATGGCTTGGGTTTTTAGGCCCTCAATAAAAATCTTATCCATTCGTTTTCCAGTCTATTAAGTCAACTAATGTTGTCGCCCAAATAAAATTAATCTCGGCAGCTATTATCTACTTCGAGTAAAATCGTGCAATCAAATTTAAGTTTAATTGATCTTATCCGTGTCTGAGGCCTGTTTGTTGGCGCCATTACACGTTGATAGGATTCTGGCCAGTTTATCAAAGTTGGTAATAAAGTGAGAGCGCAATGGAGTTGATTGAAATTCTGCTAATTGGTGGCGCCTATCTGTTAGGTTCACTGTCATCGGCAATTATTGTTTGTAAGGTCATGGGCTTTGATGACCCGCGGCAGGGTGGATCAGGTAATCCGGGTGCCACCAATGTTAAGCGTCTGTACGGCAATAAACCAGCGGCGATCACTTTGGTCGGCGATATGCTTAAAGGGGTACTGCCGGTGGTGCTGGCGCACGCTTTAGGTCTGTCGGCAGAGGCGATTATTCTGGTTGGTTTTGCCGCCTTTATCGGTCACCTCTACCCGGTGTTTTTCGGGTTTCATGGCGGTAAAGGGGTGGCCACTATGCTAGGGGTGATGTTTGGTCTGTCGCTGCCGATTGGTCTAGCGGTGGGCGCAACCTGGCTGTTTGTTGCCAAGGTGTTAAAGATCTCATCGGCTTCGGCGCTGGTGGCTACCGCTTTGGCTCCGCTCTATATCTACTTTTTATCCGGCGAAATGAGCTGGGTATTGTTGACGGCGGTAATGACAGTGATGCTGTTCTGGCGTCATAAGGATAATATTAAGCGCATGATGAGCGGGGAAGAGGACGCAATTAAAAAAGGCTAAATCCGTGTTTGGCGCTTAATTAAACAGGCCTGTTCAATCTGTTTTGAACAGGCCTGTTTGTTTTTAGAGACGGTTTTGATTTTCAGACCGCTTCAAGCTCTTCCAGTGACCATCTTGGTGTAGCGGCGAAGCTCAGATCGTTCTCTTGTCCGGCCAGCAGGCGTTGGGCGCCGGCATAAGCGATCATGGCACCATTGTCGGTACAGAACTCCAGACGCGGGTAGAACACCTCACCCTGGCGTTTGTGCATTAAGGCATCCAGTTTGGCGCGAATCTCACGGTTGGCACTGACACCGCCCGATACCACCAGACGATTGAGCCCCTCCTGCTCTAAAGCGCGTTTGCATTTAATGCTCAGGGTATCGGCCACCGCGAGTTCAAAGGCTCGACAGATGTCAGCTTTGGTCTGCTCAGTCGCATCATGCTCTTTTTGTGCTTTCAGCCAGGTATTTAAGGTATAGGTTTTCAGACCGCTGAAGCTCATGTCCAGGCCTGGGCGATCGACCATTGGGCGTGGAAACTTATAACGATCAGCCACACCTTGTAGCGCCAGGTTGGAGACCTTCGGGCCGCCGGGATAACCCAGGTCCAGCATCTTCGCTGTTTTATCAAACGCTTCACCGGCGGCATCATCCAGCGTATCGCCCAGTACCTTATACTGGCCAATGCCATCGACACGGATAATCATGCTGTGACCACCGGAGACCAGCAGGCAGATAAACGGGAATTCGGGTTGAGTCTCCTCCAGCATTGGCGCAAGCAGATGGCCCTCCATATGGTGAACGCCGACAGCAGGCACCTGCCAGGCATAGGCCAGACTGCGGGCAACCGAGGCACCAGCCAGTAGAGCGCCCATTAAACCGGGTCCCGAGGTGTAGGCCACACCGTTGATCTGCTGGGCTGAAACCTGCGCTTCATCCAGTGTCTGCTGAATCAATGGTGCCAGCTTTTGAACGTGATCGCGCGAGGCCAGCTCCGGCACCACGCCACCATATTGAGCGTGCAGTTCAATCTGGGTGTAGAGGTTGTGCGCAATCAAGCCTTTGTCGGTATCATAGAGCGCCACGCCGGTCTCATCACACGAGCTCTCAATGCCCAATACTAATAGTGAATCTGCCATAAATCTGTTCTCATTTTCCTAGCTGGAGATAAAAGCCCGCTGCATTTATTTACAGGCCTGAATAAAGTGGTTGGATTTTAACAAAATTATTGTCTTTTTTTTATAAAAAGGTTTGCAAAACGAAACGGGTAAAATTATAATCTCTTGCTTTCCACCGTCCCCCTTGTCTTGCGAAGGGTCGTTCGGTCAGAACAGAATTTAAATTTATAGGTACAAAAATGCCAAGCGTAAAAATTAGAGATACAGAACCATTTGACGTAGCTTTACGTCGTTTCAAGCGTGCTTGTGAAAAAGCAGGTGTGTTAACTGAATCACGTAAGCGTGAATATTATGAGAAGCCAACTTGGGCTAAAAAACGCATGAAAGCTGCAGCTGTTAAGCGTCTAGCTAAGCGTTTATCTCGTGAGAACCGTCGTACAACACGTATGTACTAAGCTGGATTGATTTATGTCTAGTGATTTAAAAGCACAATTAATGGCTGAAATGAAAGCCGCGATGAAAGCAAAAGACAAAGATCGTCTTGTTGTGGTTCGCGCTATGCAGGCGGCTATTAAGCAGATAGAAATTGATAACCAGACAACACTTGATGATGAAGGTGTATTGCAGGTACTAGATAAAGGTATCAAGCAGCGCCGTGAAGCCCAGCAACAGTTCTTAGACGCAGATCGTCAGGACTTAGCGGATGTAGAGGCGTATCAGATGTCGGTTATTCAAGAGTTCATGCCTGCGGCTTTAACAGAAGAAGAGATTTCAGCATTAATTGAAGATGCCATGGCTCAAACTGGCGCTAGCTCTATGCAAGACATGGGGAAAGTGATGGGCATTTTGAAGCCAGCGATGCAAGGTCGTGCTGATATGGGTGAGGTCAGTAAGCTGATCAAGGCTAAATTAGGCTAATTAAGCCGAACTGCTTTTATCGCTAGACGGTAAATCATTCTTGCTAAAAACCTGTCAACTGAAAAGTTGGCGGGTTTTTTGCGTTTTAGGGTTTTGATTTGTGAATTTATCTGTGGATAAGGTGTGATTAGTGTCTGGACAATCTGGTTCAATTCCGCGTTCCTTTATCGAGAATCTGCTGGCTCGAGTAGATCTGGTGCAGGTCATCAATCAGCGCGTACCCTTGAAAAAAGCGGGTACCACCTATAAAGCGTGCTGCCCGTTTCACGATGAAAAAACTCCCTCCTTTAATGTTAATCCAAGCAAACAGTTCTACCACTGCTTTGGTTGTGGTGCCAGCGGAGACGCAATTAAGTTTCTGATGGAGTACGACGGTCTGTCGTTTGTTGAGGCGGTTGAATCTCTCGCCGCACAGTACGGCATGGAAGTGCCGAGAGAGCGGCTCTCTCCCAAACAGCAGGCGCAGCAGCAAGCCAAACAGCAGCAACAGCGTGACCTGTATGATGTGATGCACCTGGTGGCCAAGTTTTATCGCCATCAACTGCGTGACCACCCAAGTTCAAATGAGGCTAAAGCCTATCTTAAAGGGCGTGGATTAAGTGCCGAGATTGCCAAAACCTTTGTCATCGGTCTGGCGCCACCCGGCTGGGACAGTTTGCTTAGCGGACTGCATGCTGATGCCAAACTCAAGCAGCAACTGATTGAGGTCGGTATGCTGGTGGAGAAGGAGGGCGGCAAGATCTATGACCGTTTCCGTCACCGCATTATGTTTCCGATTCGTGATGGCCGTGGCCGGGTGGTGGCTTTTGGTGGGCGTGTATTGGGCGATGAGCAGCCCAAATACCTGAACTCGCCGGAGACGCCGATCTTTCATAAGAGTTACGCCCTGTATGGGCTGTATGAGATGCGGCAGACCCGTGAAAAGTTTGACCATATTCTGGTGGTTGAAGGCTATATGGATGTGGTGGCGCTGGCGCAGTTTGGTATCCGCAATGCGGTCGCTACTTTGGGGACGGCGACCACAGAGCACCATCTGACGATGCTGTTTAGACAGGTGAATGAGATTGTATTCTGTTTCGATGGTGATCAGGCCGGTTTGAAGGCCGCCTGGAAAGCGCTGGAGCTGTCTCTGCCGCTGATGGAAAATGAACGTTCGGTGCGATTCCTGTTTTTGGATCAGGGCGAAGACCCCGACTCTACGGTACGTCAGGAGGGGGTAGAGGGCTTCCAGCGTCGAGTACAGAATGCGCTGTCGCTGTCAGAATTTTTATTGCAGGGGCTGCAGGGCAAACTCTCCTCTGCGGTTGGCACGATTGAGGGACGTCAACAGATGGTGTCGATGGCACAGCCCTATATTCAACTGGCGCATGGTCTCTATCAATATCTGTTGGTAGAGGGTTTGGCACAAGTGGTCGGCCTGCCTGCCTGGAGATTGGAGAAGCAACTGAATGTGAAATCCGGTTTCGCCAGTTTTAAGAAAGAGAGCCCCAATATTCGTCAGGCCAGCAGTGAGAGTGCGCCGGTCAGTAAAATAGCCACCCTGCCGTTAAAGTTGGTGCGGATTTTGTTACGTCGTCCAAGTTGGGCGGAATATTTTCCAGATAATTTCGCGCAAGACCTTTTAAAAATGGCTCAGCGTGACTATCAAGTATTAGGCGGTACAATTTTAACCATTATGCACAGCGGTTTTCATGCCGATAGTGTGGCGGACTGGTTAAATGCAAACGGTTTTGCGGCAGAGTGGGTCTTGATTCAGCAGGCTGAACTGCCGGATGATGATGGTTTTTTGCGTGCGGAATTTGATGTCGCCATTGTTAATTTGGCGGTGGCGATGAATGAGCAGCAGCTGGGCAGAACCGGCTGGGATCTGAATGAGATGATCAAATTACAGAGTCTCGCCAGTGAAAAGTGATGGTTGCCTAGCAAAAGTGATGAAATCACCGCTAAAACAACCATTTGTAGAAAAAATATTAAAAATAATTGACTAAATTTGAGTATAATTACGGGTTCTGTTTTTTCTTTGTGCCCCACCTTTGGTGGCGCAAAGAAGTTGAATCCCAAGAGTGTCCGAGGCAAGCATGACAAAAGTTGAAAGAAAGCAACAGTTAATTGATTTGATTGAGCGCGCAAAAGATTTAGGTTACCTAACTTATGCCGACGTAAACGATGTATTGCCAGATGACATCGAAGAGGATCAATTAGGTCAGGTATTAACGATTCTAACGGATTTTGGAATCCAGCTGTTTGATTCGGCTCCTGACGAAGACGAGTTGCTGACTAAAGAGGGTGAACGCTTTGATGATGCAGCGGCGGAAGCGGCAATGACCGCTTTAGCTGAGGTTGACTCTGAATTTGGTCGTACTACCGATCCGGTGCGTATGTATATGCGTGAAATGGGGTCGGTTGAACTGTTAACCCGTCACGGTGAGATCGATATCGCCAAACGTATCGAAGCTGGAATTCGTGGCATGCTGGATGCGATTGCCCGCTACCCGGTTTTTGCCGATACCATTTTGAAAACCTTCGAAAGAATGGAACAGGGTGAAGGTAAAATAGCCGATGTGGTTCAGGGCTTTGTCCGTCCGGCTGACTTGATTGATGTACCGGTTGAAGAGTTGTCTCCAGACAGTGATAACCAGGAGCCTAAAGAGGACGGTATCGATCAGCAAGAGCTGGATGCTTTCTTGAAGAAACTGGCCAAGCTGAATAAAGCGGCACTGGATGCGGAAGCTAAAAACGGTTTTGAAGATGAAAAGTCTCTGAAAAAACGTCAAGATGTGGTGCAGCACCTGCAAGGGATCAAGATTACACCAGCCTTTACCAATAACCTGATTAAGCAGATTAAAACCAAAATCAAGGCGATCCGCGAACAGGAGCGTACGGTTGTTGATAAGCTGATGCGTGAGATCAAAGTACCGCGTCCACTGTTCCTGGAGACTTTTGTTGGTTCGGAAACCGATTATGAGATGATTGATCGTTTGATTGAGCAGCTTCCGGATTTGGCTGAAAAGTTAGAGGCGGCACGTGGTGATGTTAAACGTGCGCAGAAACGTCTCACTATGATCTCCAATGCCGAGAAGATGCCGATCTCGGTCTTTAAATCGACCTATAAAGATTTAAGTAGAGCGGAGACCTCAGCGCGAAAAGCCAAGCGTGAGATGATTGAAGCCAACCTGCGTCTGGTAATCTCGATTGCCAAGAAGTACACCAACCGCGGACTGCAGTTCCTGGATCTGATTCAGGAAGGGAATATCGGTCTGATGAAAGCAGTTGATAAGTTTGAGTACCGTCGTGGTTACAAGTTCTCTACTTATGCAACCTGGTGGATTCGTCAGGCGATTACACGCTCTATTGCCGATCAGGCGCGTACTATCCGTATTCCGGTACACATGATTGAGACCATCAATAAGTTAAACCGCATTCAGCGTCAGCTGCTACAGAAGATGGGTCGTGAACCGACACCTGAAGAGTTGGCTGAAGAGATGGAGATGCCGGAAGACAAGATTCGTAAAGTGATGAAAATCGCCAAAGAGCCGATCTCAATGGAAACCCCAATCGGTGATGATGAAGACTCTTCACTGGGTGACTTTATTGAAGATTCCAATATCCTGTCGCCATCTGACTCTGCCGACCAAGAGGGTATGAGTGAGACGGTGCGTGAGATGTTAAGCACTCTGACTCCGCGTGAAGCCAAAGTTCTGCGTATGCGTTTTGGTCTGAGCATGAATACCGACCATACTCTGGAAGAGGTGGGTAAACAGTTTGATGTAACACGTGAGCGTATTCGTCAGATTGAAGCCAAAGCGTTGCGTAAGCTGCGTCACCCAAGCCGTGCAGAACGTTTGAAGAGCTTCTTAGACTAAAGAGTGCTCTTTACGCTAATGGAATAAAAACGGCCGCATTTGCGGCCATTTTTGTTTTAGCAGATCTGTAAGCATAAATAATAAAGGCAAACAATTCACAAAATGTCAGGCAGCCAGTATAATAGCCGCACCTAAGTTGCCAGATCTTTATACCTCCTTGCGGGGTGTGGTAATTTACTATCCCATTCAGGGCCCTTAGCTCAGTTGGTTAGAGCATCCGACTCATAATCGGCAGGTCCGCGGTTCGAGTCCGCGAGGGCCCACCATCTATTTAAAATACATGTGTTAACTCTAGTGCCAGCAGGTTGTCTGTGCCGCTTAAAATGGTATCTGCAGTTGCATTGTTCGGGGCATCCGCCTGTTTCATTTCGTAGTTGATCACCAGTTTTGACTTTGGATTAAAGTGATATTGTGCGCCAACTGTCCAGCGTTTGTGCTCTTTCAGATTGGCTTTGTTTTCGGTCATTTGGTTCAAAATATCATAACGCAGGTCAAGCTCGATATTCGGTGTCAGACGATAGCCGAAATCCAGGTAGTAACCGTCCGCCTTTTCATTATCCAGCGTATTCAGAACCGCTGTCTGATTGGCACCATACTGTGTGCCGGGAATCATGCCGCCGGTTGAGCCTGATGGGATTTTTCCTTGCGCTTGTGCCCACTCTGCAGTGAAGCGGTAGCGGCCATCGAAGTAGTGCAGACCCAGGCCGGATCTTGAAATATCGTAGGCGCTGTCATCAGTAAAACTTTTACGTTGACCCTGGTGGTGCCAGGCGGTGAACTCGATATCCTGGCGATGCGCTTTGCGTCCACGCTGGAACAGGTAATAACTCGACCACTTCAGGTAGAGGTCTTCGCCTTTGGTCTGCTCTGGGTTGTGCAGTGAACCGTTACCGATCATCACCGCATAGGTGTGTTCCCACTGCTCACTCTGTTTAAAGGTATCGAAAAACTGGATGCCGCGATCACGAAAGGCGCTGGTGGAGAGAATCTCTGAACGGTCATTCGGATTCAGGTAAGCCTCTTTGCCGAGCATATTGGTAAAGGCCGAGTAGTTAATATAGTGTTCTTGAATCGGCGCGCTCAGAGATTCGTAAGAGGTCGGGTGTTTAAACTGCCCCAGTCGAATTTTCAGGCCTGGAAAAGCGTGGTAGGTAATGCTGGCATCCGCCAATACACTGGCATCCTCTCCGGTTGTGACCGAGTTACTGCCTAGATCGGCGGCGATAAAGTAGTTAAAGCGCTTATCCAGCACAAAGCCGGCACCACGGCTACCGATACGGGCGCGCTTGATATTAAAGCCACTGGCGATATTCTTGGCGGGATTGACCTGGTTAAAGGTGGCGGAGTTGCCTGCTCCCGGCCCGGCTTTAAGTGCGCTGTTATCGGTTTTTTGGTAGTTGGCTTGCAATAGTCCGAATACTTTAACGCGTTTCTCTTTATTGGGAGCTTCACTGCCCTGTAGCATGATCCAGTTAGCGGCTTGTGATTGAGTAGAGAGTGTAGCTAAGCTCAGAGTGGAGATTAGCAGTACTGGGTTAGTAATAGTTCGTAATTTTTCTGTTTTCATGCGTAGCTTCACTATAAAAGAGGTGCATTAAGTCTACATTATGGTTAGGATATTTTCTATTATAAAAAAGTCTATCCAATGACGGATGTATCAAAGACAGGAGGAGATTTGTGTTGCAGAGATTGAAGAGGTATCGAAGCACTCTATTTATATGGGTTGTTATGGTTTTTTCACTGCCGATGCAAACGCAAAGCGTTACGGCTGATGATGAGTTTGCCATGGTAACCGCGCCAGAAGTGAAGAAGATGCAGGATACAACTCTGAATCTGATTTTGGTGCACGCTTTAAGTCGCATCGAGTTTGATCAGCAGCACATTCCCGGCTCCATTAATATTCCAACCAATGATATGTCTGAAACTGATGCACTGCCTAAGAATAAAGCGACCCCGCTGGTGTTCTACTGCATGGGAGTTAAGTGTAAATACAGCTATCTTTCTGCTCAGGAAGCCGTTAAGAAGGGTTACACCAATGTCTACTGGTTTAAGGGCGGGATTCCTGAGTGGCGCAAGTATGACTACCCAATGGCGGTGAGTGAGGTATTTACCAAAACCAAGGTCAAGAAACTGCGTACCGATGCTATTTTAGAGGCGATAGAGTATGAAAACGCGTTTATTCTGGATGTGCGTCCATTTTGGTGGGATGGTTCTCAAAACTATATCTATCAGTCGGTCAATGTCCCGCTGCTGGAACTGGATAAGTTTTTAGATATTCTACCGGCAGATCGTCCTATTATTGTGAATGATGCGTTTATGAAGCAGTCGGTCAGTGCCGCCAAGTTCCTTTTGCAGGAGGGGTTTAAAGTAAAAGGGGTGATGAAAGGTGGTATGAATCGCTGGGAGAAAGCGGGCATGCCGGTGGTGGATAAGAGTCAAGTCAGGGTGCTGAACCCTGAAAAGCGTGAAGTGACGATGGGTGGTGAATAAGTTTGACGAATTCAGCAGAACCCAAAAGCTTCCAACCTGAAGCAACCTATCGCCTGTCGAATAAAATCAGGCGGGTTTTTGTTTTTATTCTTGCTCTGAGTCTACTCTATATCTTAATGAACCTGACGGCGACAGTGCAGCTGTTTGACCAGTGGCAGGAGAAACGTTATGACGTGCTCAGCGAGAATGTTAATGAGTGGTTAACAGAGTCAAAAAACCAGTTGGAGTACGCCTCCTTTACTTTAAAGCCACGTAAGTCGAGTATTGCCGCTTTTATTGAAGCGGATAACTACCGGGCTATTGAGGTAGTACTTGAGGAGTTGCAGGAGCTTTACCAGTTGGATGGGGTGTTTTTGCAGGATGAAAATGGGACGCTGATTGATACCTTAGGCCTGGTGGAAGGAGAGAGGCCAGGCCTGGTGAGTTTTTTACAGAATTTAACCGATAAACCTCAGTTTTTAACACTGAAGGCGTTTGGTTTGAATCAGAAAAAAGTCTACAGTATTGAGGCTGGCGTATTGTATGTTGGTCTGAAGGTACCGGTCTATTATGATGTCGGCGACAGGGCCGGTGAAGTGTTTATGCTTAAAAAGGTCGTTACCTCCGGCTACAGTCAGCCCAATGTAGAGGCTTTGTCGGAGTTGGAGCACTTTGAATTCAGTGAACAGGTTGAGGTCCCGTTGGAAGAGAATGGCGCTTTTGCCAATATCTGGAAACTGATTGAGACCTCACTGCATAAAGAGTCGATCAAATTCTATATTCCAGTCTACTCGACCCAGCTGATGTATCCGGTCGGTATGGTGGCGATGACCCAGTCAACCGAAGCGGTTCGACCGATTTTGCTCAATGCGCTGTTAAACAGTATCCTGCCACTAGTGCTGTTGCTTGGGGTTCTGCTCTATTTCTATCGACTGTTGATGCGACGCATGTTGATTCCGGTCTCTGAGATGTCTACCGTCGCCAAACAGATCTCCTTTGGTGAAGAGCAGCGCTTAAGTTTTATGGATCACACCCCGGTTAACAGGTGGAGTGAGGTCGATGCTTTAGGGGTGCGTTTTAATCAGTTAATGGATGCGTTGTCGCATAAACAGCGAAACCTGTCCTCGCTTAATGAGCAGCTTGAAGAGATTGTTCAGAAACGCACCCTGGCATTGACCGATGCCAATAAACAGTTGGAAAAAATTGCTCATACCGATGCTTTGACCAGTGTTGGCAACCGCCACGCTTTTGAACTGTATTGGGAGCAGTTGGAAGAGAAGAGTCGTAAGGGGCTTAAACGCAGCGTTGGTTTCTGTATTATCGACTGCGACTATTTCAAAGGTATCAATGATACCTATGGTCATCATGCCGGAGATCAGGTATTGACGGTAATCTGTGATTTGATCGCCAAGAGCCTCGACGGTCGAGGGCACCTGTTCAGGCTGGGCGGTGATGAGTTTGCCGTGCTGTTTGAGAACGAAGAGCGTGATGTGGTTGAATCGGCTATGCAGAAAGTGGTGTCATCGGTGCAGAGTTATCCAAGTGAAGCCTTGCAGATCAAAGAGTCGCTCAGTGTCAGTATTGGTATTGCCTTTGCGGATAAAGGTGCGGTAGAGGGGGTGATGACCCTGTTCAGACAAGCGGATACCGCCATGTATGTGGCTAAAAATGCGCTGCGTAACAAGTGTGTTATCTATGACGATACCGAACATGCCAAAACTCAGGAGGAGTTAAAGCATCAGAATCTGCACCTGGTTCTGGATGCGGTTAAGACGGGTGATGGGATCACGCTGTTCTATCAGCCGATCTATAACTTAAATTCCGGTGAGGCCGATTACTTTGAAGTGTTGACCCGATTGACGGTGGATGACGAACTGGTGTTTCCGAATGTGTTTATGCCGATTATTGAACGCACCAACCTGCAGGTGCAGTTTGATAAAATGGTTATTCTTCAGGTCAGAAAAGCGCTGTCAGAGGGCTTGATTCCCAAAGGCACGGGGGTCAGTATTAACTTGTCGGCAGAGTCTCTGGTGGAGCCGGAAGTGTGCAGCTGGTTTAAGCCGATTGTGCCTTTCCTGAAAGACTACAAAATAGTGATTGAAATCACCGAAACCACCTTGATTACTCAGCTAAATGAGGTGGTAGGTTATATTGAGCAGTTTAAGCAGGCCGGTTTTCAGATCGCGCTGGATGACTTCGGTAGTGGTTACTCCTCGATCTCCTATCTGGCGTATCTGCCGGTGAACATTATTAAGTTTGATATCAGTCTGGCTCGCGCGGCGTTTGAACAGCAGCGCTCGGCTAAGGTGATTCACTCTCTGGTGGAGGATCTCTCCGAGATGGGTTATGGCATTGTCATCGAAGGGGTTGAGGATAAGCCGATGTTCGATTTTCTGGCGAAAACCGGTGCCTCGCACTTCCAGGGTTATTACATAGAGCGCCCGGCGGCGGTCGCCAGTGTGGAGCTGCCCGCTTTCAGAGTGGCTGAAGAACAGAGTAGCAAAAGCGTTTAAAGGAACAGGATGCAAGCAGATTTTTGGCATGACATGTGGTCAAGCGGTGTGGTGGGTTTTCACCAGTCGGAGATTAATGAGTTTTTACAGGGTCATTGGCAGCGCCTTGACTTGCAGGGTAAGGGTGCGGTTTTAGTGCCTTTATGCGGTAAGTCTTTGGATATGTTGTGGCTGCATCAACAGGGGCATGAGGTGCTGGGAGTAGAACTCAGTCAGCAGGCGCTGGATGAGTTCTTGAGTGAAAACAGTATTCAGGCAGAGCCGGTTGAGCATGAGCACTTCTGTGGTTATGAATTAGACGCAATGACCCTGCTGTGCGGCGACTTTTTTAAGCTGAGTGCAACCGACTGCCAGCAGGTTGCTGCGGTGTATGATCGTGCCTCGATTGTGGCGCTGCCGCCGCAGATGCGTCAGGATTATGCCAATCATCTGCAGACCATTTTAGCAGCGGGCACCAAGATGTTGATGGTGACCATGGAGTATGATCAGACTAAAATGCCTGGCCCGCCTTTTTCAGTGCCCGAGTCCGAGGTACGCCAGCTTTTCAAAGGCGTGGCGTCACTGGATAAGGTGGCCGAGCAGAGCTTTAACCGCAAAGGCAATGAGGCGGTTGAAAAGGTGTTTGTCATTCAGTTCTGATCAGGCCTGTTGAATTTATTTAGGCGTGATTTCGCTGAAGTGTTCAAAATAGTCAAAGCCTTGCGGATCAATTCTATCCATTTTCGGGCTGACGTGGACCGCACACAGCAGGTGGCGAATACCGAACTGTTGAGCAGTGCTTAGAGCGTGCAGATTATCGTCAACCAATAGGGTGCGTTGCGGATCATAAGGGTAGACCTTTTGAATCTCTGACCAGATGCGGATGTCCTCTTTTGGCAGGCCAAAGTCATGGGCGGAGATCAGCATATCAAAGTGTCGACCGATCTCGGTCATCTCCAATTTGAGAGCTAAACTGTCACGGTGTGCATTGGTGACCATAATCACGGTTTTGCCCATCTGCTTCAGGGTGCTCAAAAAACGGATGACATTCGGATGCATTTGAATCAGATGCTTGATCTCTTTTTTCAATTCGGCAATCGGCAGATCCAGCACTTCGGTCCAGTAGTCCAGACAGTACCAGTTCAAGGTGCCCTGCTGACTGTTGATTTTAGTGTGGATAATTTCATTGGCCTGTTCCAGCGTTAAGCCGTTCTTGTCCGCGTAGGCTTGCGGCAGGTACTCCATCCAGAAGTGCCAGTCAAAATGGAGGTCCAGCAGAGTACCATCCATATCAAGCAGTATCGTATCGATTTGTGACCAGTCTAAGTTGGCATTCATTGGCAATTGTTTTCCCTTGGCGTATGATGGTTCTATGAATAAAAAAACGTCTGATTCAGCGAAAAGCAACGCTACACCCACTGTTCTTTCTGAGCAGATAGTGGCTCAATCAAAGCTTTTTACCGTACAATCTCAGTCTCTTGAGTTCTCTAATGGCACCCAGGTTGTCTATGAGCGCCTACTGGGCAACCCAAATGGGGCTGTGCTCATTATACCAATGCTGGATCATGAAACCATGTTACTGATCCGAGAATTTGGTGGCGGAGTGGGTCGTTATGAGCTGGGTTTCCCCAAAGGCAAGATCGATGCGGGTGAGACCTGGCGCGAAGCCAGTATCCGTGAGAGTCAGGAGGAGGTCGGTTACAAGCCGACAGAGGTGCAGTTGCTGGACTCGGTCAGTTTGGCGGCGGGTTATATGACGCATCACACTCATATTGTTATGGCCACCGGTCTGCAGCCGCAACAGGCTGAAGGCGATGAACCGGAGCCGTTGGAGATAGTACCGTGGAAGATCCACGACTGGCCGGCACTGTTACAACACCCAGATTTCAGCGAAGGGCGTGCTTACGCCGCTTTAATGTTGATTCTTAAAGAATTGGAGCATATTTAATGGATTTAAAATCGTTGCTGCCGCAGGTCTGCAAAATAGCGGTTGAAGCGGGGGATTTGATCGAAAAGATCTATCACGCTACCGAAGCCACCGAAGTTGAAAAGAAGTCGGATGGCACCCCGGTAACGATTGCCGATAAACAGGCCGATGCTCTGATCTGTCAGGCCTTGACGCAGTTAACGCCGGATATTCCGCTGGTTACCGAGGAGAGTGTCAGCAAGGTGCCTTTTGAAACCCGTCAGCCCTGGTCAACTTTTTGGCTGGTGGATCCGTTGGATGGTACTAAAGAGTTTATTGAACGCACCGGTGAGTTCAGTGTGAATATCGCTCTGGTTGAAAACGGCAAGGTGCTGCTGGGTATCGTGTATGTGCCTCTGACGCGGGTTTTATACTGTGCGCTTGCTGGACAGGGTGCTTATCGTTTTGAAGTGCCGCGGCGCACCATCGAATCCGACTGGCAGGCTTGCTTAAACCCATATCACCGCATTCAAACCGTGGCGATGCACCGCCGTCCAGTGACCAAGGTGGCGGTCAGTCGCCGACATGGTAAGAAGGTGGGGCGCTTTATTGAAGCGCTGGGCCATGTTGAGCTGGTGCATATGGGCTCAGCAATCAAGTCGTGCCTGGTGGCGGAAGGCTCGGCGGATGTCTACCCGCGCTTTGGTCCTACCTCGCTATGGGATACGGCGGCAGCACAGTGTGTGGTCGAAGAGGCGGGCGGTCTGCTGGTGAATAAAAACAGGCAACCGTTGAGTTATGAGCAGACGGAGAGTCTGTTAAATCCCTTCTTTATGGTGGTCGGCGATCCCAACTACGACTGGCCTGCCTTTCCCGAGCCGGAGTAATGGCTTGCAAATATAATCAGGCCTGTTCAATTGGGTTAATAAAAAAGGAGGTATTTGCCTCCTTTTTTATTGCCGCTGTTTTGATTTTGGTCAGGCCTGCTGAGTTTTAGATATAAAAAAAGAGGCAAAAACCTCTTTTTATTCAACGGCTTTAAAGCGAGAATTTTTGTTCAAGCTTAAGGCACTTAAAAGTGACATTTACGCCTGTAAACAAGCTTTAAAGTAACCCTGAGATTGAGTTTAGAGTCCGTTTAATCAGGCCTGTTCAATTGGGTTAATAAAAAAAGGAGGCATTTGCCTCCTTTTTATTTGGGTTTTGCTGTTTATTTAAAGCGAGAATTTTTCTCCAAGATCAAG
>CAZNML010000020.1:1537-9201 GCA_964574275.1 uncultured Thiosulfatimonas sp. | reverse complement strand
GAATTTTTCTCCAAGATCAAGGCGGTTAAAGGTGAAGTTTACGCCTGTAAACGAATCGTTAGCCAACAGGGAGATTGAGTTTAGAGTTCGTTTAATCAGGCCTGTTCAATTGGGTTAATAAAAAAAGGAGGCTTTTGCCTCCTTTTTTATTTGGGTTTTGCTGTTTATTTAAAGCGAGAATTTTTCTCCAAGATCAAGGCGGTTAAAGGTGAAGTTTACGCCTGTAAACGAACCTTTAACCAACGCAGAGATTGAAGAAAAAGGCCGCTTTAAAGTTTGCAAGCCCCGCCTGCGCAACCATCATCCTCGTGCGCATCATCCGCACCATCACGCGTGTTGTGATAATACAGTGTCTTTAAGCCCATTTTGTAGGCGTAAAGCAGGTCTTGTAGAACCAGTTTAATCGGAACCTTGTCCTCATCAAAACGCGCCGGATCGTAGTTGGTATTGGCCGAGATCGCCTGGTCGACAAACTTCTGCATAATCCCAACCAGCTGCAGGTAACCCTTATTATCCGGAATGTGCCACAGCAGTTCATAGTCATTGCGGTGCTCTTTAAAGCCCGGTACCACCTGTTTCAAGATGCCGTCTTTTGAAGCTTTAACCGAAACATAACCACGTGGCGGCTCAATGCCGTTGGTGGAGTTGGTGATCTGCGAGGAGGTCTCACAAGGCATCAAAGCGGTTAAGGTTGAGTTACGCAGACCATGCTGTTGAATCTCTTCACGCAGGCCTTCCCAGTCCATGTGCAGTGGTTCATCACAGATCTCATCCAGCTCTCTCTTATAGGTATCAATTGGCAGGATACCTTGAGCATAGGTGGTGTCATCAAAATAGCCACACTTGCCTTGCTCTTTAGCCAGGTTGTTTGAGGCTTTAAGCAGGTTGAACTGGATCGCTTCAAAGGTGCGGTGCATCAGGCCGTTGGCTGAGCCATCCGAGTACTTGGTGCGGTTCTTGGCCAGATAGTAAGCCATATTGGTCACACCGACACCCAGGGTGCGGCGTCCCATGCTGGAGTGACGTGCCGCTTCTACCGGGTAGTCCTGATAGTCCAGCAGACTGTCCAGTGCACGCACGATCAAGTCAGACAGTTTTTCCAGCTCTTCAAGGTTTTCAAGTGCACCCAGGTTGAAGGCGGACAGGGTACAGAGCGCAATCTCACCTTCAGGATCGTCTACCGAGTCCAGTGATTTGGTTGGCAGAGCAATCTCTAAACAGAGATTGGACTGGTGAATCGGTGCCTTTGACGGATCAAACGGGCTGTGGGTATTGCAGTGGTCGACGTTCTGAATATAGATGCGTCCAGTCTGCGCACGCTCCTGCGCCACCTGAGTAAATAGATCGATCGCCTTAATCTTCTTCTGACGGATGCTGTCGTCCGCTTCATAGATTTTATACAGGCGTTCAAACTCTTCCTGATCTTCAAAGAATGCGTCATACAGGCCGGGTACATCTGACGGGCTGAACAGGGTAATGGTTCCGCCTTCAATCATGCGTTGATACATCAGCTTATTGATCTGCACGCCATAATCCAAGTGACGGGCACGGTTCTCTTCAACACCGCGGTTGTTCTTCAGCACCACCAGTGACTCAACTTCCAGGTGCCAGATTGGGTAGAACAGAGTGGCGGCACCACCACGCACGCCACCTTGTGAACAAGATTTAACGGCGGTCTGGAAGTGCTTGATAAATGGGATCATACCGGTGTGGTAAGCTTCACCACCACGGATCTCACTGCCTAAAGCACGGATGCGCCCGACATTAACACCGATCCCGGCACGTTGCGAAACGTATTTAACAATCGACGATGAGGTGGCGTTGATTGAGTCTAAAGAGTCACCGCACTCAATCAGTACACAGGAGCTGAATTGACGCGTCGGAGTACGCACGCCAGACATAATCGGTGTTGGCAGCGACAGTTTAAACTCGGAAGAGGCGTCGTAAAAATCTTTAATATACTGTAAGCGTGTCTCTGGCGAGTAGTGGGCAAACAGGCACATTGGAATCAGCATATAGATAAACTGCGGACTCTCGTAGATCTTACCGGTTACTCGGTTTTGAACCAGATACTTACCTTCCAGCTGTTTAACCGCCGCGTAACTGAAGGTCATATCACGTTCATGCTTGAGATAGGTGTCCAGCTCGTCGATGTCTTTTTTGGTGAAGTCTTCCAAAACTTGAGCGTCATACAGCCCACTGCGTACCATTTTATTAATGTGCTCAAACAGGGTTGGCGGTGTGAAACGGTCAAAGGCTTTTTTGCGCAGGTGAAAAATCGCCAAACGTGCTGCTAAATGCTGATAGTCCGGTGCATTTTCAGAGATAAGGTCCGCTGCAGATTTGATAATGGTCTCATGAATATCCGAAGAGGTGATGCCGTCGTAAAACTGAATGTGTGAACGCAGTTCAACTTCAGAAACCGATACATTCTCTAAGCCTTCTGCCGCCCAACTGATTACGCGGTGCATTTTCTCTAAATCGAGGGGCTCTTGTGTTCCGTTTCGTTTAGTGACTTGAATATTTTGAGTCGTCATGAGTGATTTTCAAACCTGTGAATAAAAAATGTGCAGTGGAATTTATCTGTAAAAAGGTTTTTTTAGCAATTTCATTAACTTATCCAAACAAAAGAAAATACCACTCTAACTGATTAAAGTAATTGCTAGTGTTTGTTCGGGTGCTTTCTACAATATGTAGTAATGAAAAGTAAACGCTTCCGCAAAATATAGTAGATTTTCTACAAAGGTGCAATAGCTTAATTGGCTAAAAAACCGGCTGGGTTTATTCACATTTCCTGTGGAAAACTCGATTAAATCCTCTGAAATCAATTACTGTAGGGTTGTGGATAACTTTGTGTAAATCGCAATAATTTAGAAATAAAAATTTCTATGAAAATAAGTAAAAATTTCTATAGCATTTTTTGCTTATTTATTGTGAAAGTGGAATGAAATTTGTCTGTCCGATTAAGGTGCGGTGCTGAAGCAGTTTTTTAACTGCTGCTCAAACTCGGAGAAGTCAAAATCGTGTTGGTTATCAATCAGTAGTTCAATGCGAGAATCTCGGCGATAGCAGATGTATTCTCGTGAACTGTGTTGGTTAACCCACTGAAAAAGCATCCATGGCTGGCCGACCTTGAACACGCCTTTGGCACGCATTAAGCCGGCAAACAGTTCACCGTTATTGAGGCTTTCAAACAGCTGCTTTAGCTTCTGCCAGTCAAAGGTTACCTGATTGGAGAAGATCAATCCCAGCGATTGCACGCCTAACTCCTGTTTATAGAGGCGTTGAACTTCCGTGTCAAAGTTAATAGGCAGGTAGGGCAGCATGACGCCAACACTGTTGGATGCATCTTTGCCGTGATGAACGTGGCAGTGTGCGCTTAGACTGTATGGTGTGTGGGCAAAATCGAGCCACTTGGCATCCAGTTCTGCTTGTTGGGTCATCAGCACCTCTCTTTTGGCTGGATAGAGCGATTCACAATACTCTTTGAGTACCGCTAATTGCTCGGAGCCGGCGAGATCGGTTTTATTGAGTACCACCACATCTGCCATGGTCAGCAGGTTTTGCAAAATGGTGAACTGTTCAATCTCTTCCAGTGACAGTGCGCTACTATCAAATATGGCAAACAGGGTTTGAATTTCGACCTGTGAGTGGAAGTCAGCCGCCTGGAAAGTATCAACCAGTGTGTCCGGCTCTCCCAGACCGGTCGGTTCGATTAGGATCCGGTCCGGCTGATGGGTCTGCAGCACCTCGCTCAAGGTTGCGGTTAACTCATTCTTGGCAGTGCAGCAGATGCAGCCGCCAGGCAGCTGGATGCTGTCGATATCCGGGTTTTCCGACAGGATAGCGCCATCAATGCCGACCGCGCCAAATTCATTGACCAGTAAAACCCAGTTTTCTGTTGCCGGTTTCTGCTTGATCAGATGTCTAACCAGAGTGGTCTTGCCAGAGCCTAAAGGCCCGGTAATGAGGTTGATTGAAGTTCGGGTGTTCAAGGTTTTATCTGTAGGAGAGTTAGTTGTCACTGCTGATGCGGTTGCGGCCATTGGTTTTTGCCTCGTCTAGCTGTTCGCATACACGGTGCAGCAGTTTATCGACGTCCTCGCCTACCTGATAGAGAGTGACTCCGGCAGAAAGCGACAGGTTCAAGGTTTTATTGCTGGATTTAATCTGCAATGGTCTGGAGGAGATCTTATGACGGATTGATTCCGCGATGTGTATGGCCGAATCATAGAAGCTGTGAGGCAGAACAATCATAAACTGCTGCCCGTCATAACGTGCAAAGTCGCCCTTTTGACCAATCTCATTGGAGACCAATTTGGCGATATAGCGTAATACACTGTCACCAATCAGATAGCCAAACTCTTCATTTATCTTGGTAAAGTAGTCAAGATCAATCAGGATCACGGCAAAACTGGACTGTTTTTGATTGGCCTCTTGCACCGTGTTATTGAGGATCTCATGAAAACCGTTGCGGTTGGCGACATTGGTGAGTTCATCTACCTTACCAATCTCGGTGGTGCGGGCTAACTCTTTCTTTAGCAGAAGAATCTCCTGCGATGCCTTTTCCACCTCTTTCTTCAGGCTTTCCGTCTCTTTGAATAGCTCATTAATAGAGGGGGCAATCTGATTAACGATCGGCTCTCTAACCGCATCATCCAAGTCCATCTCAACCAGGTTTTGAATGCTGCCTTGCAGATCTTTTTGACGTTGCTGGTTGTTAGTTGACCAGTTGCTGATATGCGTCTGCAAGTTGTTGAGTAAACTGGAAATCTCCTGAGAGGGGATGGAGCTGAAAAGCAGTTGGCCGATCAGATTGGTATAAAAGTGTTCAGCGGTGGTGTTGTTGTAATGGTTGTCCGCAATCGCCTGGTCAATCTGCTCAAACAGTGCGGGATCGTTTTGGCTTAACCATTCAAAGATCAGTGTAAAGTGAATTGGGTTGGGTTTTAGACCAAGCTGCTGAATTTTAGTGACGCTTTTTTCAGCAAGGGTTTGCGCTTCTGTGCCATCTTGAGAGTAGCGTTCAGAGATCGATTTATACTGTTTGGTCATGCCTGCAGTGCCCAGCCTTTTATGCTTTAACGTAATATATCCATCTTAATTAGACTTTCGATTGAATGCAAAGGGTAACTGTAAAAAAAATCACATAAACTTACTGTCATGGTTTTGTAATTAAGCTGTCATCTGGTTGTTATGTTCTATTTTTATACTGCTAACGTTTTCAAAAATACGATGGTAGGAATTTAATATGAAGAAAATTTTAATTGCGATGATGGCAGTGGGTCTTATTTCGGGTTGTTCAACAGCGCCAGAGAAGACAGCAAAGGCTGAAGTCAAATCGGTAGAGAAAAAAGCAGAAGTTAAAACGCTTAATAATGAAGATCTGTATGTTGTCTATCACGACGGACGTATGAATGTATTTTATGATGCCGATCTTTATAAAGGCTTTATGTCTGTGGGTGAGACAGCTTACCGTAAAACATTTATCGGAGCCGGTCCAAAAGGTGAAACCATTATGTATGGTCTGACAAAAGCGGATAAAAAGAAGCTTTCTGGTATCCCTTCCATTGAGATGATTGAAGGACGTCTGCCGGCGGCAGAGACATTCTACGGTGAGATTCGTGATGAAGGTCGTATCAATGTGTTTGATGACTGGAAACTGTTCCAGAAATATATGGCTAATGGTGAGGTGCCTTACCGTTTAACAGATATTGGTGCAGGTCCAAAGGGTGAGACTGTGGTTTATGCTTTAACTAAAGAGACCAAGAAAAAGCGCCCTGAAGCACTAATGGCCAAGTTCAAAGCGTTCTATGCAAAATAAGCTTTAACGCTTGTTAGTGCATTAAAAAAAGCCGGGATTTCCCGGCTTTTTTCGTTTTAGCGCTTTACTGTTTCATGCAGAGGGCAGGTTTGTATCCCCAGCAGCAGGTAGAGCGGACACCAGCGCATCAGGCCTGTTAGAAGTGGGACAATTCCAATATAACCCCACGAGCCGATGCTGCCTGTATAAGCTAAAGCAATAAAGATAAGTCCGACAATAATACGGATGGTCTGATCTAGGCGACCTACGTTCATAGTTCACTCCTTTGTGAATAAGGTGGTTTGATAATGCGCTTTTGCATTATTATATCTCGCACTTCTATTTAAAGATGGCCGGTGCGATTTGTCCAGTCGGCTTTTATATTTAATCGCTAAGCGATGACGGCTGAGTGTAAGTTTGATAGGTAAACAAGAGTTGAGTGAAGATAAAGCGGTAAAGTTACCTGGAGAGAGTTATTCGGAGCGCATTCGCGCACGTTTCTGGATCACCGGCAAAGATTCGGGCTATCTGGGTATTGGGCGCATTGAGTTACTGGAAAATATTGAGCGCTATGGCTCAATTAATCGCGCAGCCAAAGAGATGGGAATGTCCTATAAAAAAGCCTGGAAGCTGATTGAAGAGTTGAATCAGATGGCGGATGCGCCTTTGGTAATTAAATCCCAGGGGGGGAAGGCGGGGGGTGGAACCTGTTTGACTGAAGAGGGTAAGCGCATGGTGCTTAAGTTTCGTGATATTGAGCAGCAGATGATTCAATTTTTGGAAAAAGCTTCATTGGATTTATAAAGTGGTGCAATTGGTGTTTTAAAATGGTGCATTGATCTATTTTCTTTCAGGTAAAAATTCTTTTTAAATACGCTTTTTTATCTAACTTATTGAATTTAAATGTTTATTTTATTTTTGGCATCTTGATTTCTATAAGGGTTTTGAAATTTTTAATTAGAAACTCTGTGGAGAAACAAAAAGATGAAGAAAACATTTCAATTAAAATCATTACTTCTTTCAATGGCTGTTGCAGGTGCAACAACTCTAGCTGTAGCGCCAGCTACAACTCAGGCAGGTGTCTCTGCTAACGTCGGATTTGTTTCAACATACGTTTATCGTGGTGTGCAGCAGACAGCTGACGGTTCTGCTTCTGCGGGTATCGACTATGAAGACGAGTCTGGTTTTTACATTGGTGCCTGGGGTGCAGATGTTGGTAGCGGAACAGAAGGTCTAGAGTATGACATCTACGCTGGTTGGTCTGGTGAGTTTGAAGGTGTTTCACTAGGTTTGGGTGTAACAACTTACCAGTACACAGGTACATTTGATACCTCTTACAATGAGTTCAACCTTTCTGCCGGTTACGGTCCAATCTCAGTCGGTTATGCTGGCGGTAAATGGGAAGATGGTGCGGCAGACGGTACGGATTCAGACTACACAGATATGTACATCAGTGCTGAGTTCGGTGGTGCGTCTTTAACATACGGTGTATGGGATGCAGATACAGATTTAGATGATAACGCAGTAACACGTTTTGAGTTAGGTTACGGTGTTGAGCTGGCAGAAGGTCTAGACGGTTCTGTTACTTACATTAAAGCGATGCCTGAAGCTAGCGGTGCGGATGATGAAGATTACCTGGTATTCGGTGTATCAAAGTCATTTGACTTAATGTAATTCTTTGATAGTTAGTTAGATCCTTAAAGGGCCCTTTAACAGGGCCTTTTTTGTTTATTGAAATTTAAATAAAAATCTTTGTGTTTTTGAGGTTGACAATAGTCTGAATAGACTTATAATACGCGACACATTTTGGCTACATAGCTCAGCTGGTTAGAGCACATCACTCATAATGATGGGGTCCCAA
>CAZNML010000020.1:0-1527 GCA_964574275.1 uncultured Thiosulfatimonas sp. | reverse complement strand
AAAAACTGTTGACGAGCACCGTCGATATCAGCATAATGCGCCCCATCCAAATGACACAGTGTTTAAAACAATGTATCATTTAGAAAAAGAAGTAAATAAATGGCTACATAGCTCAGCTGGTTAGAGCACATCACTCATAATGATGGGGTCCCAAGTTCGAATCTCGGTGTAGCCACCACTATTCAAGCCTCTGTAATCAAGGATTGCAGGGGCTTTTTGCTTTCTAGTCCTTTAGTTAAAATTTTCCAACTGTGCCGTATTTGTGCCATGAGTAGAATTGTTCAATGACACCGCAGTGGTATGTGCGATTAAATGACTGCTGGATAGGTGTGCATAGCGCAATACCATATCCATTGACTGCCAACCGCCCAGTTCCTTTAAAACGGCCAGAGGCGTTCCATTTTGCACATGCCAGCTTGCCCAGGTATGACGTAGGTCATGCCATCTAAAATTCTCAATGCCCGCTCGTTTAAGTCCTTTACGCCATGCTCGCGTATTGGCCCCAGTGAGAGGGTTGCCCCTATAGGTAAAAACATAAGTATCATTTTTGCCTATTTGAGATTTCAAAATGGTAATGGCTGGTAAGGCCTGAAAACACTAGACACTTTTTATGGTAAAAATTACATTAACCGTAAAAAGGAAAAATCATGGTCAAAGGCATTCGTTATTCGGAAGATTTTAAGCAAGAAGCAGCTAACCAAGTTATTCATCATAACTATCCAGTAGCCGAAGTCGCAGAGCGACTCGGCATCTCATCAAAAACACTTTATAACTGGGTAAAAACCTTTTCTCAGCCTCCTAAAAAAAGACAAGAACAAGATGATATGCAAGCCGAGATTGCTCGGCTTAAAAAGCAATTAAAACGTGCCGAACAGGAACGTGACATATTAAAGGAGGCCGCGCGGTTCTTTGCCAACGAGTCAAAGAACGATACGCTTTCATAAAAACTCGTCAGAAAAACTATCCTGTTCGGATTTTGTGTTCAACTTTATCGGTACATCCAAGCGGCTATTATCAATGGCTCAAAGAGCCACTAAGTCAACGCGGTAAAAAGGATAAACGCCTACTCACAGCCATAAAGCAGTTCTGGTTGGAAAGTGGTTGTTATTATGGCTACCGTAATCTCCACTTGGATCTAGCTGAAGCTAACTATAATTGTGGTCGTGACCGAGTACTGCGACTAATGCGGTCAGCAGGCATTAAAGCCAATCGTGGCTATAACAAGCCTAAAGGCATGTACGGTGGAACCGTGCATCATCTTGCTGAGAATCGTCTAAACCGAGAGTTTGAAGTACAAAAGCCAAACCTCTGGTGGGCGAGTGATATCACCTATATCAAGACGCAAGAAGGCTTTTTGTTCTTAGCGGTTGTAATGGACTTGTTCTCACGCAAAATCATTGGCTGGTCAATGAGTCATCTCATGACTGAAGATTTAACGCTTGCTGCTATTACGATGGCGTATTCACGCAGAAAACCCAAGAACACAGTCAATCTACATTCAGATCAAGGTTCGCAATACACTTCTCG
>CAZNML010000019.1:16421-25366 GCA_964574275.1 uncultured Thiosulfatimonas sp. | reverse complement strand
TAAGAGAGAGACTTTTGAAGTTCATTCTGGTTTTTCCTTAAATTAGAAACAAATACTAATTTCAGGCAGTTCAGCCATCGTCCGGTCGAATATTACCCAGAGACCTGTAACTTTCCGCACTCAACTCACATTGAGGTAGGCTTTATCATCGATACTATTACATTATAGAAAACGTATATAACTAAGCAACCTTATAAGTATTTTCTAATGTTTTCATCTGTTTATCGTGCAACCCCTATTTTTTACCCAAAAATGGTGGTTGAAGTGGTAAAGTTTCTCCATTGTTTTTTACCACTTTAAAAGGAAGTGAACTTGGTTAAACACTATTTGTGGCTGGCACTGTTAAGTGGCTTTGCCATCTGGTCATCTCAGCAGATTCCAACTTGGCCAGTGGGGTGGCAGACACTGCTATTTTATGCGCCTTATGCAGTGGCGGGTGTGGGTATTTTTATTAGTGTGCTGCTTAACCGTATGCAACCTGTGTTAATGCTGCTGACGGTCAGTTTGACCATGTTTTCGCTCACCTTTGTGCCCATTGAACACAAAGCCTTTAGCGTGGATGTGCTTTATCCTCTAATCAGTCTGCTGTTGCCGCTTAACTTGTTGATCTGGCTGCTGGTGCCGGAGCGCGGTGTAAATCGCAGTGCCTATAACATCATGTTACTCTCGATGTTTGTTGTGCAGGCTGCAGGGGTTTACTGGGTTGTTCAAACCTTGCCGTTTGAGCTGATGCAGCATGTTTCAACGCCGGTGAGTACCGAACCGGGCTTTCCGGTTAAAGTGCCGTTGCTGGGCAGTTTGCTGATTATAGTGGTAGCGAATATTCTGATTATTCGTTTAGCCATGCTGCAAAAACACAAGGTGCTCGATCAGGTCGGTATTTTCGTACTGCTGCTGATGGCGTTGGGTTTAAACGGCTACATTGAATACGGCGTGCTTGGCTGGCTAGCTTCCATTTCGCTGCTGATGATTATTCTGTCAATGATCTTTGATGCGCACCAGATCGCTTATACCGATGAGTTAACCGGCGTGGCGGGTAGACGCGCGCTGTTTGAATCCTTTATGGGCTTGGGTCGCACCTACACCATTGCGATGGTGGATATTGATCACTTCAAGAGTTTTAACGATACCTACGGTCATGATATTGGTGATCTGGTGCTGCGAACAGTGAGTAAGGTTCTGAACTCGGTGGGCTCAGGGGGCAAGACTTATCGTT
Organism: uncultured Thiosulfatimonas sp.; assembly: GCA_964574275.1. Lineage (GTDB taxonomy): Bacteria > Pseudomonadota > Gammaproteobacteria > Thiomicrospirales > Thiomicrospiraceae > Thiomicrorhabdus. The sequence continues at coordinate 24,150 of CAZNML010000019.1, read as the reverse complement.
TTGGCGGTGAAGAGTTCGCCATCGTGTTTGCCGGCAAGACGCCTGAGCAGGCCAGACCGGTGTTGGATGAGTTGCGCAAAGCGGTGGAGGCCACCGAACTGAATTTTAAACATAAAGATAAAGACACCAGTACCACGGTAAGGGTCAGTATGGGGGTTGCGCAGAAAGATAATGAGTTTAAAAGCCCCGAAGAGGTCATTAAAGGCGCCGACCAGGCTCTTTATCAGGCAAAAGAGATGGGAAGAAACCGGGTAGTTGTCTATGGTGACCCAGTAGAGAAAACATTAAAGAAAGGACAGAAAAGTGGTCGAATCCGCAAACGAAAAACAAAAAAATAGTCAAACTGCAGAGCTATTGCAGGTAGGTGAGAACAGCGATGTCGAGATCAGTTTTAGCCTGTCTATTCTGGATGGTCCGGTGGTTGAGGAGACCGAAGAGGGGGAGAGCTTCCGTTTTCAGATTGGCGATGGTACTTTTCTAAATAAGCTCGATGAGCTGCTAATTGGTTTAGAGATAGGCACAACCGGCACCTTTACCATTCCGCCGGATGAGGCTTTTGGACAGCGCGCTTCTGAAAATATGCAAACCATGCAACGCAGTGATTTCCCGGCGGACATGGTCTTGGAAGAGGGGCATGTTATCGGTTTTAATACGCCAACGGGAGAGGAGATTCCGGGCAAGGTGGAGCAGATTGATGGCGATAAGGTGGTGATTGATTTTAATCACCCTCTGGCAGGCCTGTTCATTGTCTTTAAGGCCAAAATCGAAGCCATTCACTCTTAAAAGTAAGTTTTTATCCTCTTTGGGCGGCGGATTCAATCCTTTGAATCGCCGCTGCTCTCTTGTTCACGCTCCGCTTGAAAATCTCCGTTATGTTGCTGGCGACTTTTTTCATGAAAGCGTTGCATGTGACCTTCGCTGCAAAAGGTATCTTTGCCGTCAAAATAAGCTTCGGATTGCGGCAGGTGCACGCCGCATTCGGCGCACCTCACCATCTCTTGTGCTGCTTTGATGGAACTTGGTTGTTGAGTATTTTTTTGTAGCTGCTCACGGTTCTTTTCGCGGATTTCAATAATGCGATTTAGGGTGAAACGGACAATTAGGAATACAAGTACGACGAAAAGTAGGAAAACAATGGCTCTCACGGCAACTCTCTTTGATTTGTTGGTGCAATCATTGTCTAAAAAACATAAAATAAAAGCAATTTTTATCTCAAAACTCTTTCAAGTCAGTTCAGCTGATTTTTAAGGGCTAAAACCCTGGAACTGGAGACGTTTTTTCACATGAATCTACATGAATATCAGTCTAAGTCTTTATTCAAAGAATATGGCATAGGTGTGCCAAAAGGCCAACTTATTACACAACTTGATCAACTGGATGCTGCGATGTCTGCGGTAGGTGGTGAGGCATGGGTTGTTAAAGCACAGATTCATGCAGGGGCACGTGGTAAAGCCGGTGGGGTAAAGCTGGTAAAAAGCCGTGCAGAAGCACACCAGGTCAGTTCAGAACTGCTTGGCAGTGCCCTGGCGACCATTCAGACAGCGGGTAAAGCGCTGCCAATCAATAGCTTGCTAATTGAAGAGACTCTGCCGATCGAAGACGAACTCTATCTGAGTTTGGTGGTTGATCGTGTGACACGCACGCACACTTTTGTCATCTCAGCCGCCGGTGGTATGGATATTGAAGAGGTGGCTGAAAGCTCTCCAGAGAAAATTCTAACGGTCAACATTGACCCAACGGTTGGCGTGATGCCTTATCAGTGTCGTGAAGTTGGTTTTGCTTTAGGGTTGACCGGAACTGCCTTCAAGCAGATTGGTCAGCTAATGAAGCAGTTCTACCAGCTGGCACTGGATAAGGATGTGGCGCAAGTGGAGATCAATCCACTGATTCGTACTGCGGATAATGAGCTGATCGCCTTGGATGCCAAAGTGAATATTGACTCTAATGCTTTATACCGTCAGCCAGGCCTGGTGGAGATGCGTGACTTCTCTCAGGAAGATGAGCGTGAAGCCAAAGCTTCGGAACACCAGTTGAACTACATTGCGCTGGATGGCGACATCGGCTGTATGGTAAACGGTGCCGGTCTGGCGATGGCAACCATGGATCTGATTAAACTTAATGGCGGTGAGCCGGCCAACTTCCTGGATGTTGGCGGCGGTGCCACACCAGAGCGTGTTGCAGAAGCCTTTAAACTGATTCTGTCCTCTTCAGAAGTGAAGTCTATCCTGGTCAATATCTTTGGCGGGATCGTACGCTGTGACTTGATTGCGGAAGGCATTATTCAGGCGGTGCAGGAAGTGGGCTTAACCATTCCGGTGGTAGTACGCCTGGAAGGGACTAATGTGGAGTTAGGTAGACAGAAATTGGCAGACAGCGGTTTGAGTATTATTACCGCAGACGGTTTAGCGGATGCAGCACGTAAAGTGGTTGAAGTGGCAGGAGAGTAAGAACAATGAGTATTTTAATTAACAGTGATACAAAAGTAATCTGCCAAGGGTTCACCGGTAAACAGGGAACTTTCCACTCTGAACAAGCCATCGCTTATGGCACCAAAATGGTGGGCGGTGTTACTCCGGGTAAAGGCGGGCAGACGCATTTAGGCCTGCCGGTTTTCAATACCGTGCGTGAAGCCGTTGAACAGGCGGGTGCTGAAGCCTCGATGATCTATGTGCCGCCTGCGTTTGCCGCAGACTCCATTATTGAAGCGATTAACGCCGGTATTAAGGTAATTACCTGCATCACCGAAGGGATTCCGGTAGCGGATATGTTGAAGGTACGTGCGGTATTAGAGAAATCCGATGCCTATCTGATCGGGCCAAATTGTCCAGGCCTGATCACTCCGGGTGACAATCAGGATGGTTGTAAGATCGGAATTATGCCGGGGCACATTCATCTGCCAGGTAAAATCGGCGTGGTTTCGCGCTCGGGAACACTGACCTATGAAGCGGTACACCAGACTACTCAAAACGGTTTGGGTCAATCGACCTGTGTCGGCATTGGCGGTGACCCGATTCAGGGGATGAACTTCATTGACTGCCTGCGTCTGTTCCAGGATGACCCACAGACCGAAGGGATCATTATGGTCGGTGAGATTGGTGGCCAGGCTGAAGAGGATGCCGCAGAGTTTATTAAAGCCAATGTCAGCAAGCCGGTAGTGGCCTATATTGCGGGTGTGACTGCACCGGCAGGAAAGCGCATGGGACACGCCGGCGCGATTGTCAGCGGCGGTAAAGGCACGGCAGAAGCGAAGTTTGCCGCTCTAGAAGCGGCCGGAGTGACGGTGGTTCGATCACCGGCAGATTTAGGTGAAGCGATGCAGGCTCAGCTGGCTTAAGACACTTATCTTGGATTGACACAGAGAACCGGCTGTTAACCGGTTGGTAATAGGGAACACATGACACAGAATGTAACCGTAGTAATGGCACAGATTAACCCCGTAGTCGGGGATATTTCTGGTAATGTCGACAAAATCATCAATGCGGCAAATGAGGCTAAGAATACTCATAAAGCGGACATTGTTGTTTTCCCAGAGATGACGCTGACGGGCTATCCGCCAGAAGATCTGCTGTTGCGAGATGGCATGTATCCGCAGATTAATCAGGCCTTGTCGAATTTGTGTGAGCAAGTTACCGACGTGGTGCTGGTAGTGGGTTACCCGATGATGGACGAGCTGGGTGAACGTTTTAATATGGCGGCCTGGATTGAAGATGGTCTGATTCAGGCCAGCTATATGAAGCAGAACCTGCCAAACTACAGTGTGTTTGATGAGCAGCGCTATTTTTGTGCGGGCAACCAACCCTGTGTGGTCGAATTTAACGGCATTAAGTTTGGTGTATTGGTGTGTGAAGATATCTGGAAGATCTCTCCGGCAACGCAAGCGGTTTCTGCCGGAGCGGATGTCATCCTGAACCTGAACGCTTCACCATTCTCCTATGAGAAACATCAGGATCGCCTGAATGTGGTGGCACGCCGTGTCGATGAGGTCAAAAGGCCGGTTATCTATGTCAACCAGGTCGGTGGACAGGATGAGCTGGTGTTTGATGGCGGCTCTTTTGCCATGAATGCCGAAGGCGAGGTTATGGTGCAGGCACCGGAGTTTGAAAGTGCTCTGACACCGGTTGAAATTATGCAGCAAGCGGGTTCTGTAGTGCTGTTGCCGGGTGAATCTGCACCCTTGTATGAAGATGAAGCGCGTATCTATCAGGCTCTGATTCAAGGGGTACGCGACTATGTCAATAAGAACGGTTTCCCGGGAGTGCTATTAGGCCTGTCCGGCGGGATTGATTCGGCATTAACTCTGGCTGTGGCGGTGGATGCTTTGGGTGCGGACAGAGTGGAAGCGGTGATGATGCCGTTCCACTATACGGCAGCCATCAGTATCGAAGATGCCGAGCGACAGGCTGACACCCTGGGCGTTAAATACAGCGTTAAGCCGATTGAGTCTATGTATAACGCGTTTGAAGCCGCACTGGCAGAGGACTTTGCCGGTCTGGAAGCGGATGTGACCGAAGAGAATCTGCAGGCCCGTATTCGCGGAACGCTGCTAATGGCACTGTCGAATAAAACTGGAAAAATGGTACTGGCCACCAGTAATAAGAGTGAGGTCGCCGTCGGCTACTCAACCTTGTACGGCGATATGGTCGGTGGCTTTTCGCCACTGAAAGATACACCGAAAACACTGGTGTACCGTCTGTCTGAGTATCGAAACAGCTTGTCTGAGTGTATTCCTGAACGGGTGATTACCCGTCCGCCATCGGCTGAACTGCGCCCAGATCAGGTGGATCAGGATTCGCTGCCGGAATACGATGATTTGGATGCGATGATTAAAGCCTATGTCCGACAGGACAGAACACCTGAGCAGATCGCTGCAATGGGTTATGACATTGACGAGGTACGTCGTGTGATTCGTATGATCGATCGTAACGAGTACAAACGCCGTCAGGCTGCTCCGGGTATTAAGATCACGCACCGTGCCTTTGGCCGAGATCGTCGTTATCCGATTACCAGTGGTTACTCTGAGTAGTGACAAACCCTAAGCGTTAAAACTAAAAAAGCCCGGATAGCGAAGCTGTCCGGGCTTTTTTTATAATGCAGTGTTCAATAGAACACCTTGGTTTCTATTATCTGTTAATCAAACAGGTCGCCAACGGTATCGCCGATTTTAGACCACCATGACTCCTGCTGCTGTTTGGCTAGCGCCTCTTTTTGCTGTTTTTCCGCAATCAGTTGCTGGTTGTGTTCGATGACTTTCAGTGTGTCACTGTAGTTTTGTTGCATACCCATCAGCGCATAACTCTCTTTCATCAGTTCAAGCGCTTCAATATTCACAATCGCTCTTGGGTACTCTTTAATAATGCGCTGACAACGGTTTGCGGTTGCCAGATAGGCTTTGCGCTCAAAGTAGAACTTGGCAATCTGCAACTCATGGCGCGCCATACGGTTACGAAGAATCACCAGACGCTCTTGCGCTTTAGGTGCATAGATGCTGTCAGGGAAGCGTTCCAGTAGTGATTGATAGAAGTCAAAGGTACGCTGGGTTGATTTGGTATCACGCTGCGCCGCATCGGTAACGAATTTATCTAACCAGCTGCTGGTGACGGAGTCCGCTGCCAGAGCTCTTAGGTAGTAGGCGTAGGCAAGGCTACTGTGTTTTGGATAGAGTTTAATGAACTCTTCCAGTTCACGAATGGCCGATTCCGGCTCATTATAGCGGTAGTAGGAGTAAGCCAGCTCTAGATAGGATTGTTCAGCATAGCCGCCATATGGGTAGTAGGCTTTTAACTTTTCATAGTTCTTAATCGCCGTATCCCACTGTTTCTCTTCAAACGCTTCTGTAGCATTGGCATAAAATTCTTCAACAAGCATTTCTGAATCGGGCTTTTCCACAAAGATCAGGTTGGAACAACCTTGTAAAGAGAGGGCGGCAGCCAGAGAGAGGGTTAACAGCGATTTTTTCATATTTCTTAGGTACAATACACAAGTTAAATAAGACCCAAATTGTATCACACATTTATTGGGCGCTTGCTAGGAAACCGTCGACATCAATAAATCGGTCAATTACGCCGTATGACATTGATCTCAGCGTTAGCAGCATTCACTTTTTAAGATTTTAAGGCGTTCCATTGAGTAAACAAACATTAACGGCACAAATTCCAACTTCAAGTATGGGGCAGCGTTTAGACGTGGTGGTCTCAGCTCTGTTTCCCGACTATTCAAGAAATCGTATTCAGCAATGGATCAAAGACGGTAATGTCTCTGTCGAGGGTGAGGTTTGGAAAAAACCACGCACCGCCGTCATGGGCGGCGAGCACGTTGAGCTGATTGCTGAGCTGGAAGAAGAGGTGGACCTGATTGCGCAGGATATTCCATTAGATATTGTCTATGAAGATGATGCCATTATGGTGATTAATAAACCCGCAGGCCTGGTGGTTCACCCTGGAGCGGGGAATCCGGATGGCACTCTATTGAACGCACTGCTGCATTATGATGAAAAGTTGCGTGAAGTGCCGCGTGCCGGGATTGTGCACCGTCTGGATAAGGATACCTCCGGCTTGATGGTGGTCGCCAAAACTGTTCCGGCACAGACGCATCTGGTAAACCAGCTGCAGAGGCATGATGTGGAACGTATCTACGATGCGATTGTGGTGGGGATTATGAAATCTGGCGGCACAGTGGATAAGCCGATTGGCCGTAGTACTCAAGACCGTAAGAAGATGGCGGTTAGGGTCACCGGTGGTAAAGAGGCGGTCAGTCACTATCGTGTGCTGGAGCACTTCCGCGAGCACAGCCGCATTCGTGTCAAACTGGAGACCGGGCGTACCCATCAGATTCGTGTGCATATGTCATCAATCGGTTTTCCGTTGATCGGCGACCCGGTTTACGGGCAGCGCCTGCGTATTCCCAAAAAGATGATTGATGAGATTGTTGAAGTTTTGCGTGGCTTTAAGCGTCAGGCCTTACATGCCGGTGCGCTAAGTTTGACTCACCCGGTGACGGGTAAAACCATGAAGTGGAAAGCGCCGATGCCGGAGGATATGTTGAGTCTGATTGATGCACTGCGTGATGATGTGGATGAGTTTGAAGCCATGAGTTACGGTTATGATGAGTTTGACTACGACTATGGGGTTGAAGTTGAGTGGGTCACCGATGAGGACATACCGGAGTAGTGGCTAGCGGTCTCTTTATTCAGCCTGACTGGCCAGCGCCCAAGCACATTCGTGCTCTCTGCACCACTCGCAGTGGTGGCGTCAGTCAGCCGCCTTACGACACCTTAAACCTGGCGAGACACGTAGGCGATGATGCAGCGGCGGTCGCCAAGAATCGACAGTTACTGCAGCAGCAGGCGGGGCTGCCAGCCTCCGCTTTCTGGTTGCAACAGCAACATACCACCGATCTACTCTGTTTAGATAATCTAGATATTAATAGCTGGCAGCCGGTTGTGGCGGATGCCTCCTGGAGCAGCCAGGCTAATCAGGTAGCTGTGGTGATGACGGCCGACTGCATGCCGATTTTGGTCACGGATACCTGTGGCAGCTTTGTCTGCGCCATTCATGCCGGCTGGAGGGGCTTGGCTGACGGCATAGTGACAAAATCAATTCAACAGCTTCCAGCAAAACCCGAAGAGTTACTGGTTTGGATCGGTCCCTGTATTCGTCAAGCCTATTTTGAGGTCGGCGAGGATGTCTACCACGCCTTTATTGACAAAAAACGAACAAACAGCACTTGTTTT
>CAZNML010000019.1:0-16321 GCA_964574275.1 uncultured Thiosulfatimonas sp. | reverse complement strand
CGCCTTTATTGACAAAAAACGAACAAACAGCACTTGTTTTGAGCCGCTTGCCAGCTCAACGCAGCAAAAATATTTAGCAGATCTACCAGGCCTGCTCAATTTGGAGCTGCAAAACATAGGTGTGACCCAAATCTACGACAGCCAGCTTTGCAGTTTTACGGATACAGAGCGCTTTTATTCGTATCGCAGAGAGGGAGAAACAGGTAGAATGGGAAGTATTATCTGGATTGCGGACAGTGAATCTGAGAAGCCGGTGTCCGCTTAGAGTTTATTACAAGAAATCAAGGTTCTATGAACAGCGCATTTGCAGCTTTATTCAGGTCCATGTTAGGTTCTTTAAGGGACCTGATGCCAATTATTGTCGTGATCGGCTTCTTTCAGTTAGCGGTACTACAACAGCCGCTGCCCAATCTAATTGATCTACTGTTCGGTACCTTTTTTGTGGTACTGGGACTGACTTTCTTTGTTTACGGGCTGGAGATGGGACTGTTCCCGATTGGTGAGAGCATGGCCTATGCCTTCGCCAAAAAAGGCTCGGTGGTTTGGCTGTTGCTGTTCGCTTTTGCCTTGGGATTTGGTACCACCATTGCCGAACCGGCTCTGATTGCCGTGGCAGATGAAGCTTCCAAGGTTGCGGCGGCTGCCGGGGCAATTGTCAACAGTGAACAGGCGATGAAACAGTATGCCGATGGCTTACGTTTGACCGTGGCGTTGTCGGTCGGTTTTGCGATTGTATTAGGGGTGTTCCGTATCTTAAAGGGCTGGCCGATTCACTGGTTTATTATCGGTGGTTATATCTTAGTGGTGATTATGACCACCTTTGCTCCGGAAGAGATAATTGGTATCGCTTATGACTCTGGCGGAGTCACTACCTCAACCATTACCGTGCCGCTGGTCACCGCCTTAGGGGTAGGGTTGGCGGCCTCCATTAAAGGGCGCAATCCGATGATTGACGGTTTTGGCCTGATCGCTTTCGCGTCATTGACGCCGATGATCTTTGTGATGGCGTATGGAATGGTGATTTAATGGAGATGCTGATTCTATACATAGATCGTTTCTTTGAGATCCTGTTCGACACGATTGACGATGTTATTCCCATTCTGGTTATTCTGCTCGGTTTTCAGCTGTTTGTGATCCGTAAAAAGATTCCCAATATCAAACGGGTTGCCACCGGTTTTTTCTTTGTACTGATTGGTTTGGCCTTCTTTCTGCAGGGCCTGGAGCAGACGCTGTTTCCGATTGGGCGCCTAATGGCGGAGCAGTTGACCAATCCAAGTTTTATTTTCGGACGTGATATCGTCGGTGATTTTAGCTTTAGCTGGCATGACTACTACTGGGTCTATATATTTGCTTTCGCCATCGGTTTTAGTACCACCATTGCCGAACCTTCGCTGCTGGCGGTGGCGATTAAGGCGCAAGAGGTCTCCGGGGGCGCGATCGGTACCTGGGGGCTGCGTATTGCGGTCGCCTTGGGTGTGGCTATAGGGATCTCTTTAGGAACCTTTCGTATTGTCACTGGCTATCCGATTCACTGGTTTATTATTGCCGGTTACATTGTGGTGGTGATTCAGACCTTCTATGCGCCCAGAATGATTGTACCGCTGGCGTATGACTCTGGCGGGGTGACGACTTCAACGGTGACCGTGCCTTTGGTGGCAGCGTTAGGTTTGGGGCTGGCGGAGACGGTGCCGGGTAGAAGTGCTCTGATTGATGGTTTTGGCTTGATCGCATTTGCCAGTCTATTCCCAATTATGTCGGTAATGGCTTATGCGCAAATGGCCGAATACCGTTCATTAAGGCAGCAGCGACTGCAAGCAGAAAATCGACCTGATAGTGATCAGAACGAAGCAATAATTAATACAACAGATAACAGGCAAACTCAGTCTCGAGGGGGAAAGGATGCGGTTTAAATTAATCATAGCGTTTGTGGAAGACAGTAAAACCGAAGCGGTGATGCAGGGGGCGCGTGATGCAGGCGCTACTGGGGCGACGATCATCAATAATGCACGCGGCGAGGGGATGAACCTGCCGACCACCTTTTTCGGCTTAAGCCTGGAGACTCAGAGGGATGTGCTGCTGTTTGTGGTTGAGGAGCATTTGAGCCGAACCATACTTGAACATATCGAGAAGGTGGGTGAGTTTGCAGAAACCGAAGGTTCGGGCATTGCCATCCAGATTGATGTTGAAGATGCGGTAGGGGTGCAGCATCAGGTGGCATCTTTAATTGATAAGGTTGAGGAGCAGATATGAGCCGAGAGTTAATCACCGTTAGAGAGGTAATGAAAACCGAATTTGATTGTGTACCGGGAATGACGACGGTGGCACAGGCACTGAAAACCATGGAGCACAGGGAGACCAAGCTGCTGGTGATCGAGAAACGTGATCAGCATGATGAGTATGGTGTGGTGTTAATCAGCGATATCGCCAATCAGGTACTGGCGGCCAATCGTTCGCCGCAAAGGGTGAATGTTTATGAGATTATGACTAAGCCCGCTTTGACGGTGCATGCCGATATGGATATCCGTTACTGTGCGCGTCTGCTGCATAATGTTGGTCTGTCACGTATGCCGGTGCTTGAAAACGGCAAGATTATCGGCATTGTCAGTTATACCGATCTGGTTTTGAAAGGGCTGTGCAAAACGATTTAACCCATCTGCATGGGTGTTAGAATCAAATAAAAAGGGCGATAACTCTGTATCGCCCTTTTTTATATTTTGAGATGTACCGTTAGATTACTTTCCGGTTTTGAGGAAGTTATCCATGGCTTCAATATCTTCCGGCAGGCCAGAGATAACAATGCGATCCTCGACACGAATACGAGTGTCTGGATCCGGGTTTTCACCACGTACATGACCACGAGCAATGGCATCCACTTTAACATTCTTATCTTCAAACGGCAGCTGTTTCAGTTTTTTGCCGACCGCATAGGCTTTCTCATCCATTAATACACTGTGGATCACACAGTTCATGACATTGTGCTCCTGTAGCAGGTTGTCATCTTGTCCTGGGTAGAAGTTCGCCAACATTTTATAGCGGTTCTTACGAATTTCTCTCGTCTCTCTTAAAACCTTGTGAGGTGCTTGACCAATCATCAGCAACAGGTGGGAGGAGAGCATAATGCTGGACTCAAAAGTATCCGGTACCACCTCAGTCGCACCCGCCTCCAGGATCTCATTGATGTGAGAATCATCCAGTGAACGCACTAGAATTGGAATGTCTTTATTGTGGCGACGAATGGTTTTGATAATCTTGACCGAAGAGTGGTAATCACTAAAGGTGATAATAATAGCCTGTGCTTTCTCAAGCGCAGCGGCCTCCAATACCTTATCCTTGGCGGCATCACCATAATAGACACGTTCACCGGCGTTATGCGCTTCAGTAACGCGTAATGGATCCATATCCAGTGCAATAAAGGGTTTATTGGCTTTATGTAAAAAACGGCTTACAGTTTGGCCTACACGTCCAAAACCGCACAAAATTACATGGTCGGAAAGGTAGACGTTATCGGCAGCAATATTCTGCTCAATGTCGGTGTGGCTCTGAGTGTAACTGGTTTTGTGCAGTACCTTGGCAATTCTACCGTTGAATTTAACAATAAAAGGCGAGATCGCCATACTGATCACTGCAGCCGTCAACAGGATATTTCCCTCTTTGTCAGGGAGTAGGTTATAGGTAAAGGCTAAAGTCATTAATACCAAACCAAACTCACCCACCTGTGCCAGGGAGAGCGCGGTACGAGTGGACACCCCCGGGTCTTTACCAAACAGCCGGGTCACACTGTAGATCAGCGCAAACTTAGTGACAATAATGATCAAGGTAATTAGCAGCACCTTCCAGAAATATTCGCTTAGAATCTCCAGAGAGATCAGCATACCGACGGTTACAAAGAACAGGCCTAATAGAATATCCTGGAAAGGGCGGATATCCGACTCAATCTGGTGGCGATACTCGGTCTCTCCCAGCATCATACCGGCGAGGAAAGCACCCAGTGTCATCGACAGTCCCATCTCCTCGGTCAAGGCAGCGGCACTCAGTGCCACCAACAGTACCGTTAAGGTAAACAGCTCCGCAGATTTGGCAGAAGCAACTTCATGGAACAGAGGTCTTAACAGGTAACGGCCGATAAAGTGCATCAGCACAACGATCAGAATCCCTTTTAAAAAGGCGATGCTTAAAGAGATGGATAGCGGGTCACCACCGTTGCCACTCATTGCCAGGGCGGGAATTAAGATCAATAGCGGGATCGCCATAATGTCCTGAAAAATCAGAATGCCGACGGCAGAGCGGCCATGACGAGACTGTATTTCAGACTGCTCAGTGAGCTGTTTAATCACAATCGCGGTGGAGGAGAGCGCAAACGCTGAGGCAACCACCACACTGGTGGAGGTATCCAGCCCAAAAAGATTGGCCAGCCCAAAAAAGACCGCAAAGGTCGCGGTAACCTGCATCGCTCCCAGGCCAAATACCAGCTTACGCATGGCGAGCATTTGTGACAGTGAGAATTCCAGACCAATAGAGAACAGCAGAAATACAATGCCTAACTCGGCCAGCAGGGTGATGTTCTCTTCCTGATCGATAATACCAAAGCCATAGGGGCCGACGATAATACCGACAATGATGTAACTCAAAATGGGGGGGAAATGCAGGCGCCGAGAGATCGAGACGATTACGACTGCCAGTGCTAGAAGCAAAACAATATGTAATAACAGGTGATCGTGCACAGTAACCTCTAACGCAGAAAACAATTACTCGTATAAGTAATTTAATGAATAAATTAAGTTAATGACTCTACTCTAAAACATTATGCTGTTTTTGCAAGGGTTGTCACGCTTTTAAGGCGTTTTTTGCTTGATATGATAGATTCAACTAATGGCTGGCGAAGCGCATAGAGAGATCAATAGCCTGAATGTGTTTGGTAATGGCTCCGGTGGAGATAAAATCCACCCCGGTTTTGGCCAGTTCAGGCAGGTGCTGAATCTCCACATTACCGGAAACTTCCAGTTTGGCGCGTCCGGCAACCAGTTCAACCGCCTGATGCATCATCTCCAGCGTGAAATTATCCAGCATAATGATATCGGCACCGGCAGCGACGGCTTGTTCGACCTCGTCCAGATTTTCGGTTTCAACTTCAACAGTAACCTCTGGGTGCTGTTGTTTGGCAGCCGATACCGCATTTTCAATGCCGCCAGCAGCCATAATGTGGTTCTCTTTGATTAAGATGGCATCGTAGAGGCCAATGCGGTGATTAGTACCACCGCCACACTTTACCGCGTATTTTTGCGCCATGCGTAATCCCGGCAGGGTTTTACGAGTATCTAACAGTTTGGTTTGTGAACTTGATAACTGTGCCACGTAATTGGCTGTTATGGTGGCGGTGGCAGACAGGGTCTGCAGAAAGTTCAGCGCGGTTCGTTCCGCTGTTAGAATATTGCGTGCAGAGCCGGTTAGGGTACACAGCAGTTGCTCGGCTTCCACCTGCTGTCCTTCCGTCACATGCCACTCTATATTGATGGTTGGATCAACTTGCTGGATGGTCGCATCAAACCATGGACGACCGCAGATCACCGCCGCTTCACGACAGATGATGGTCGCGGTTGCCAGGTTCTCTGCTGGAATCAGTCCAGCGGTTAAATCTCCGCTTTGTATGTCTTCCGTTAAAGCGGCGGTTACCACCTGATCCAAGGTTTCAAAGTAATCCATTGTGTGTTCACCCAGTTATCAATCAAAAATACAGTTGGCTATTCATCGGTTTTGCTTAGAGCAAAACGAAAACTTTAATTGTCTTTGCCAGTCTGTCCGGCCTGCTTTAAGCCTGTCAAGGCCTGAAGAAGTCAGGTATTATACCGAAAAGGCGATCGAAGCGTAACACCGCTTCAGTTAGCAATGAGACAAAAAAGGAGATCGATTTGTCATTTGACATCAATACAGAAACCGGGCTGTGCAAACAGGCCCATTTCATTGAAAGTCCAAATTCAGATCTGCGGCCAGAGGGTGAAACCCCTCAGCTGATCGTAGTACATGGCATCAGTCTACCGCCTAACCAGTTTGGCGGGCCAGGTGTTACTCAGCTGTTTACCAATCAGCTTGACCCAGAAGAACACCCCTATTATGAAACCATTAAGGGTTTACGGGTATCGGCCCACGCCTTCATTCGCCGCAGTGGTGAACTGATTCAGTTTGTGCCGTTTCATCATCGTGCCTGGCATGCAGGCCTGTCAGAATTTCGCGGACGTCAGCGCTGCAATGACTTCTCCATTGGTATAGAGTTGGAGGGCACCGATGAAACCTGTTATACCGCCATTCAATATAAGGTCTTGTCAGAACTGATCAAAGGTCTATGGAGAGCCTATCCTAGCTTGGCTGCGCGTGATGTTGTGGGACACAGTGATATTGCACCCGGCCGAAAGACCGATCCAGGCAAGTACTTTTTGTGGTCCTCTCTGCAGCGTCTGTTGGATATCAAACAGCAGGGTTGATAAGACCCGCTGTTTTTTTGTTAACCCTCTATAGTCCGGTGAACACCAGAGCGATCACATGATTTTCATAGCCATCACCGCGCTTGTACTCACGGTAACCACTACTGACTTTATAGCCCACCAGGTAGGTGGAACCGTTCCACTCCCAAGTAGTTGTCTGATTGGCTCCCTTATCTGCTTGCAGAATCTCATCTGGCAGGGCTAATAGCTCACCCACTTTGATTTGCGCTCGGGTTGAGGAGATAACGTAACCTTCGCGATCGGTAAATAGACTAAAGCTAGTTTCATTGATGGCCGGGTTACTGTATTTAGGTTCAGTCTCCTCTAGCATCGCAGCAAACTCTGGTGTGGAATCAAACACGATGGCAATACCGCCGACGTTCTGCTGCATGTTTTCCCAGCTTTTGATGGCGGCATGGTAAATATAGGTGTGCTGGTTGTTATATAACTCAGACTGGTGGAAATCGGAAACCGCATAGGCCTGAGTGCCTTCTAACTGTAAACAACGAGCGGTATCCTGTTTTCTTGGTATGGTGCTACCTACTAAATGACGCTCGCTCGGGTTGGATACAGCCAGAATTGTTCCCTGGCGGTCATAGATGATCAGGTTGGTGTAAACCGTATACAAGTCGTTGATATAGATTAGAATATCAGTCAGCTTTTGGGTTTGTTGTTCGCTAATGGCGCCACTGTCCGCCTGTTGAGATAGGATTTGCCTAAACTGACTGTTGAGTGCCCACCAGCGACAGTCATTGGCGCGCTCATAGAGGTTTCTGTCCATAATTTCAATTGCCAGGGCAGCGCTAAAGGCCACTTTAGCTTGAATGGTATCTAATAACACCTGATGAATGTGGTGAATAAAGCGCGCAAAGATGCTCTGAATCTCAATACTGATCTCGTGAAAACGATCCAGAATAGGCAGGAACGACTTCACATCGCGCTTAAGCGACATAATTTTACCGTTCAGAATAACCGTCAACAGCATGGTGCTGACTCGAAGATTAATCTGTTCCAGGTCTTTTAAATAGAGTTTAGAATCTTTGGGTATTTCAATGTCGAGTCGCTTTTGATTAGCACTCTTTTTAAAAGCGGTCTCTGTCTTAATATCGACATGACCATACCAGGGTAGACCGTAGAAGCCCTGATAGCCGAGCGTCTTAGTTGAAAAAGCCAGCCGATTTCCGGTCTTGATCGGGTTGCTGCTCTCTACAGGTGGGCTTAATTTTTTAGTCACTGGAAACTGACGGTTATTGTTAGAGCTGATCACCACACCGGTTTCATCAAGCAGCATTAAATTCAGGTCGCTGCCCTTGTTCAGGGTTTCATAGATTCCGCTCATCTCTTGGTCGAAATTGAAGCTCAGACATAACACCCCGACATTTTCTTCGCCACCAGCGCTGGTTTGACGGACCATCTTCTTGGCATAGATCAGGCTTTTCTTCTTGGTCGGAAAAAGGTCCGAGTAACGGTAAACCTCAAGATAATCTTTATTGGTCGCCAGTGCTTGCTGGATAAGGGAGTCAACACTTTTTTGTACCGGGTTGTTAGCGTCAAGTTTCGCTTTGACTTGACCTGAAGGGGAGACCAGTAATACATCATCGTAGACGGAGTATTTGGCCACATACTCCTGAATGCGCTGATCAATAAAAGCACTGGCAGCGCTGTCTGTTTGCTCGTTTGCCATAAATTCAATCAGATCGTCATCGGTGGCTAAAAAACCGACATCCGCGGTTCTTTCAAACAGGTTGCGTATCAGCACATCAATGGTGTTCTGGGTTTTTAGCATGATTTCACTGTTCGCCTGATTCAAATAGCGGCCGATCAGTTCATTAATCATAATATCTCTAAGATTTTGAAATTCTTTTTGAGTCTCTACAATCGACTCTAGAAGTTGCGGGTCAATATTCTCATTATTAACCTTACCCACCATGCCGACTGTCGACCACCAAAGGTCCTGTAACTCAAGCTCTTTGATATAGTTTTTTACATCGGGCAGGTAGTGTATATAGTTGCTGTAGTCTTCTGATAGACTGTTTTTACTCATGTGTACGGCTTTGTCTGTTCTTAAAAAAGACCTTAAAAGCAACTAATATTCCAGTTAACCAAAAGGCAGTGGAGAATAGGAATAAAGTTATTTTTTTAAGTAAAAAGATGTAGCAGAAACGCCCCGTTTTTCTGAACAGGGCACCAAAATGTATGCTCAATAGCACTGCTTTGGTGAAAGACGGGTTCACGCAGATTAAAGTTATGGCTTCAGGCGATCCAGCCCCGTTTTTTATTGGCGCTGGAATTGGGGTTTTTGTCAGGTTTAGGCGAGTATTTTAAACACTCGGCGCCAGAGGTCTCGAATACCACCTGACTCGGCATGGCTCGGGTTTTAAAGCCAAAGGCTTTACAGCCACGTGGTTGATTCGCATCCCAAGTAATATAAAAGTGTCGACATTTAAAACAGTCGATGGAATTAGTTTTTTTCATATCGAATGATAAAAATTAGTGAATTTACTATTTTAAAGGCTGTGCTATGATTCGCCCCAATTATTTTTAGCCGTTCTAAATAAGGTGTTTTTTTTAATTCACAATTAAATTAGAATGCAAGTAACGAATCAGTAATATCAAGGCCGCTATTAAGTCGGCTGAGTAACATTATTTTACAAAATTTTATAATATTCTTAAAAGGGTATACCCATGAGCAAAGTTGGCCTATTCTACGGAACGGATACAGGTAATACAGAACGTGTTGCAGATATGATCAAAGATAAAATTGGAGCGGACATGGTTGATGTGCATGATATCGCTTCTGCCAGTGCGGATGACTTTGCACAGTATGACAAAATTATCTTAGGTCAGCCGACCTGGTATTACGGTGAATTGCAGTCCAGCTGGGATGATTTCTGGGATGATTTCAAAGGCATCGATTTTACCGGTAAAACCGTAGCCTGCTTCGGTTTAGGAGACCAGGCGGATTACTCTGAGTACTTCCTGGATGCAATGGGGCTGATGCACGATATCGCTGTTGAAAATGGCGCTACTCCAGCCGGTTATATGTCTACCGACGGCTTTGAGTTCGATGAATCAAAAGCGGTTACAGAAGACGAAGAGTTCTTTGTCGGCCTGGGGATTGATGAAGATCAGCAGCCTGAGTTGACTGCCGGTCGTGTTGATGACTGGGTAGATCAGATCAAAGAGGAGATGGGCATCTAAGTCCCTCTCTTTGCTGAACTCTAAAAAGCCGCGTTAGTCATACAGATTAACGCGGCTTTTTTATTGTCTAGGAAATAGTAGAGTAGTCAAAACCCCTGATTAAACAAGGGGCAAGGCTGGTTACACTTGCTATTGATGTTTAATTATAGAGATGTGTTATTCTATGTTTGACGGAGCGAAACGTGATTGCCTGTAGGCTTTAGTTTGTTATGACGTCAACTGTTTGTGGTTCACGTTTTCTCCGCCAGCTATTTTAGCTTGTTGTTTATTAGGTGACGCAATATGAAAAAACCTGACTTTCCTGACAATGAAAGCCTAAGAATGGAAACTCTCCGCTCCTTAGGAATATTGGATACTGAAGCTGAAGAACGTTACGATCGAATTACGCGTGTGGCAAAGCGCCTGTTTGATGTTCCAATCAGTTTGGTCAGTATTGTCGACTGTGATCGTCAATGGTTTAAATCCAAATTCGGCTTAGAGGCCACTGAAACGCATCGTGATATCTCCTTTTGCGGTCACACCATTCTTGGTGATGAGGTGTTTGTTATTCCTAATGCTTTGGAAGATGAACGTTTTGCTGATAACCCCCTTGTTACTGGAGACCCGAATATCCGTTTTTATGCGGGTTTTCCTTTGGAGATGCCTAACAAAACCCGAATGGGAACCCTGTGTATTATCGATACCGTGCCGCGGGAGTTTTCCGATGAGGATCGTCATGCCTTGAGCGATCTTGGTGAGTTGGTACAGGATGAACTGGTGTCGTTGCAACTGGCCACACTGGATGAACTAACCGGCATCTCCAATCGACGTGGTTTTTTGATGTTGGCGCAAAAAAGTTTGGCACTCTGCAGCAGAAAGCAAAGCTCGGCAACCCTGCTTTATCTGGATCTGGATAATTTCAAAGCCATTAATGATGATTATGGTCATGAAGCAGGGGATTCGGCGCTAAAGAGTTTTTCCAAAATGATAGAGAGGGTCTTTCGTGACTCGGACGTCTTTGGCCGCCTGGGAGGGGATGAGTTTTCGGTTTTACTCAGCGATACCGGTTCCGAAGAGGTCAATGCTGCATTGGCACGTTTGCAGGAAGCTGTAGATCGCCATAACCAATCAGCTGAGGTTGATTACAAGCTGGAATTCAGTTACGGAATGGTGGATTATCATGCGCAAAAGCATATTGATATCCTGGCATTGATGTGCGAGGCGGATGAGTTGATGTATCAACACAAACAGGCAAAGAGGTGAACGCTTATATAGAACCTATTGAGCTGTTAATAAAAAAGCCGCGTTAGTCGTATAGATTAACGCGGCTTTTTGGTTTTGTGACCGGTGGCGAGGTTAGAACAGTTTAGTCGGTTTGGTGTCCAAGCCTCTTCTGTAAATAAAATCATACGCCTCTTTTTCGGAGTGGAAGTAGTGGTCGTCCATCAGGCCTGCCGAAACCTTCCATTTTTTATCCGAGGTTTTGGAGCGGCTGTTCATCTCATCTTTAAGCTGTTGTCGCGCCATCTGGCGGTCAGTGGCTTCTTCATAGTCCTCATTGTAAGAGAACAGCTGTTTGATATTGATTAGCGTCACCAGCACGGCAATCGGATAGAGAAACGCGCCCAGTATATAGAAGAAGATCGCTCTTAGAGTGTGCAGGATTGAGCTTTTACGGTCTTCATTGAAGACGGCAAAGCTGAAACCGTATTCACTTTTATTAGCATGATAAGAGCCGCCTAACAGGGTACTGGCTCCCAAGCCAACCAGCATCTGTATGGTGAACACTGCCGCACCGAAGAAGGCCAACAGCACAAAAAATTCGAACCAGCTTGGATCATCTTGATTGGCGTAGGTAGTAAAGACAAAGTATGTAATGGTGAAGAGCGTCATACTGATCAATGAGTCTTTCACGGCAAAAAGCATGGCCTGTTTGCGCATAGTTTCCTCTCTATATTGGTGGTTATTTTGCGGGGTATTATGGATGTGTCTTATTACTTAATCAAGTCAGTTTATTACGTAATTTAATATAACTTGATGCAGCTCATCTTTTGTATTTAGCACTCTCAAGCTACCTATCTTTCTGATAACACTACTTAAAAACAGGTTAATTTTTAGCTGATAACGGGTTATAGTACTGACCGTTAAATTTTTATGAATTTTTACATTAACCAACGGACCTCTGTATTCAATGAGTGAGCTAAAAGAGAAATTAAAACAGACCTTTATTCTATTTAAAGATACGCCTATCCCTGAGGTGCCAAAAGAGGTCATGGAACTGAGAAAGAAATTTTCCGCTTCACCAACTCCCGATCTTAATGACCTAACTGCCATTATCAGTAAAAATTTAACTTTGGCCGCGGAGGTCATTATGATGGCGAATAAGCCGTACTGTCTGGGCAGTCGCACCTCAAGAGTGATGACCATTAGAGATGCGGTCACGGTAATTGGCAGCGCCAGGCTCGAGAGTTTAGTGATGAGCTCCGGTTTTAAGATTCAGATGGACCGCATGGCACTGACTGAGATCACCGATTTTTCAGTTGCAGTGGCAACGGTTTGTGCCGGAATCTCCGAATATGTTGATACGGTTTCAGCAGATGAGGCCTACACCGTCGGGCTGTTTCACCGCGCAGGCACCCTGTTAATTGCTCAACGTTTTGATAACTACGAAAAGGTGTTCTTTGAGAGCTTGAAACATGTCTATAGAGCCTCTCAAGTTGAGGAGGGGCACCTTGGAACCAGTCATACCTTGTCAGGTATGTTGGTGGCGCAGAAGTGGGAGGTAGGTAAACGTTTCACACAGATTATGCTGATTCACCACCAACGTAATTTGCAGAGTATTGCCGATGAAAAAACGCGCACCCTGGTCGCCATTGTGCAGATGGCCTGTGCGATTGTGATTCGACATCACTACGCGGAGTTCAGCGGTGAGCAGGTGGAGTTGATGTTACAAAACGCAATGGATGAGCTGATGGTGGATGAGTTTGTGCTGGAAGAGAGCTTAAGCCTGATCGACGACAGTTTTTTTAAGCTATAGATCAAGGGTATTGCCCCTCTTGCAAGGGGACTGGTTAGCTAACTATTAGCGCAAACTCATAATTGGCCAGTTTTTACTTTCGGCAACACCTACCAATTTGTCATCACCATCCACAACCACCGGGTGATCAACAATCTCCAGTAGAGGCAGGTCGTTGTGTGAGTCGGAGTAGAAAAAGCTGCCTTCCAGCGTTTCACCTTCGCGTTGCAGCCACTCGTTCAGACGGGTCACTTTACCTTCCTGGAAGGTCGGTACGCCGTCCACTTCACCTGTGTAACGACCATCTACCACTTCACCGTTAGTACCAAGTAACTCGGCAATGCCATAACGCAATCCGATTCTGCGAGTAATAAAGGTGTTGGTAGCGGTAATAATAATCACTCGATCACCGCTCGCTCTATGTTTATCCACCAGAGCCTGGGCCTTAGGTAGAATCAGCGGTTCAATAAAGGTTTTCATAAACTCGGCATGCCACTCATTCAGCGTTTCCATGCTCTGTTCACTCAGTGGTTTCAGGGCAAAACGCTGGTAGGCCATAATGTCCAGATTACCGGCTTTATAGTCCTCATAAAACTGTGCGTTCTGTGCGGCAAACTCATCGGCATTAACGTAACCGTTTTTCACCAGAAACTCCCCCCACAGGTAGTCGCTGTCCCCGGCAATCAGGGTGTTGTCTAAATCAAAAATTGCTAACGCCATGTTTTTAATCTCTAAATATTGAATTTGGGCGTCATCCTACCTGAAGCACGGCGGTGCGACAAGTTCTGAATCATATATTTACCCTGTAGCTTCACTTTGGAAGCCATTAACAAAATTAGATTGAAAAAAGTATGGAAATTAGGCAATATTACGGTAATTTGTATTTAATTTGACTCTTTAGCATAATCATAACTGGGGTGACCTGCGGTTAGGTTGTGTCTAAAGGGCTCTGAAGAGTTTAAGGTTTTTTGTGATTGATGAAGACGGGTACCGACCGAATGTCGGTATTATTATAGTAAATAAAGAAGGGCAGCTTTTCTGGGGCAAGCGCATTCAACAGGATGCCTGGCAGTTCCCGCAAGGCGGCATTCGTGAGAACGAGACTCCGCAGCAGGCCGTATTCCGCGAACTGAAAGAGGAGGTGGGTCTGAATCCGTCCGATGTACGTGTGTTAGGACGTACCGCAGACTGGTTGTGTTATGACCTGCCTAAACATTTGATTCGCCACTACAGCCAGCCGGTCTGTATTGGTCAGAAGCAGATTTGGTTTATGCTTGGTCTGGAGAGCGATGCCGATCAAATCGACGTCACCCATCACGAGCGTCCGGAGTTTGAAGAGTGGACCTGGGTTGACTACTGGCGTCCGGTTCAAGAGGTGGTCTGCTTTAAACAGGCGGTCTACCATCAAGCGTTAACCGAACTGGAAGAGACGCTGACTAAATTCTGGCTACCGAAATAACCCTCTCTGTCAGGCCTGCCAATCTTATAAGGCTATTCATATAAAACTAGATTAAGTTTGTGTGAATAGTTTCACTAATACTCTTAATACCGTCAAATACTCCCTTGTTTTTCTCTACGGCATAGCGTGCTGTAATTTCTATCACTTAATCTAGCGTGTTTTACAGCTAAAACCCCAGTTTTACTCTGTTTTATTGCCATTTTTCCCCTGTTGTTCATGCTGTTTACTGGATTGTTAATTATCCGTAATAGTCAAAATTTGTAATGTATTTCAAACTGTTAAGTTGTTTTTAGTATTTGAGCAGGCCTGATGGCTTTGCTTTCGATGTAAAAACGTCCAAAAAATGTTATTATGCTCCAAATTTAAATGAACCCTCTGGTTCGATAAGTGGCCTTTAATTTCGCTATTTTGCACACAATTAAAGATCACTTATGTACAAGCCTGAACTGGTGACAGTCAGGAAGCCGAATGTACGACGTTTTAGAGAAACTAAGTAGCTGGACTCTAAAACGGCTAAAACACTGTTGGCAAGAGCGGGTAAGACCTACCACTCTTGACTTTACTTCAGGTTTACCCAGCACCTGAAGACAAATCCAATGAGGAACTCACATTATGAGCGAGAATTTCGTCGATCAAGACCCACAAGAAACTCAAGAGTGGCTTGACGCTCTGGAAGCGGTTGTTGATTTTGAAGGGACCGACAAGGCGCAACACATCATCGCCACTCTTATCGAGAAGGCACGTGTTCATGGAATTGATATTCCCTATTCTGCTAACACGCCATACATCAATACCATTGCTGAAGAAGAGCAAGTTAACTACCCAGGTGACAAACAGCTAGAACAGAAGCTACGTGCTATCCTGCGTTGGAACGCGATGGCGATTGTATCGGGTGCGAACAAAGAGACCAGCGTAGGGGGGCATATCGCCTCTTACGCATCAAGTTGTACTCTATATGAAGTAGGGATGAACCACTTCTTTAAAGGGCCTAATCACGAGCAGGGTGCGGACATGGTTTTCTTCCAGGGTCACACTGCACCGGGTATGTACTCTCGTTCGTTCCTGGAGGGACGTCTAACAGAAGAACAACTACGTAACTACCGTCAAGAAGTAGACGGTAACGGTCTGTCTTCTTATCCTCACCCATGGCTAATGAGCGACTACTGGCAGTTCCCAACGGTATCGATGGGTCTGGGTCCACTAATGGCGATCTACCAGGCGCGTTTCATGAAATACATGCAAGCTCGCGGTCTAGCGGAAACCACTGGACGTAAGGTTTGGGCTTTCCTGGGTGACGGTGAGATGGATGAGCCGGAATCACGTGGTGCGTTACAGCTTGCCAAGCGTGAGAAGCTAGACAACCTGGTATTTGTTATCAACTGTAACCTGCAGCGCCTGGATGGTCCGGTGCGTGGTAACGCCAGCATTATCGATGAGCTTGAAGGTGTATTCCGTGGTGCAGGTTGGGCTGTAACTAAAGTTATCTGGGGTACAGGTTGGGATCGTCTACTGCAAAAAGACAAATCAGGTAAGCTGGTTGAGCGTATGGGCGAAGTTCCAGACGGTGAGTACCAGTCTTATAAAGCAAAAGACGGTGCCTTTGTACGTCAGCACTTCTTCGGTAAATACCCTGAGACTCTAGAATTGGTTAAGGATATGACCGATGACGAGATCTTCAAACTAAGCCGTGGTGGACACTCACCACGTAAGATCTATAACGCTTATAAGCGTGCTGAAGAGACTAAAGGTCAACCATCTGTCATTCTGGCTAAAACCGTTAAAGGTTACGGTATGGGTGCCTACGGTGAAGCGGCGAACACGGCTCACCAGCAGAAGAAACTGGACAACGAAGGTTACAAGTACTTCCGTGACCGTTTCGCAATTCCAATCTCTGATGAAGAGATCGATAATGGTCCAGTACCATTCTACCGTCCGGCTGAAGATTCGGAAATCATGAAATACATGAAATCACGTCGTGCCGAGATGGGGGGTGAACTACCAGCCCGTCAAGACAACGCAGAAGCTTTACCGGTTCCAAGCCTTGATACTTTCAAAATGCTGACAGATGGTACTGGTGAGCGTGAAATGTCGACCACCATGGCATTTGTACGTCTAATCTCAATCCTACTGCGTGATAAGACTTTAGGACCACGTGTTGTGCCAATCATTCCTGATGAAGCACGTACATTC
>CAZNML010000018.1:2487-26353 GCA_964574275.1 uncultured Thiosulfatimonas sp. | reverse complement strand
GCGCTGATCGCATGCTCACTGCCTTTAAGCGAGTAGGGGATGGTGATCTGTCTTAGGACTTTGTCGGCAATGCGTTTAGCCTGTTTGCTGGCTTCATGCGTCTGCGTGGACAGCTCTTCCAGCAGAATAACAAACTCGTCACCACCGGTTCTGGCAATGGTATCTACCTCTCTAACAGACTCTTTCAGACGCTCGGCAACCTGTTGCAGCAGTTGATCGCCATAGGCATGGCCCAACGTATCGTTTAAGGTCTTAAAGTGATCCAGATCTAAAAAGAACAGCGCAAATGGGGTTTTATTGCGGATGCTGTGCGCCCGCGCCTGCTTGAGATGATCCTGCAGCAGTCGACGGTTTGCCAATCCGGTTAAAGGGTCATAGAACGCCAGTTTCTTAATGCGTTCTTCACTCTCTTTGAAGCTGGTGATGTCATCAAAAGTAGACAGGTAGTGGGTAATGTCGCCTGCGTCGTTTTTAATGGCGGTAATGGTTTGTCCAACCGGAAAGATCTCTCCGTTTTTGCGGCGGTTCCAAATCTCCCCCTGCCAATAGCCACTGTTTTGCAGCTCTTGCCAGAGCTGTTGATAGAACTCTTGTGGGTGGCGGCCTGAGTTAAATAGACGTGGTGTATTGCCCAGTGCCTCTTTGGCTGGGTAGCCGGTAATGAGTTCAAATGCGTGGTTTACTTTGACAATTTTCTCATCTTGATCGGTGATGAGAATGCCTTCGCGGGTGTCAAAAGCCACGGCGGCGATACGCAAAGATTCGTTGTTCTGTTCGAGTTTTTTCTGGTTATCATGCAGTCGGCGGTTGTAGACAAACAGCAGCGTGGTCAAAGAGATGATGATCGTTAAGGCGATAAAACCGGTAATGATCTGAGTACGATGCTGTGCCCACAGGTCTTCCAGGGTCACAATCGGGCTCTGGTCGTAAGGGTACAGACGCAGCGCTCTTAATACCTCGCGGATCGGTTCATAATCGGCCGGGATTCTAAAGCCGTGAATATTGATCTCCTGGGTGATTGCGCCGTTATGGGGCAGCGCCAGCAGTGCGGCGGTGACTTGACCGGCTAAATTCTCACCCACATGCGGCATGGCAGAGATTGGCCACTCCGGGTAGAGTCGGGTGGAGATTAAAAACGGAAAGCTGGACTCGGTTTGTAGATTCAGAACGCGTAACTGTCCCACTTTCACTTTGCCTGATTTTTCTAAACTCTCCAAAATACCACTGCGAACAAATGCGGCATCCGCATCCCCTTTGATTAAACTGATGACCGCTTTGTCGTGCGGCATGGTGGTTTGCACTACCTTAATTGAGTCCAGGTCAACTCCGGCATTATAGAGTTCATAGGCCTGCATTTTGTAGCCACCGAAAGACTTGGTGGAGGGCGTAGCAATGATTTTACCGGCAAGATCTTTTAGGCTTTGCAGGTGAGTGTCGCTGTTTTTAACCAGAATGGTGCCGGCAAAGCTTCTTACGGTCTGGCCACTTTTTTTATTGATTAAGGTCGCCAACGGAGAGGAGAGGTTGGTCTGATGCGCTAACTGTACGAAGTGAGAGGAGTTGGTAAACACAAAATCGATCGATTTTCGCTCTACAGCAGCTTCGAGTTCCGTATAATTCAGCGCTTGCATATGAAACTCGACATCTCGAATGCTGCTATTCAGGTAGTTGATCAGCGGTTGCCACTTCGCTTCCACAATCGGCTTAGGTCGAAAGGCAAGAATACCAATGGTAATTTTCTCACTTGCTTGAATCAGAGTGGGCAGCATTAGCTGGACTATTAACAGTAAGAGCAGCAGCTGTTTTTTTAAGAGTGATGTCATTTCGTATAATTTACAGTAAAAGTGGTTATTTTAAATACGCGTAATTTAGTATCTATTTAACGACTCAATATAGCAGAAATTTTCAGAAGACACACTTAAAAAATGGTTAATCATTGCGTTGCAGACAGATCCGTTGAAGAGGTTAATTCCAATTTATGTATTGGGTTTGAGCCGATTATTGGCAAACAGCCGCGGGTCTTGATTTTGGGAACCATGCCGAGTGTGCAGTCCATTAATCAGGCCTTCTATTATGCGCACCCGCGCAATGCATTCTGGCCGATTATGGAGAAGTTGCTGCATCAGCCGTTAAGCAGTGAGCAGCAGAAACGGCAAGCGATCCAACAGTCCGCTATTTTTTTATGGGATGTATTACAGGCCTGCGAAAGGCAGGGCAGTTTAGACAGCGCCATTAAACAGGAGCAGGCGAATGATTTCAGATGGGTTTTTGACACTTATCCAACCATTAAAACAGTGGTGTTTAATGGTCAGGCGGCAGAGAAACTGTTCAAACGCCATGTGTTAAAAAAGCAGTCTTTGCCAGCGGAGCTGAGCTTTTTTACTCTGCCATCAACCAGTCCAGCCAATGCAAGATTAACTTTTGCAGATAAAGTCTTGTTATGGCAAGAAAAATTAATAGATTTGCTGTAGAATACCCGACAAATTTAATCACACTCTGATTTAAATGATTTAACACTTAATTTATAACGTATTGAAAGGAGCTTTGCCTTGGAAGCAGACAGACTTGAAAACGCCGTTCATTCGGAACTACTCTCGCCCGCGGGCACAATGAAAAATATGGAATACGCTTTTGCGTATGGTGCGGATGCGGTCTATGCCGGACAACCTCGTTATAGTTTACGTGTTAGAAATAATGAGTTTGATGAAGAGAACCTGAAAAAGGGGATCGACCGCGCGCATGAGTTAGGCAAGAAGTTCTATGTGGTGAGCAATATCGCCGCGCATAACTCGAAAGTAAACACCTATATGAAAGACATTGCGCCGATCATCGCCATGAAGCCGGATGCGCTGATTATGTCTGATCCTGGTTTGATCGCCATGGTGCATGAGAAGTATCCGGAGCAGGAGATTCACCTTTCGGTTCAATCCAATGCGGTTAACTGGGCGACGGTGAAGTTCTGGTATCAGAACGGGGTGCGCCGTGTGGTATTGTCGCGTGAGCTGTCCATGCAGGAGATTCGTGAAATCCGTGAGAAAGTGCCGGAGATGGAGCTGGAAGTCTTTGTACACGGTGCCCTGTGTATTGCCTATTCGGGACGTTGTCTGTTATCGGGTTACATCAATAAACGTGATGCCAACCAGGGAACCTGTACCAATGCCTGCCGTTGGAACTACAACACCTATGATGCCAAAGAGGACATCACCGGTGATGCGGTGGGTATTCCAGTCGAAGTGGCCAATATCGACAATATCACCGAGTTGAGTGTTGAGTCGAATGCCCCACAAGCGGAGCAGCCGGCACCGACCCTGGGTCTGGGTGAGACCACCGATAAGATGTTGCTGCTGGAAGAGGAGGGGCGTCCGGGTGAGTATATGCCGGCTTATGAAGATGAGCACGGGACCTATATTATGAACTCGAAAGACCTGCGTGCGGTCGAGCTGATTCCAGAGATGGTTGAGATGGGTGTACACTCGCTGAAGATTGAGGGGCGTACCAAGTCGCACTACTATGTGGCGCGTACCGCACAGGTCTACCGTAAAGCGATTGATGATGCTTTAGCCGGTAAACCGTTTGATACCAATCTGCTGTCTGATCTGGAGAGTCTGGCCAGCCGCGGTTATACCGAAGGTTTCCTGCGCCGACACGTGCACTCCGAATACCAAAACTATGAGTATGGGGTATCCAAGTCGGACCGCCAGCGCTTTGTTGGTGAGGTGGTCGATGTGGTAGAGCGTGATGGACGTTCTATGCTGGAGATCGATGTGAAGAACAAGTTCTGTGTGGGTGATTCGATTGAGGTGATGAGTCCGGCGGGTAATGTCTCTATGGTATTGGATCATATGCAGACGCATCACGATGAGGTGGTGGATTGTGCCAAGGGTTCCGGTTGGCTGGTGCGTATCCCCAATCCGTTCAAGGACTTGGACATTGAAACGCTTAAGTTTGGTTTGGTGATGCGTAATGAGGCTTGGGGCGGCGACGTCAAGCGCGATGCGGCGGCTAAAAAAGCCAAGCAGGCTCAAGATAAACAGGACGCTAAAAACCGTGCGGCGGCGCAAGCGTAATTATGGCGTTAAAGATTATTAAGGGCTGCATTAACTGTGATATGTGTGAGCCCGAATGTCCCAATAAAGCGATCTCCATGGGTGAAAAGATCTATGAGATAGACCCGGATCTGTGTACCGAGTGTGTCGGTTTTTACGACTCGCCGACCTGCATCAGTGTCTGTCCGCTGGACTGTATTATCACCGATCCAGAGCGGGTAGAGGACCAGGAGACCTTGTATGAGAAGTTTCAGGAGTTGGTTCACGCCGATAAGATCTAATCTTTGTCGCCAAACGTCAACATTAAAAGCGCTGTAAAGTTTTTGCAGCGCTTTTTTTGTATGCGGCTTTTGTATGCGGCTTTTGTGTGCGGCTTGAATTAACCAGGCCTGTTCATTTATAGACTCATTTCTAGGCTCATTTTCTATTAATTCCAGGGTTTATGCTGATTTAATCCGCTTAATTTTAAGCAAAGCATTGAACTTCTCTATTCTGTTTGTATGATGGCTTAATAAATTTTTATTTGGCTTTTGTTAAAGGAGCGTAATATGTCTCAAAAATTAGAATTAATCAGTTTCAAGCTTTGTCCTTTTGTACAGCGTGCGGTGATTGTGCTTAAGCATAAGAATATCGATTTTGATGTCACCTACATTGATCTGAATGATAAGCCGGACTGGTTTAATGAGATCTCTCCTTTAGGGCAGGTTCCAGTATTAAAGGTAGGCGATAATGATGTGCTGTTTGAATCGGCGGTGATTCAAGAGTATGTTGATGAGATTACGCCACCCAGTCTGCAGCCGGCCGACCCGTTAATTAAAGCGAAGAACCGTGCCTGGATTAACTTCGGTGCCGATATTATCTTTGCCATGCAGGGCTTGGTGACGGCCAAGGACGAGTCGGCATCAAAAGAGAAGATGGCAGTGATTACGCATAAGTTGGCGCAGTTGGAAGCGCAGCACAGCGGTGCCGAGTATTTTAATGGCGGCGAATTCAATATGATTGATGCGGCTTATGCGCCACTGCTGATGCGTCTGTCGTTTGTCAAAGCGCTGACTGGAACCGACCTGTTGGCGGGCTGCCCGAAACTGGCCAAGTGGTCAGCAACATTATTGGCGATGCCTGCGGTACAGGACTCGGTGGTGGAAAATCTGCCGATGATGTATAGAGGCATGATTAAGCATATGGACGGCTATCTGGCAACGCAGTTGTCTGATTAAAGAGCTTGTTGATGGCTGTAAAAGCACGCAAGTTATTGGGGGCGGCACTGTTATGGGTGTCGGCTCTCAGTAGTGCCAGTGCTTACAGTGAAGATCGTTCTTTTCTCTCCTCTCATTCCCCCCCTTCTTATTCGTTAAACCTTAAGCTCTCTGCAGAAGACTATGTCTGGATCGGTCAGCGTATCTATCAAAACGAGTGTGCCTCAAAGCCTGAGTATCTGACTCACTGGGGGCAGGGCGAGGGCTTTCCCTCGATGGGGATCGGTCACTTTATCTGGTTTCCGGCCAATCACAGTGCGCCTTTTCAACAGAGCTTTCCGCAATTGATTGAATTTATCACCCCCAGCCACGCGCCGCCGAGCTGGCTGTTAGAGTTAGAGTCGATGAACGCACCGTGGAGTTCGAAAGCGGAATTTGATCAGGCCTGGTCAAATCCCAAACTGACGCAATTAAGAGAGTGGCTGTTGCAAACCCAACCGCAGCAGGCGCGTTTTATTGTCGAGCAGTTTAAGTCACGCTGGCACAAGGCGATGCTCACTCTACCTTTACAACAACAAACGTTTTATCGTGCACGCTTGGCGGCTTTGATGGCCTCAAAGCAGGGCAGCTTTGCGGTGATTGATTATGTCAACTTCAAAGGCATGGGAGAGTCTTTACAGGAGTCTTACCAGGGGCAAACCTGGGGGCTGTTATCGGTGTTGAAAGTGATGCGGTTTGATCCAGACATGTCCGATTCACAGTTGCTGGACGCCTTTATTGAGGCGGCCAAACAGCGGCTGACATTAAGAGCGCAGCTGGCGCCGGCACAGCGCAATGAGCAGCGCTGGTTAAAAGGCTGGTTTAAACGTCTGCAGGACTATCGATCAAAACCGGAGCAAAGCCGTTAAAATTAGCTCTGATCTCTGTTTTTCTCTGGAAAAAATTGCGTAATGATGGTTCAATTCTTGTCGCCAGCGCGTGCATTTCAGCGCACCATTTTTCACCTGGAGCCCGGCTCTTTATTTGATGAGATTTAGTTGATGTTAAAACATATAACCACTGTGATCGGAACCATGCGTCCAAACTTCCTGCTATTGAGTTTGGTGGTGGTGCTATTGGGCAGTGCACTGGCCGTTTTTGAAGGGGCACAGTGGTCGACTACCCAGTTTGTACTGCTGCTGGCAGCCGCGTTATTGGCGCATGCAGCGGTGAATATGCAAAACGAGTATGAGGACTACAGGTCAGGACTGGATTCAATGACACAGCGTACGCCATTTAGCGGTGGCAGCGGCAGTCTGCAACATGATCCGCAGGCGGCACCCTACGTGTTGCGCACACTACTGGTCAGCCTGTTAATGCTGGTTGGCATCGGTCTGTATTTTGTCTCTATTAAGGGCTGGGCGCTGTTGCCGATCGGCCTGCTTGGTGTGCTGTTGATTGTCACCTATACCTCCAAAATCACGCACATGCCCTGGTTATGCCTGATTACGCCCGGTCTGGCGTTTGGGCCGCTGATGGTGTTGGGTAGCTATTATGTGTGGATGGAGCAGTTCTCCTGGTCGGCGTTGTGGTTGTCGATGGTTCCATTTTTTCTGGTAAATAATTTACTGTTACTCAACCAGTACCCGGATCTGCAGGCCGATCAGAAAGTCGGGCGTTTTAATATATTAATGCGCCTCGGACAGCGCCAGGGCAGTTGGCTGTTTAGCGGTTTTTTAGCGCTGAGTTTTATGATGTTGCTGCTTGGCTTTTGGAGCAGCGCACTGCCAGCCACTGTGTTATTGGGGCTGTTGAGCCTGATCATTGCTGTGCCGATGGTGCGCATCGTGTCACAAAACTATCAAAATATCGAGAAACTGATGCCAGCGCTGGCAATGAATGTCATAATTAATCTTTTGACGCCGCTGCTGATGGCGGCCGGTCTTTTTTGGGCAATGATATAAATAATTTGGTTTATTTTAGGTAGGCCTGGTCACTACAATTCTAATCGTGGAAAACAGTATGCAATTTAATACATTGATGGACTTTGTCGGCAATACGCCTCTAGTACAGCTGCAGAGAATGGTTAATCCGGAAACCAACAGCGTGGTGTTAGCCAAGCTGGAGGGCAATAATCCAGCGGGTTCTGTCAAGGATCGACCGGCGATCAATATGATTAAACAGGCCGAGCAGCGTGGTGATATCAAACCGGGCGACACGCTGGTTGAAGCTACCAGCGGTAATACCGGCATCGCTCTGGCAATGGCGGCGGCGCTGATGGGCTATAAGATGAAACTGATTATGCCCAATAATATGAGTATGGAGCGTAAAGCTTCCATGGCGGCTTACGGAGCCGAGTTGATTGAGGTCACCCCTGATCAGGGTATGGAGGGCGCACGTGATTTAGCCGAAGCGATGCAGGCGCGTGGCGAAGGCATTATGCTGGATCAGTTTGCCAATGTGGACAACCCTTTGGCGCATTATCACTCAACCGGTCCTGAAATCTGGCGAGATACCCAGGGACAAGTAACGCACTTTGTCAGTGCGATGGGCACCACTGGTACCATTATGGGAACCTCGATGTTTCTGAAAGAGCAGAACCCGCAGGTGCAGATTGTCGGAGTGCAGCCTGAAGATGGCGCCGCCATTCCGGGGATCAGACGCTGGCCGGTGGAGTATATGCCAAAAATCTATGAGTCGACCCGCGTGGATCGTATTATCGATATGTCGCAGAGTCTGGCGGAACAAACCATGCGTGAACTGGCGACTCAGGAGGGCATCTTTGGTGGCGTCTCATCAGGCGGCGCTTTGGCTGCGGCATTGCAGCTGGCAGCAGAGACTGAAAATGCGGTGATTGTGACGATTGTTTGTGATCGTGGAGATCGTTATTTATCAACCGGTGTTTACGGTTAACGGAAAAAGAACAGAGATGGCAAGAGAGATTGAACGTAAGTTTTTATTAAAAGATAACCGCTGGAAAGCACTGGCGTTTCAACAGACGCACTTTGCTCAAGGCTACCTGAATGACATCAGTGAAGGCGGGGCTAAGAGCTCGGTACGGGTGCGCATTGAGGGTGAGCAGGCGAATATGAACATCAAAAGTCTGGAGATCGGCCTGAGCCGTGATGAGTATGAGTTTGCCATTCCGATGGATGATGCGAAAAAGATGCTGGCAACCCTGATGGTCGGACCGGTGATTGAGAAGGTGCGTTATCTGGTGAAAGTAGGGCAACACACCTGGGAGATCGATGAGTTCCTTGGCGATAATCAGGGGCTGGTGGTAGCCGAAGTGGAGATGGCCTCAGAGGATGAACAGGTTGAAATTCCTGAATGGGCCGGACGTGAAGTCACCGAAGAGGTGCGTTTTTATAATATTAGCCTGAGTAAACGACCGTTTAATGAGTGGGAAGAAGATGAAAAGAAGTAATACAAATTTAGCGCAGGCTTGCGCCTTAACGATATTCGGTTTCAGCTCCCTGGCGCAGGCAGGCGCGAGCGGTCTGTCTGAAGTCTATCAGATGGCGGTGATGCACGATGCGCAGATTGCACAGCAGCGCGCACAGTATCAAGCGACGAAAGAGAGTGTTAAGGTGGTTAAAGCCGGCCTGCTGCCGCAGATTCAGGCGGATGGCAGTTACTTTGTCACGGATTCGGATCTTCCCAGTGATGCCGGTGATGTGACCTCGCGTGATCTCTCCGTCACCCTGAACCAGCCGCTGTTTAACAAACAGGTCTGGTCGCGCTTTGAGCAGGCGCAGTATCTGGTTGAGCAGGCAAAAAGCAGTTTACAGAGTGCCGAGCAGGATCTGATTATTCGTGTGGCCGATGCTTACTTTAAGGTGTTGCTGGCGCAAGAGGACGTCGCTCTGTCTAAAACCAAGGAGAAGTCGGATAAGCTGCAGTGGGATCGTGCTCAAGCCTCTGCTGAAGTGGGCTTAGGCAGCCGCAGTGATGTTCTGCAGGCCAAGTCGAGTTTTGATTTGACCAAGTCGCAGCGTATCAGCGCCGAGAACAATTTGGATGTCGCCTTTGAAGAGTTAATGAAATTAACCGGCAAGTCTTTAACGGAGCTACAGACCCTGGCTTCAACCGCTAAACTTCCAAGTGAAACCTTTAATATGAGTGAGTGGGTTGAGCGCGCTGAAGTGCAGAATCTGGCGGTTAGACAGCTTGAAGCGCAGCTGAAAACCGCACAGGAAGAGGTTGAGGTGCAGAAGTCCGGTCACTGGTTTACCGCCAATCTGCAGGCCAAAATCAGCGATACCGATTATTCAGGTAATTCAGGCGCGGCCTACACAGACAACACCAATACCCGCATTGGTGTCACAGTCAGCGTGCCGCTCTATTCCGGTGGGGCAACCTCGGCGCAAGTCAGTGAAGCCCGCTATAATCAGACCTCGGCACAACAGGCTTTGCGCAGCAGTCGTGAGCAGGCGCGTCTGAATGCCCGCACGCAGGTGCGCAGTGTAGAGCGTGGTGAGTCACTGGTCGCAGCGCTACGTGAAGCGGTCAACTCTAACAGCTCGTTTCTGGAAGCGGCTGAAGAGGGTTATAAAGTCGGCTTGAAGAGTTTGCTGGAAGTGTTAACAGCGCGCTCTAATCTGTATGATGCGCGTCGTAACCTGATTGAAGCCATGCACGCACAGGTATTGAATCGTTTGAATTTAGAAGCGACGGTCGGCGATTTAACTGCGGATGACCTTAAAACTTATGATGCGCTGCTGACGGCTGCCAAGCCCTAAAGTAAGTTAAATACCAACAGGCCTGCTCATTTTGTCTTCTGATGTTTTTACAACATTTTCTCGGCGTCGATTATTGAAAAAGAGCGCACTGCTCTCCAGCAGCGGTGTGCTTCTGGCAGGCCTGTCGGCATGTCAATCGTCAGCCGATGCCAATCTAATCCGTATGGGGGTGACATCGCGCCCACGTATGCTGGACCCGCGTAAAGCCACCGATGCTCTATCCAGCCGTATCAATCGACTGCTCTATCGTCAACTGGTCGATTTTGATGAGCAGTTCAAACCGAAACCTGACCTGGCAAGCTGGCAACGGCTGTCGGATACGCACTATCGTTTTACCCTGCAGCACAGGCCGCTGTTCCATAATGGTGGCAAACTCAGTGCTGCCGATGTGGTTGCCACCTATCAGAGTGTATTGGATCCGGACTTTGGTTCCGCCCACAGCGGCTCCTTAAAAAATATCCAGAGCATTCAGGCCATCAATGACACTCAGGTCGATTTTATTCTAAAAGAGCCGGATGCCTTGTTTGTCGGGCGTCTGGTGATCGGTATTCTGCCGCAAGCCCTGATCGAATCCGGTCATGCGTTTCACCAGCAGCCAATCGGTTCCGGTGCCTGTCGCTTTGTCTCCATGAGCGAACAGAAACTGGTGTTACGCCGCGAAGATGGGGTGGCACTTGAGTTTATTCCGGTCAAGGATGCCACGGTGCGGGTACTGAAACTGCAGAAAGGGGAGCTGGATCTGGTGCAGAACGACCTGTCTCCCGAGCTGGTGAACTACTGTGAACAGCAGTCCGCCCTTAAGGTGAACTGGTCGGATGGCACCAACTTCGGTTATGTCGGTTTTAACTTTGATGACCCCTTATTAGGTCAGCTGGCAGTACGCCAGGCGATCTCTATGGGGATTGATCGAGCGGCGATCATTAAGGCGATGTTCAATGGTCATGCGCGTTTGGCCGGTGGCTTACTGGTACCGGAACACTGGAGCGGCGTGCCGGAGATCAGCGGTTATGACTATAACCCTGAAAAAGCCAGGGCGCTGTTGAATCAGGTTGAGATTCCTGCTGAAATGCTGAATGAGGATGGGCTGCTGGAGTTCAGTTATAAAACCTCGAATGATCCGACTCGTATTCGTTTGGCGACCATCTATCAGTCGCAGTTAAAAAAGATCGGTATTCACCTCAATGTGCAGAGTTATGATTGGGGAACCTTCTATAATGACATCAAGCAGGGGCGTTTTCAGCTCTACAGTCTGGCGTGGGTCGGGGTTAAAAGTCCGGATATTTTTCAATATGTATTCGACAGTAAAGCCATACCGCCTAATGGTGCCAATCGCGGGCGCTATCGTGACGCTCGGGCGGATCAGCTGATTCAACTGGGCTTGCAGCAAACCACCTTGGCCGATCAGGCGCAGACCTATCGACAATTACAAAAGCATCTGCAGGACACCTTAGCGGCGATGCCGCTATGGTATGAAGATCAGTATATGGTGAGTCGCAGTACGATCAGTGGTTATCAACTTTACAACGATGGCCGTTTTGACGGTCTGCTGCAGGTGGTTAAGCAGGCTATTTAGAGGGCTTTAGCTGTCTTTGAGCACGACCGGTTGGCGTCGATTGCCCCAGGTACCCGGCTTTGATTCAAACTTGCCAGCCAGTGCGGTCTGACAGTATTCACACTGTCCGGCTTTATCCAGATGCCACTCATCAATCGAGTACTGGAAGCGGCCAATCAGTTTTTTATGGCAGTGTGCACAGTAGGTCGCCTGACCGTCCGGGTCAAAGACATTGCCGGTATAGACATACTTTAATCCCGCTTTCAGGGCGATCTCTCGCGCCATCTCCAGAGTGGAAGCCGGTGTCGGCGGATTGTTCATCATGCGATAGTCCGGGTGGTAGGCGGTAAAGTGCAGCGGCACGGCATCACCGCAGTGTTGAATAATCCACTGGCACATAGACTCAATCTCCTCCTGGGTGTCATTCTCTCCCGGAATCAGCAGTGTGGTTAGTTCTAACCAGCAGTCGGTCTCATTCGCCACATACTCAATGGTGTCCAGCACCGGTTGCAGTTTGGCTCCGGTCAGCTTTTCATAGAAGCGTTCATTGAATGCTTTCAGATCGATATTGGCCGCATCCATCCATTTAAAAAACTCTTTGCGCGGCTCCTCACTGATATAACCGGCGGTGACGGCCACATTTTTAATGCCTAAGGCGCGGCAAGCCTTGGCGGTGTCAATGGCGTACTCATAAAAGATCACCGGATCATTGTAGGTGTAGGCTACCGAGGTACACTGGTGCTCCTGAGCGGTTCTGGCGAGTGTTTCCGGGCTGGCGCGATCAAGTAGACGATCCATCTCTCGCGCTTTGGAGATGTCCCAGTTCTGACAGAACTTGCAGGCTAGGTTACAGCCAGCGGTACCAAAAGAGAGCACCGAACTGCCCGGATAGAAGTGGTTCAGCGGTTTTTTCTCGATCGGGTCGATGCAGAAGCCGCTGGAACGTCCATAAGAGGTGAGCCACATCTGATCGTTTTTGCGGCCGCGAATAAAACAAAAGCCGCGTTGACCTTCATGCAGCTTGCAGTGCCGCGGGCAAAGATCACACTGAATAATGTCATCATCGAGTTTATGCCAGAACTCTACCGGAATCACCGATGGGTCATTGAGATCAATCTGTTCCATTTGCGTTCACCTTGAAATATTGTTGAACTACTAGTATATATACTAGTAAGTGATCATTAATTCAAGGTTTTGATGTATGCATAGAACTCGAGAGATGGCGGTAGCGGGTCTGTTTTATCCGGATAGTCCACAGGCATTACAGCAGATGTTCTCTGCCTGGTTTAAAACGAACAGGCCTGATGAAAATGCCAGTCAAATTCCGCGCGCTTTGATTGTGCCGCATGCCGGTTATATCTACTCCGGTGAGATCGCGGCGCAAGGTTATCAGCTGTGGTCAGAGCAGAATCTGGGCGCTTTGCAATCTGAGATTAAAACCGTGGTGGTGATGGGGCCGGCGCATCGTGTCGCTTTTGAAGGCATTACCACCGTTGACTATGATGCTTTGCAGACACCACTGGGAGAGCTGCAGATCAATACTCAACTGCGGGACCGACTGCTGGCGAAATTTGATCAGCTGAAGGTGTCGGATTACGCCAATCGCGATGAGCACTCCATTGAGGTGCATCTGCCTTTTATTAAAGCTCTGCTGCCGGACGTTCAGGTGTTACCGCTGTTAAACGGCATGGTTGACGCGGGTGAGGTGGCGGCGCTGCTGGCTGAACTGTGGCAGCAGCCAGGGGTCTATTTTGTTATCAGCAGTGATCTTAGCCATTTTCACCCCTATGCTGAGGCGCAGCAGATTGATGTGCACACTGCGCAACTGATTAAGGATTTTGACTGGTCGCATCTGTCGGGTGATCGGGCCTGTGGTTACAAAGGCATTCAAGGTCTGCTCAAGCTGCAACAGCAACTTCCTTTAAGTATTGAGCCGCTGGCGTTACTCAACTCCGGTGACACGGCGGGGGATCGCTCACGTGTAGTCGGCTATGGCGCCTGGGCGATTTATGAGCAGCGGGCAGCGCAGTAGTGGGAGCACAAGATGCAGTTAAATGAACAGCAACAGAACACGCTATTGTCACTGGCTAAACAGAGTATTCTGACTGGGGTGCAAGCAGATTCGATAGAGAGTGGCACACTGCAAGAGCTTATCCAATCGACTGTGACTAAGCTGACTGCAGAGGACAAACTATTGACCGAAGCGGCAGCCACCTTTGTTACCTTGCATAAAAACCGGCAGTTAAGAGGCTGTATTGGCACGCTGCAGGCGCATCGACCCTTAGCGGAAGATGTGATGCACAATGCCTACCAGGCCGCGTTCAGAGATCCGCGTTTTGAAGCGGTGACCGAAGATGAGTTAGCGGAACTGAATGTCGAGATCTCTGTATTGACCAAACCGGAGCCGATGCCGAACCAGGCGGAGTTGGCGCTGTTTTTACAGCAGCTTGAAGCGGGCCGAGACGGACTGATTTTAACCGAAGGTTATCACCGCGCGACCTTTCTGCCCTCTGTATGGGAGCAGCTGCCTGATAAAAAGCAGTTTGTGCAGCACCTGATGTTCAAAGCGGGAATTGCCTGCTGGTCTGAAAATATCCAGTGCCAACGCTACTACTCTAACGCTTTTGACAGGGAGTGGGGGGATATCCCAGCCTTAACCAAATCTTAGGGTGGTTTGTTGAAACTTGCTGCTGTTTGACGCGTTTGGCCATCCGTCTGAAATGGAATGCTGCTCAGGTTGTTAAACACTGTTCGAATAATGGTCTCTTTGGTTTTTTATTGCCGCCTTTGATTATTCGCAGAAACGCATCCTACCACCGTGTGTGTTGATATTTATCAGGCCTGCTCAAATTCAAAAAGGTTAATTTTACGAATGCGCCTCACAAGCCCAAGATTCAGGTTAAAATAGCCGACAATTCTAATTATCAGTGATGCTTCTTTTGGCTAACTTAATTCGTATCTCCATTGCACAGCAAAATCTGCAACTGTTTACCGATGGGCGGTTGGTGTCGCGCTATCCGGTGAGTACGGCCGCCAATGGTATAGGCTCTGAAAAAAACTCCGGTAAAACGCCACTGGGAAGGCATATTATTCGCGCCAAAATCGGAACAGGCCTGCCGATTAATACGGTTTTTGTCGGTCGACGTCCCACTGGTGAAAGCTATAGTGCCGAGCTTGCTGAGCAGCATCCGCAGCGTGACTGGATCTTAACGCGTATTTTATGGCTCTCCGGCACGGAACCGGGCAAGAACCGTCTGGGCCGTGTCGATAGCATGCAGCGTTATATCTACATTCATGGCACCCCTGATACTGAACCGATGGGCAAACCGCTGTCTCATGGTTGTATTCGCATGACTAACCAGGATGTATTGGACCTGTTTGATGCCGTTGAAGCGGGCTGCCCGGTGGAGATCGTGCCTTGATTAATTATTTAATGCGCCTGATTGGTTCGGTGGTGTTTGTCTCGTGGATTGTCGGCACACTGGTGTTTTTTCTGATTCATCTGGTGCCGGGTGATCCGGTAGCGGTGATGCTGGGGGATTGGGCCAGTCCGGCTGACGAACAGGCCTTACGAACGCAGCTCGGTTTGGACCAGCCTATTCTGGTGCAGTATGGTCACTACCTCTCCGGTTTAATGCAGTTTGATCTGGGTAGCTCCCTGTTCTTTCAGCAACCGGTGTCCGAACTGATTGCCGAACGTTTTCCGATGACCTTGCAGTTGGCGCTAATGGCGCTGCTGGTTGCCGTTTTGATCGCTTTCCCTTTAGGGATCTGGGCGGCATTGCGCGCCGGTAAGTGGCCAGATCATCTGTCGATGACGGTATCACTGATCGGTGTATCGATTCCAAACTTCTGGCTCGGACCGATGCTAATCCTGCTGTTCTCACTGACGTTGGCCTGGTTGCCGGTCAGCGGAGCAGAGCAGCCGTACTCCTGGGTGCTGCCCGCCATTACACTGGGTACCGCCTTGGCCGCAATTCTTGCCCGTATGTTACGCGCTTCGCTGTTAGAGGTTTTACATGAGGACTATATCCGTACCGCTCAGGCCAAAGGTTTAAGCCCGCGCTGGGTGTATGGTAAGCATGCGCTGCTGAATGCGTTGTTGCCGGTGGTGACGATTTTAGGTTTGCAGCTCGGGACTCTGTTGGGCGGTGCGGTGATTACCGAGGTGGTGTTCGACTGGCCAGGCTTGGGTCAGTTACTGGTTGAGTCGATTCAAAGACGCGATTATCCGGTGGTACAGGGCTGTATTTTAGTGATCAGTATCGCCTACATTACCATTAACGGTTTGACGGAACTGGTCTACGCCTGGATTGATCCAAGAATCAGGGTGGCTCAATAGATGTTGCGTTATTTAAGTTATTCGATTGTCACCTTGTGGCTGCTAATGGCCTTCGCTGGCTTTTTTATTGATGACAGTGCCAATGAGGTGTTTTTAAACGCTTTTTTATCCTCTCCTAGTGGTGATGCCCTGTTGGGGCGGGATGAGCTGGGCCGTCCGGTATTGGAGCGGGTGCTGTTAGGCGCACAAACCTCTCTATTGGTGGCTTTGGGTGTGGTGTTTTTCTCCGCCATTATCGGTACCACCATTGGGGTCTACAGTGGTTATATGGGGGGTTGGACTGACCGAATCATTACTAAAATTATCGATGTGTTTTTAGCCTTTCCCGGTCTGCTGCTGGCCATTGCCTTAGCGGCCATTTTGGGACCGGGCATAGAGAACGTGGTGTTCGCCCTAGTGGTGGTCGGCTGGGTCGGTTATGCGCGTTTAGCCAGAGCTCAGACTTTGAGCCTGCGCCATCGTGAACATATCTATGCGGCCAGATCTTTGGCGGTACCGACGCCGCTGATTCTGTTTAGACATG
Organism: uncultured Thiosulfatimonas sp.; assembly: GCA_964574275.1. GTDB lineage: Bacteria > Pseudomonadota > Gammaproteobacteria > Thiomicrospirales > Thiomicrospiraceae > Thiomicrorhabdus. The sequence continues at coordinate 9,973 of CAZNML010000018.1, read as the reverse complement.
TTTTGCCTCTGATACTGGCACCGTTAGGGGTAGAGGCCACCTTTGGGATTGCCGGTGCGGTGATCTCTGAAGCAGGTCTCTCCTTTTTGGGGTTGGGGGTGCAGCCGCCGGAAGCGTCGTGGGGCAGTATGATTAAAGAGGGCACACGTTACCTGCTGGTGGCGCCGCATCTGGTACTAGCACCTGGAATTGCTTTGATGCTGGTGGTGTTGGCGGTGAATTTGATTGGTGATCAGTGGCGTGACTATCTGGATGTCAGAGCGCGTCATACAGGGCGCTAAATTGCCTGCCTGACACGGCTTGGCAGAAAATCGCGCTCAGTAACGCGCCAGCAGCTGCACGCGATCACCCACTCTGATAGAGCCTTCACGCAGCACCTTGCAGCGTGCGCCACCGCGCCAATCCGGCGTTAACGCCTGCTTGAGTCCATCGTGCAGCTGATCCATACGTGCACAGGGGTCGGTTTCGCAGGTAATCTCTAATAGAATCTGTCCGATTTGAATTTGGTCGCCAATCATGGATTCATTAAAATCGATGTCATCAATCAGCAGGTTGGCACGTCGTTCTTTCCAATCCAGTTGTGCATTTACCTCTGAACAGGCCTGTTGCCAGCTTTTCAGTGACAACAGAGTCACTTGCGTATTGCGGTTCATTGCGCCTCGATAATCGCCCTCTAAACCTGCCGCTTTGCTGACATGGATCATTTCATGCTGTGTAATCGGCCCTCTTGATGTCTCATGAGTGGCAATGCCGATAAGTTTTGCCATAACGCTACTCTCTATCTTTATTTGTTCATTTACCGATGCTACCTGGCTAATATTACAAACAGTTGAAGGTTACCAATAATGAGTGATTTTAGGTATCATAGCGCTAATAAAAAGAGACGCCAATGCGGGCGTGCGACAGAATCGCTTTAGCTTGGGCCGGAATCGGTTTCCAAGCGTTTTCTGCCGGAGCTAACTAAAGGATAAGAATGAATATAGCAGCAGGAAAGTCAATGTCACTCGGATCGGTGATGGTTGATATTGAGGGAACCGAACTACAGGCTCATGAAATCGAGCGTTTAATGGACCCTCTGGTGGCCGGAGTGATTCTATTTAGCCGTAATTTTGAGTCGGTTGAGCAGCTGATCAAGTTAACCGAGTCGATTCACGTTCTGCGTCACCCGCGACTGCTGATCGGGGTCGATCATGAAGGCGGGCGGGTACAGCGTTTCCGTCATGGCTTTACTCATATCCCACCGATGCGTGTTTTGGGTCAACTGCATGAAAAGGATCCGGCGTTGAGTTATCAGACGGCGGAGAAGGTTGGCTGGTTACTGGCTACAGAACTATTGGCGGTCGGCGTGGATTTCAGTTTTGCTCCGGTGGTCGATCTGGATTATGGTGGCAGTAAAGTGATTGGCGATCGCGCCTTTGCGATGAATCCGGTGGCGGTCAGTCAGCTCTCTTTTCATCTGATGGCGGGGATGCGTAAGGCGGGCATGGCATCGGTCGCCAAACACTTCCCGGGGCACGGCTTTATTGAGGCTGATACCCATCTTGAGGTGGCGGTGGATGAACGTCCGTTTGCCGAGATTCAGCAGAAGGATATGCAACCTTTTTTGAGTCTGATCGAGAATGGAGTCGATGCGGTGATGCCAGCGCATGTTATCTACTCTAAGGTCGACTCGATGCCAGCCGGTTTCTCGGCTTATTGGCTACAGACCATTCTGCGCCAGCAGTGTCACTTTGAGGGGGCGATTATCAGTGATGATATGAGTATGAAAGCCGCCACCGAATATGGCAGCGCTGCCGAGCGTGTATTAAAGGCTCTACAGGCCGGCTGCGACCTGGTGCTGGTGTGTAATGATCCGTTGGCCGCTGATGAGGTGTTAGCCAAGGTAAACTGGCATGCCAATGCGCTGTCACACGCGCGTCTAATCCGCCTGCATGCCCATCAAAAAGTTAATCATAACAAGCTGCAGTATGATCCGCAGTGGCAGGCCGCGGTCAATGCCGTAGCGCATTTGAATCAACCGAATGAGCAGCAGGAGTTAATTTAGATGGATTGGTTATTAGCCGTTTGGGCCGATTTAGTGGCCATGTCTGGTGAGCAGGTGTGGTTGCTTATTGTCAGCAGTATTCTGCTGGCAACGTTTGTGATTGACGTTATTCAACGTTTCTTTCTACGCAAGCTGCATGAGCGTCTGCTTAGAAAAGAGCAGGTGTGGCTCGACAGCTTTGTTGATGCGGCCAGAGCGCCGGCGTCGTTTTTTATCTGGGTAAACGGTACCGTACTCGCTCTGGTGACGGTGATGTCGCACTTTCAGGTCTATCTGGATCTGATCCCCTATATCCAGTCGTTCAAGTCCACTATCTTAACGTTGTCATTCGGTTGGTATGTGATCCGTCTGGTGCAGCGCATGGAAGAGCATCTGAAAGACTTTGCGCGTGAAGATGACCGCTTGGATGAGGTGACCGTTGAGGCGTTGGCTAAGATCATTAAACTGGTCGCCTTTATTTTGACCGGGCTGTTCTTCCTGAATGCGTTCGGTGTTAGCTTGACCGGTCTACTGGCCTTTGGTGGTATGGGCGGGATCGCCGTCGGTTTTGCCGCCAAAGACTTGTTAGGCAATATTTTCGGTGGTCTGATGCTGTATATGGATAAACCATTTACGGTCGGGGACTGGATTCGCTCGCCCGATCAGGATATCGAGGGTACGGTAGAGAAGATCGGCTGGCGCATGACAACGGTGCGCACCTTTGATAAACGTCCGTTATACATTCCTAACGGCATTTTCTCGCATATTGCCATTGAGAACCCGTCGCGTATGACCAATCGTCGTATTAAAGAGACGATCGGGATTCGCTATGCGGATATGCACAAGATGCACAGTATTACTCAAGGTGTGAAGGCGATGTTGCGAGCGCACCCTGATATTGATCAGAAGCAGACCTTGATTGTCAACTTCAACTCTTTCGGTCCGTCGTCGATCGACTTCTTTATCTACACCTTTACCAAAACCACCAACTGGGTGCAGTTCCATGAGATTAAAGAGGATGTGCTGCTTAAAGTGGCGGCGGTAATTGAGGAGCAGGGCGCGGAGATCGCCTTCCCGACACGCAGTCTGTATATTGAGACGGCTGAGGTTGAGCCTGAGATCAAATAGCCCTTCTAAAATTGAGTAAAAATGATCAGGCCTGCTTAATCCAGATGAGGTAAGCAGGCTTTTTTGGTTATTTATTCAAGGGTTTATGTCTTTTTTCTACATAGGATTTTAAGTTATCAAGAGAGTAGAACGGCATGTCAATCACCATGGTGTTCGCCAGCCAGCTTGGAATCTGGCCTGCCGGTTCGGTGGTGACCTCTAAGATGACTTTGGTTGTTTGTGGTGTTATCTGTTGTAGCTGCCAGCTGCCGTCCAGCTTCTGGATACGGATACGATTCGCTTGCAGTGGATGGGCATCGGGCCGGGCTTGCATTAGTATGGTGATATTGAGGTTGTCATGGCGAATCACCGTGGCGAGAATGACCGAGTCACGATCTGTAACCGGCCAGGGCGCTGAGGTGACCGAGTAGTTGAGAGACTGGTTTGCACTGAGGCGTTGCAGTTGTTCGGCGTGTTTGGCATTGTAGTACCACTTGGGGACATTTGCGGTATCGCGGATCACCGCCAGCACTTGATCAACGGTGGCATTGATGACCACTTCACCTTTGAAGGCTTTAAAGTCGGAACCGGCGACCTTTTGAGTCCAAACTGTGACTGCGGTCTCATCGTCGATAAACTGCTGTTGCCAGGCTTGAGCATTTACACAGAACACACTTAAGCTGAGTTTTAACAGTATCAGCGGTAATAAGCGTGACGTGTGCATAGCTACATTTTCCCGTTAGTGTTCAGTTATATATAGCCGTTACATATAGATGACTTCAGGCTCAAGGTGGATTCCAAATTTGTGGTCGACCGCATCCTGAATCATATGTGCCAGCTCAATAATATCATCACCAGTGGCACCACCGAGGTTTTCGATCACTAAAGCGTGGCGATCAGAGACGCCGGCCTTGCCATGTTTTTGTCCTTTCCAGTTGGCGGATTCAATCAACCAGGCTGCCGGAATCTTGTAGCAGCCATCCAGCGTTTTATGATTCGGAATATCCGGAAACTCTTCAATAATTTTATTGAAATAGTCGCTGTCAATAACTGGGTTTTTAAAGAAGCTGCCGGCATTTCCGAAAATTTCAGGGTCGGGAAGTCTGCGTTTACGGATCTGCATAATGGCATTACAGACAATTTTCGGTGTTAGATCTTTTTTAGGAATATCTTTCAGCGCCTCTTTTAACGGGGCGTACATGGTATTAGGGTGGCCGGCATGCAGTTTGCGCAGGCGGAAGGTAACGCGATGCACAATCAGGCGGTTGGTATACTCCTGTTTAAAGATACTGGTTCGATAGCCAAAGCCGCAGTCCGCATTGCGGAACTCCTGGCGTTGACCATTGAACAGGTTTAAGGTTTGTACACGGGTGATGGCATCACGCGCCTCGGCACCGTAGGCACCGACATTCTGTACCGGCGCGGCACCGACGGTGCCCGGAATCATGGCCAGGTTTTCAAGCCCCCACAGATTGCGATCCACTGTCCACTTAACCAGTTCGTGCCAATCCATACCTGCGCCAACGGAGATCCAGACACTCTCATCGTCCTCTTTCACCATTTTGATCGCTTTATAGGCACAATGCACCACTACACCTTTGATGTCTCCGCTGAACAGCAGGTTGCTGCCACCACCGATAGTGTGCCACGGCAGGGAGGCTAAAGTAAGGTCGGAGCGCAGCGTGGTGATGTCGCTTTGTCGGTAGATTTCGACATAGTATTGCGCTTTAACATCAATCTTAAAGGTGTTGTGTTTCTTAAGAGAGTAGTTGGCCTGTATGTGCATTTTAGTCTTGTTATAATGTCCTCAAAAATATAATTATAAAGGAAGATACATGAGTCAATTAAAACTTTCTAAAGAAGGTTGGTCAAATCAGACACTGTTTGTGCTGGCGGCAGTCGGATCTGCAGTCGGTTTAGGGAATATTTGGAAATTTCCCTATATCACCGGTGAGTATGGCGGTGGGGCTTTTGTTCTGGTTTATTTGGCTTGTGTACTGCTGATCGGGGTGCCGGTACTGCTTTCTGAAATTGCTTTGGGTCGTGCCGGTAAAGCCAACCCGGTGCAGGCGATGGCCACGCTTGCGCATGAGAATAACGCCAGTCGTTTATGGTTTCTGTTGGGGTTGAATGGTGTTTTGGCAGGGGCTCTGATTCTCTCTTTCTATACGGTCATCGCCGGTTGGGGCGTCTCCTACTTCTTTGAAAGTGTTCGCGGTACTTTCAATGGCATTAGCGCCGATGAGGTCGGCACGCACTTCTCCGGCTTGCTGGCAAACCCTTATGAGCTGCTGTTCTGGCACACCGTGGTCACTATTGTCACCGTGTATATTGTCTCCAAAGGGGTCAAAAGCGGCTTAGAAAAAGCGATCAGTTATATGATGCCCGGCCTGTTATTGATTCTATTGGTGCTACTGGGCTATGCCACTACCACCGGCTCTTTTGGTCAGAGCTTCTCATTCCTGTTCTCGCCCGACTTCTCTAAATTGAGCTGGGAGGCGGTGTTAGTGGCAATGGGGCATGCCTTCTTTACTTTGAGTATCGGGCTGGGAACGATGATGGTGTATGGTTCTTACCTGTCGCAAAAGCACTCAATTGTTCGGGCCGGGCTGTGGATTGCCGCTGCTGATACGGTGGTTGCACTGTTGGCAGGCCTGATAATTTTCTCGATTGTGTTTGCGAACGGTTTAGAGCCGGGCGCTGGCCCGGGGCTATTGTTCCAAACCCTACCGATCGCCTTTGGGCAGATGACTGGTGGCTGGTTCTTTGGCAGCCTGTTTTTTGCATTGGTCATCATGGCGGCTTTAAGTTCAGCGATCTCTTTGATTGAACCGGCGGTCAGCTGGTTTGATCAGAACTGGGGGATTCAGCGCAAAAAAGCGGCGTGGATCTTAGGAACACTGATCTGGCTGATCGGAGTAGGGACGGTGCTGTCGTTTAACCAGTGGGCAGAGGTGCACTTCTTAGGAGAGCGTACCTTCTTTGATAGTCTCGACTTTATTACCGCCAATATTATGTTGCCGTTAGGTGGCTTGCTGATGGCGATCTTTGTTGCCTGGGTATTGACAGCTGAACATCGTGCCGAGCAGATCGATCTTTCACCAGGCCTGATGAAGTGGTTTGTTTTAGACCTTAAATGGTTGGCACCGGTAGCGATCCTAATTGTGTTTGCATCGAACCTGGTGGATTCAGACAGTGTGATGCTGATGATTGCCATTGCCTTAGCCGTCTATGCCGTCTATGTTTGGAATGCGGTAAGAAAAACCTGATTAGAAGCAATTAAAGGGCTGGTTTGCTCCTCTATCAAAGCCTGTGAAATCGGGCTCTGAACCTGATATAAAAAAAGGAGGCTCAGGCCTCCTTTTTTATTTTGATCTATATGGCGGTCGCGTTTTAGAGATTAGTACTGACCTGTGTACTGGTTTTGAACCATGCGGTGCATCTCCAGGTACTTCGCATTGATTTTACGTTGCAGCTTGTGCGAGTAACGCAGGATAGAGCGCATGACGTGGAAGGTCAGCATCGGTTCTGACTCAACCATTGCTTCAAACTCTTCACGATCCAGCATCAGTACTTCACTGTCTCTTTTTGCTACCAAACGCATAGTGTGCGGGGCGCCGTCGATAAATGTCAGTTCACCGGTCATGCTACCCTCTTTAAGGACATCAATCGAGATCGATTTATCACCCGGCAGCATCTTCAAAACTTCCAACTTTCCTGTAATCAGCAGGTACAAGGTATTATCTTTTGAATTCTCTTCAAACAGAATTTCACCTTTGGTTAACTGGCGAGTCTTGACGACGGTCGCCAATTTCTCACACTCTTCCATAGTGAGATCTTGTCCTAGAATAGAGTTAGAAATTTTTTGTGCATCTGACATGGATTTCCCCTGTTAGTTCATTAAATTTGGCAAACATTCTACGATGTTAATTCGTTAATTACCAGATAATAATCGGGGAATAAAACCTACTAAATCAGTAAGTTTTAGAGGGTGTTAAGGCGTGTTGGAGTTGGTGGGGGCAACGTCTAGGCGTTCAACCGGAAAAAAGGCATCAAAAAACGCACCCAGGCCGTATAAGAAGCCAAACACCATCAGCAATACCACAATAATGGAGAACGCCTGCTTATTATCAATAAACTTCTTCTTCCACTGCTCACCTTTGAGGTGCGGCCAGATAATATACAGAAACACCACCAGTGCAAACAGTTGCAGAGCAATAAACAGATACTGCAGCCATGCAGGGAGTTCTTGTTCGGTCATCATAGTTGGTCGCCTTAGTCGGTCAGCAGGTTGACGAGTGTGTGGTAGTAGATATCGGTTAACTTTTCCAGATCAGAGACACTGACGCGTTCATC
>CAZNML010000018.1:0-2387 GCA_964574275.1 uncultured Thiosulfatimonas sp. | reverse complement strand
ACCTCAACACTGCCTGGAATGACATTGGTGGCACCGGTTCCGCCATTGATATTAGAGATCTGAAAGGAGGTCGGAGGGAAGTACTCGTTACCGTGATCCCACTGCATGTGTACCAGCTGTTCCATCGCCGGTGCCAGGGTGTGAATTGGATTCTCAGCCAGTTGCGGATAGGCGATGTGACCCTGAACCCCATTAATTGTCAGAGTGCCGCTCAGAGAGCCGCGACGTCCGTTTTTAATGGAGTCGCCCAGCTTGCTGCTGCTGGATGGTTCACCCACCAGGCAGTACTCAAACTTCTCATTACGCGCCTCTAAAGCTTCAACCACTTTAACCGTACCGTCAACCGCTGGACCTTCCTCGTCACTGGTAATCAGATAACCAATGGATCCTTTATGATCCGGGTGCGCTTCAATAAAGCGTTTACTGGCGACCATAAAACAGGCGATACTGCTTTTCATATCCGCAGTGCCGCGGCCATACATAATGTCGCCTTCAATGTGCGCTGAGAAGGGCGGAAAGGTCCATCTCTCTTCAGGACCGGTTGGCACCACATCGGTATGTCCGGCAAAGACAATGAACGGGCCTGAATCGCCTTTACGTGCCCAAAGATTGTCCACCTCACCAAACGGCATATTTTCAATATTAAATCCAAGCGGACTCAGGTAGTCGGCGATCAGCTTCTGGCAGCCTTTGTCGTCCGGGGTGACGGAGTCGATCTGGATTAAGGATTGAGCTAATTGAATGGTTTCAGTCATGGCGGCGTTGCACTCTATGTTTTAGGTCATGAAAAGGGAATATAAAAGGCCATTTTAGGCCTTTGCTCGGCGTTTTAGAAGATTTATATGCAAGTTTCGTACTCAGCGGCATCGAAACCAAACAGAACTTTGCTCTCGGTTTGCAGAACCGGGCGTTTAATCAAAGTTGGAATCTCTACCAGCAGTTGTAGCTGTTCAGTCGCCATTAACTGCTGTTTCTGCTCATCGCTTAGCTGTTTCCAGCCGGTGCTGCGTTTATTGACAATCTTCTCAATCGGCTGTTGTTTTAACCAGGCCTGAACAGTCTCTATTGATAAACCGTCTTTGCGAAAATCAATGAACTGAAAATCGACCTGTTTCTGTTGCAGAAATTTGCGTGCTTTACGCACGGTGTCACAATTGGAGATGCCGTATAAAACCATAATTACCTTGTGTTTATATCTAACTGTTTGATTAGCAACGTTTTTTGGTTCAAGTCATGGCTTAAACCACGCTTCATTGCTTTAAAGCACTACAAGATACAAAAATGGGCGGCAATGCACAAGTAAAAAGAGTGGTGTATCAATTGGAAAAGGCGCTTAAATTATGTAGAGTTTAGCGCTATTTTTTTGGGAAATTTGCGGCATTTTTTTCTCGGTTTTCTTAATAAGAGGGTATACTTCCCCTAAATTTATTTTTAACGTTTATTTGAGAGAGTAGCATTATGACAATCAAACGAATCGGACACCGTTATAGCGATGCTAAAACTGGTGCCACTCTGGATGTATGGTTCCCACGTTCTAATAGAGAGATCGCCCGTAACTGCCTGGCTGCTAAGGCTGGCATTATTAAAGGTGATTTCGTCACAGTAGAGATCGATTCGGTTGATGATGCACCTAAGTCTGCAGAAGAAGCGTATCTGCGTCTGCACCTGTTGTCTGAGTGTGCTTATAAGCCACATACCATTAACCTGGATGGTGTGTTCGGTCTGCTAACGAATGTTGCTTGGACCAGTGCCGGTCCTTGTCTGCCTGCAGAGATTGAAAACCTGCGTGAAGCGATTGCAGGTGAAGATCACCAGTTCAACCTGACCTCTATTGATAAGTTCCCACGCATGACAGACTACGTAACTCCAGAAGGTGTACGTATCGCGGATGCGGATCGTGTGCGTCTGGGTGCGCACCTGGCACCGGGTACCACCGTAATGCATGAAGGTTTCTGTAACTTCAATGCCGGTACTTTAGGTAATTCAATGGTTGAAGGTCGTATCAGTGCCGGTGTGGTGGTGGGTGACCATACCGATATCGGTGGTGGTGCCTCTATTATGGGTACGCTTTCTGGTGGCGGTAAGCAGGTGATCTCAATGGGTCAAAGAAACCTACTGGGTGCCAATGCTGGTCTGGGTATCTCTTTGGGTGATGACTGTATTGTTGAGTCTGGTCTGTATATCACTGCAGGTACTAAAGTTAAGATGCCTGACGGTTCAATTGTTTCGGCACGTGAGTTATCCGGTCAGTCTAAGCTACTATTCCGTCGTCACAGCCAGACCGGTGAAGTACAAGCGATTATGACCGATGGCACGCTATGGGGCGGGTTAAACGAAGCGTTACACAGTAACGACTAATAATCGGGACTGAAAAAGTGCCTTTTGTC
>CAZNML010000017.1:0-27519 GCA_964574275.1 uncultured Thiosulfatimonas sp. | reverse complement strand
TTTTGGTCCTACAGCTGGAGCAGCACAACTGGAGGGCTCTAAAGCTTTCTCGAAAGACTTCCTAGCTAAGCACAACATTCCTACTGCTGCTTACGAAGTGTTCACTGAGATTGAACCAGCACACGCCTATTTAGAGAAGATGGGCGTGCCAATTGTTATCAAAGCTGACGGACTGGCAGCAGGTAAAGGGGTAATCCTGGCTGACACTATGGACGAAGCAAAAGCTGCCGTTTCGGATATGCTGGCTGGTAACAAGTTTGGCGATGCCGGTTCTCGTGTGGTGATCGAAGAGTTCCTAGTCGGTGAAGAAGCGAGTTTCATCGTTATGGCGGATGGCAAGAACGTGGTACCAATGGCGACTTCGCAAGACCATAAGGCACGTGATAATGGTGATACAGGACCAAACACCGGCGGTATGGGCGCTTATACCCCTGCACCAGTGGTAACGCCTGAAATTCATGACCGCATTATGGACGAGGTTATCAATCCGACTATTGAAGGTATGGCGAAAGATGGACTGCCATACACCGGTTTCTTATATGCGGGTGTAATGATTGATGCCAGCGGTGCTCCAAAAGTTTTAGAGTTCAACTGCCGTTTTGGTGATCCGGAAACACAGCCGATTATGATGCGTTTGCAGTCCGACCTACCTGAGCTTTGTTTAGCAGCGATTGATGGCAAACTTGAAGGAATGACAACTCAGTGGGATAGTCGTGCTGCACTGGGTGTGGTCATGGCCGCTGGCGGTTATCCAGAAGCCTATCGTAAAGCGGATGTCATCTCTGGTTTAGATAAAGCAGATGCAGCAGACCTGAAGGTGTTCCATGCAGGAACTGCGCTGAATGCTGATAATCAGGTCACCACTGCAGGTGGACGCGTTATCTGTGTCACCGCTCTGGGTGAAAATGTTACCGCTGCGCAGAAACGCGCCTATGAAGGTGTCGCTCAAATTAACTGGGATGAGGTTTACTTCCGTACCGACATCGGTCACAGAGCAGTTAGCCGTGAGCAGAACAGCTAATCGCTGATCCGTTCAACCCGATAAATAAAAAAGCACCCTTAGCGGTGCTTTTTTTATGAGTAAAATTTCGGTATAGTGAGCTAAAACATCCTATTAAGCAGGAGAGACCATGTCATTCGATACCGTACATAACTACTACGACCGTTTAGTCTACAATGAGATCAAAGCAAATTACCTGGACAAAGGGCTGGATGAACACCAGCTAGAAGACATGGCCTGCATCGCGCTAAATAGACTCCCTCCGCGTTATATCCGTTTCGACATCGATATGTCGTTCTATATGTCGACCGAAGAGCACATTAGAATTCAAAACAAAGTGGCTAAGGCTGTGCGTAAAGCCCATAAAAAGATCATTAAACTGGATGGTTTAAACGCTCACCACCCTTCTGAAGAGTAAACTACTCACTCAATCAGTAGCGACCAATCGCGCTTTACTTTATTACACACATTTGCCAGAACGCATTTAAAAAAGTGTCACCGTACACTGGCACTTCTTTGTTTATAACTGCCATGCGCTCTCCTATGAAAACCACCCTGCTCCCTTCCAATCATGGATTCGACCTGACTCGATCAGGCCTGGTAAATGATTATGCCAACTTCTCCATAACCAGCCTCAGACCTCTCTGCCCCAACAGCTCATATTCCTATCATTAGTTGTCTAAAGTCATTACAACTGATAAGCTTTAAATATTAAAATTTTAAGAAATAATACTGATTAAGATTTAACGAGCCTAGTGTTGTAACACCTGTGTAAGTGTTTCACTTTAACCGGCTCGCTTGGGAGTTTTATGAGTACCACCGGTAGTTTAAGAAATGAACTTAAATCGACCACCAAGTCGTTGCATAAGTGGCTTGAAAGCGCTGATAACTTGCAATTTCTACAAGACCATCAAATCCTCAAAAACGACTATCACCAACTGATAAAAAGCTTACTGACTTTTTTTCAAGCACTCGAACCACTCATTGATCAATACAAACAAGACTTTATCAACAACGGTTTACTGGATATCGAACAGCGTCTACAAAGAACATTATGGTTAACAGAAGATCTGACTCATGGCGAATGCCCAATTCCAACCGACACCCGTCTAAAGTTCAAGACCATTGACAGTTTTTCTGCGGCAGCCGGAGCGCTCTATGTTTGTGAAGGCTCGACCATGGGCGGCATGATCATCAAACCCCAGCTGAAAAAACATCTCGGCGAGCACCTGCCCTACCGATTTTATAGCGCTTATGGCGATAACACCATGCCGCTGTGGCACGACTTCACCCATTGGCTCGACCATACCGAAATCGACCATGAACAAGCCCTGTTAGCCGCCAGTGAGGTCTTTATCAAACTTAGAGGCTGTTTAGATGATTAACAGTCAACAACTCACCAATTGTGATAAAGAGCCGATTCATATTGCTGGCGCAATTCAGCCAGTCGGTTTTTTAATGCTGCTCGACCCTGCAACGCTTGAAACCCTGATGATGGTCGGTGACGCCCCTGCCAACTTTAAAGACAATTTGCTGGCTGCCTCCTGCCCGTCAGTGAGTGACTATCTGACAGACCAAAATCAGCAGCAAGCGCTCTATACACGAGTTTCAACAGAAACAACGCCCTACGGTGTTCGCATCCATAAAATCGATAACAGAATCCTTGTCGAAGCCATTGCACACAGGGATGCCTGGGACAGTGTATATAACCTGCTTCAGAGTCTTCATCAGCTATTCGACAGGCCAGCAAGTTCCGACGAACTTCATCATGGGTTGTGTGCGTTTGTTAAACAGCTGACCGATTATGAGAGAGTGATGCTCTACCGCTTTGAGAGGGATGATCACGGTGTGGTGACCGGTGAAGCTAAAGTCGATGAGATCGACAGCTATCTACATCACCACTTTCCGGCTTCGGATATACCGGTTCAGGCGAGATCGCTCTATGTTAAAAACCGGGTGCGTTTTATCGCCAATGTGGAGCATCAAACCCTGCCACTCGACCCTGAGTTTTCTAAACTCGATATGAGTGACTGTATTCTCAGAGCGGTCTCACCGATTCATATTCAATATCTGAAGAACATGGATGTTACCGCGTCGATGTCTATCTCTATTGTGATTGACGGTAAACTCTGGGGACTGATCGCCTGCCATGACCGCAGAGAGCGACATATTTCGGTTGAAAACCTCAAACTACTGCAGCTGTTAAGTCTGGTATGCAGCCGAGAGATTAACCGCTATGAAAAGCATGACTACCTGCAACAGAAACAGACACTGGACAGAGCACTCAACAATATCTATAACAGTGCCCTACTATTCATGGAGCGCGATAAAACTCAAAACGTCATTCAGCCTATGCTGAAAAAACTCAATCAACTGTATGAATGCGATTACGCGATTCTAAAAATTGGTAAGGAAGTGTATGCTTCTGACGATATCGCTCTATCGATATTCAAAGAGCTGACACCTTTTGTTGAGTTAACGGATCTCTTTATCTGCGAACAGTTTGACCAAAACAGCACTCTCTATGAAAAATACAGGGGCAAAATCGCCGGTGCCATCGGCATGCGTTTTGATGCCTACCGCGATTCACAGCTTTGGCTGTGTCGCAAAGAAGTGTCGCAAACCATTGTCTGGGCCGGGAATCCCGCAAAAGACAGTACGACCGGCCTCATCTCTCCGCGTAAATCTTTTGAAGACTGGGAGGAGATTCTTGCCAACAAACCGGTTCCATGGCGTGAAGCTGAAATTTTTACCGTATCTCACCAGTTAAAAAAGTACCTATCTAAACTATTCAATTACAGTGAAGACAGCCTTAGAGGCAGTTTGCTGGAGAGCAGCGAGGTCAGCCTTATCGTCACTGATCCAAACCAGCCAGGTAACCCTATAATCCATGTAAACGAGGCCTTTACTGAACTCTATGGCTATCAGGCAAATGAGGTGGTGGGTCATAATCCAAGAATATTGCATGGCGGCCTAATTGATGAAAAAACCCAGAGCCGTTTCCGTCAAGCCCTTGCCAATAAAGAATCGCTGTCGATACTGGTGAAAAACATTGGCAAAAATGGTAATTTTTTATGGATTATGAATAACATTAACCCGGTATACGACGACAGAGGCGAGTTAATTTACTATATCGGCACGCAGTTCAATATTACTGCGATCAAGGATGAGTCTTCTGATACCGTTTCTGAACATGAGCTTATCGAAAAATCACTCAACACCCAAGACAATCTGTTGGTAATCTGTGATGGCAAAAGTCTCAAATACGTCAATAAAAAGTTCTTGCAATTTTTTGGCTATCAATCGCTACAGGAGTTCACCTCCAATCACGAAAACATTAATGAGATGTTTGTCAGTCATGAACTGTTTATAGGCAATTCAAAACTAGAGCCAACACAAAACTGGGTCGAAGAGATGTTAAGGTTAACTGAGAGCCAACGAGTAGTTGGCATGTTGTCGGAAAGCGGCAAGATCCACTCTTTCAATGTCAACATCTCCCACCTTGACAACAACTATCTGATCAGCTTTACCGACACCACTGCTGATATGACCCATCAAATCGACTTAATGAAGGCCGCCACTCAAGACCCACTGACCGGCGCTTTTAATCGACAGTATTTCAAAAATAATATCGACAGATTGGTAGATGAGAGCAGTCGCTCAGAAAAACAACTGGGAATCATTATGGCCGATATCGATCACTTCAAACAGGTCAATGACACTTTTGGCCATGCTGCGGGTGATGAACTGCTGCAGGCTTTTGTTGATATGTTAATGCATTCACTGCGTAAAGATGACTGGATTGTTCGCTGGGGTGGAGAGGAGTTTGTTATTGTCACTTTGGTACAGGAGGATGAAGATATCAAAATCATCGCTGAGAACCTGCGTAAACGCATCGAAAACGTCTATACCGAGTCTGTGGGACGTGTTACAGCAAGTTTTGGTGCCACAACCAAGCAGCTCGATGAAACCACTGATGAGACGCTTGCCAGAGCCGATGAAGCTATGTACCGTGCTAAAAAAGCGGGTAGAAACCGTGTAGAGTTCATTTAGTTTTAGAGCACGGTAACCGTTTTTCAGTCGGCAAAAGCTATCAACCCTATCTATTCAAAAATCATAGACATAAAAAAACCCGCTAAAAAGCGGGTTTTTTATTGGATCAATCAATAATTGATTAGCTCTGCCAGATATCAGCAGCGATGCTCTTATACCAACCACGTGCGTAGTTAGCTTCCATTTTATGGAATGCAGCAGTTTCACCCATTGGGCTAACACCACCAGCACCTTTCACTTTACCGATAGTACCATCATCTTTCATCTCATAAACAGCAACAACCGAGATACCGTAGTTTGCACCCACTAGTGAGTAACAAGTGTTAACGTTCTTCGGTGCAGGAACTTTCCAACCGTTGAATGAAGAAACGATTGCAGCCGCACACATCTTAGCTTGTGAAGACGCAGAGTGACCAGATTTAGGCATTTTACCAGCGATAGAAGAGTCACCGATTACGTGGATACCAGCGTGAATCTTAGATTCAAATGTTCTCTGGTTAACTGGGCACCAACCAGACTTGTCTGTTAGGCCAGCATCAAACGCCAACTTACCAGCTTTCTGGTTAGGGATGAAGTTGATAACATCCGCTTTAAACTCACCAGCTTCAGCTGTAACAGTCATAGTGTTAGCATCGATCTTAGAGACTTTACCTCCGTCCATCTTACCAACCCACTCAATCATATCGCCATATAGTTCTTCCCAACCTTCTTTAAACAGTCCGAATTTTGAGAATTTAGCTTTCTGGTCAAGAACCAGGATTTTTGCAGTTGGGTTGTTCTTCTTCAAGAAGTCAGCTACCAAAGAGATACGCTCGTATGGACCAGGAGGACAACGGAATGGGTTACCTGGAGGAACGATACAGAAAGTACCACCTTGCTTCATAGCGTGAAGTTGCTTGTGTAGCAATTCAGTTTGTGGACCAGCCTGGTAAGCGTGAGGAATCTTAGCATCAGAAATCTGAGCGTCTACACCTTCAACTTCATCCCATTTGAAGTCGATACCTGGAGAAACGACTAGACGGTCATAACCAAGTACTTTACCGCTTGCCAGCTCAACTTCTTTCGCTGCTGCATTGATCTTAGTAACCGTGTCTTGCATTACGTTGATGCCGTTGTTCGCTAGCGCTTTATAGTCTTGAGTAATCTCTTTCGCAGAGATTAGGTCAGCTAGGTACCAGTTAGAAGCTGGACAAGTCATGTAAGAGGCTTTTTTCTCAACCATGGTTACATCGATGTCTTTACCAAAACGTTTTACGTATTTAGCAGCTGTTGCACCACCGAAACCACCACCGATAACAACTACACGTGGCTTACCAGTAGAAGGGTTTGCTTGTGTGCGTGCAGTAGCACAACCAGTCATTGAAGAAACTAAAGGTGTTGCAACACCAGCAGCCGCCATTGCTTTAATAAGTGTTCTACGATTCATCATTTTATTATGTCTCCCTTATGGCTTCAAAGTGCCGAAGTAGTTGGCAATTGCTTTTAGTTCGTCATCAGAGTAACCCTTAACGTGACGCTGCATAATAGTGCTTTGACGAGTACCGTTTTTAAAGGCGATTAGCTGAGAAGCCATTACTGATGCTGGGTAACCTGCTAGTGGAGGAATTGTTCCACCTACGAACTTACCTTCAGGACCGTGACATGAGAAACATGTGGTTGCAGACATCTCTGCGTTTGAAATTGCCCCCGAATAAGAGACTGACGGAATAACAACCATAGCAGTTGCTAATAAAAGACCCTTTAGTTTCATACTAGAAACTCCCTCTTTTTTACTATAAAAAAATGATCTAAATCAAGATCATCTTGGCTTAAATAAACTGTTCGACTGTGTATTGTAGGGCATTGAATAAAAAATACTAATTAAAAGAACTTAGCCTGCATAGAGATTCTTTTTTTAAGGAAACACTAATATCACATTTATGAAAGGTGAAGTGAACAGAGTCAAACTGAATGTTAATTATTTTTATTGGCATATCAATAAGTTATATAACATAAGTATAACTTATATAGTTTATTAATGTTTAGACAGAAAAAAACCCCAATAAGAGGGGCTTATATGCGTATAGAAAGATTCGATAATCAACTGAAAGTTAACACACCGTTACTCGCATCAATACTGATGGTATTATTGCTTAAATACTCGCCTTTTAGAATTTTTTGAGCCAACGGGTTTTCAATTTGCTGTTGAATAGCTCGCTTCAATGGACGCGCTCCATACACTGGGTCAAAGCCAGCTTCTCCCAATAAATCCAATGCGTTATCGCTGATCTGCAAATTCAGCTCAGAGGTTTGTAAACGCTGCTGCAAGTTCTGTAACTGAATGCCGGTAATGGCACGAATCTGTTCACGTCCCAATGGGTGGAACACGACAATCTCATCAATTCGGTTAATAAACTCAGGACGGAAATGACCTCCGACTACCTCCATTACATCCGCTTTCATCTCATCATACTCGGCGACCCCCGCTTTCTCTTGAATAAGCTGCGACCCCAGGTTAGAGGTCATGACAATGACCGAGTTTTTAAAATCAACCGTACGCCCTTGACCATCGGTCAAACGCCCGTCATCCAACACCTGCAGCAGAATATTAAAGACATCAGGGTGGGCTTTTTCAACCTCATCCAGCAGAATCACGGAGTAGGGTTTACGACGCACCGCTTCGGTCAGATAGCCACCCTGCTCATAACCGACATAACCCGGAGGCGCACCAATCAATCGAGCGACAGAGTGCTTCTCCATAAACTCCGACATATCAATGCGTACAATGGCATCCTGCGTATCAAACAAAAAGTCCGCCAGGGCTTTGGTTAACTCGGTTTTCCCCACCCCGGTTGGCCCTAAGAACAGGAAAGAGCCGTTTGGACGATTTGGATCGGACAGGCCTGCTCGAGAGCGGCGAATCGCGTCTGAGACCGCGCTGACGGCTTCATTTTGACCAACGACCTTTTTCGTAATCACCTGTTCCATGCGCAACAGTTTCTCACGCTCCCCCTCCAGCATGCGTGATACTGGAATACCGGTCCAGCGCGCTACCACTTCGGCGATCTCTTCATCAGTCACCTTGTTACGCAGCAGATGCAGGCCTTCACCCTCCTCCGTGGTTTCCGCCTGCTCTGCCGCTTTGATTTTGCCTTCCAAATCCGGAATGGTGCCGTACTGCAGTTCTGACATTTTTGCCAGATTACCTTCACGACGGGCGGCTTCCATCTCAATACGCGCCTGATCCAGTGCCTCTTTGAATTGCTGAGTGCCCTGCAGCGAGGCTTTATCTTTTTTCCAAACCTCCTCTAAATCGGAGTACTCCTTCTCCAGCTCTGTAATCTGCGCCTGCAGGTCCTGCAGACGTTTTTTAGAGGCCGCATCCTTCTCTTTTTTCAGCGCTTCACGCTCTATCTTTAACTGAATCAGACGGCGATCCAGTTTGTCCATCTCCTCCGGTTTGGAGTCAATTTCCATACGAATGCGCGACGCCGCTTCATCAATCAGGTCAATCGCCTTATCCGGCAACTGACGATCGGTGATATATCTTTGAGAAAGCTGCACGGCGGCCACAATGGCCGGATCGGTAATATCCACTCCATGATGCACCTCATAACGCTCTTTCAGGCCACGCAGGATCGCTACCGTATCCTCTTCGCTCGGTTCATCCACCAACACCTTCTGGAAACGGCGCTCCAGGGCCGCATCTTTCTCAATGTACTCACGATACTCATCCAGAGTGGTTGCGCCCAGACAGTGTAACTCACCACGCGCCAGTGCCGGTTTCAACATATTGCCCGCATCCATCGCACCGTCCGATTTACCGGCTCCCACCATGGTATGAATCTCATCAATAAACAGAATAATCTGCCCTTCATTCTTGGCCAGATCATTCAGGACGGCTTTCAGACGCTCTTCAAACTCACCGCGGTATTTCGCCCCCGCCAATAAAGCACCCAAATCCAGCGACAACACGCGTTTATTACGCAGCCCTTCCGGTACTTCGCCATTAATAATACGCTGCGCCAGACCTTCCACTATGGCGGTTTTACCCACACCCGGCTCCCCGATCAGAACCGGGTTGTTTTTAGTACGACGCTGCAGAACCTGAATCGCACGACGGATCTCATCATCACGTCCAATCACCGGATCCAGCTTGCCAGACTCGGCACGTTCGGTTAAATCGATGGTGTATTTATCTAAGGCTTGTCGTGTCTGTTCTGCATTTTGATCCATTACATTCTCTCCCCCGCGTACTTGCTGAATGGCCTGTTCCAAACCCTGTTTACTTGCGCCCGCTTTTTTAAGCAACTCCGCCACCGGATCATTCGACTCCAAAGCGGCTAAAAAGAATAGTTCACTGGCAATATAGGCATCGCCTCGCTGCTGCGCCGACTTATCCATCAGGTTCATTACCTGGCCGGATTTTTGTGATAACTGCACATCTCCAGCCGCACCGCTGACCTTAGGCAGCGTAGTTAATTTCTGCTGTACACTCTGGCGCAGCTCGGCCACATTGACCTGTGCCAACTGCAGCAGCTGCGCCTGCTCATCGAGCAGCGCCGCCAAGATATGCAGCGGTTCAATAAACTGATTGTCCTGACCGACCGCGATCGACTGTGCCTGCCCTAAAACGGATTGAAACTGAGTAGTAAATTTATCCATCATGATTGGGTGTCTCCCTATCTAAAATCTTTAACTACCTAACTTATAGTTCTTTAATTTTCGCTTTCAAGTTTAAATGGAGAAAAAACCCTTTTCCACCACCCTGGAAATACTTATTTTTACCAATCTAATTTAAGCAGGCCTGATCACTTTTTTGCAAGATTTGGACACAAAAAAACCGGAACAGGTCCGGTTTTAAATAGTTCGCTTTTAGCCTGTAATCAGGCCAGAAACACTCTAAATCATCTTAAATCACTTTGGAGAAGCGGTTCTGCATGCCCTCTTTAATATAGGCATCAAATACCATGCAGATATTGCGGATCAACAGCCTTCCTTTGGCTGAAACATAAATATCTTCTTCACTCAGGGTGATCAACCCATCTTCAATCATCGGTGCCAAATTGACCAGCTCTTTGGCAAAATACTCTTTAAAACGGATATTCCACTGCGCATCGATTTTAGCGAAATTCAGATGGAAGTGACTGATCAGACGAGTAATCACATCACGACGTAACTCATCGTCTTCAGACAACTCAACGCCACGGAATACGGCCAGATCACCGGCATCAATGGCTTGATAGTACTCATCCAGCCCTTTGCGGTTCTGTGCATAGGTATTGTTAATCAGGGAGATTGAGGTCGCCCCCATGCCGACCAAGTCACAATCGGCATGCGTGGAGTAACCCTGGAAATTGCGATACAGCGTCTCATCACGCTGCGCCACCGCCAGCTCATCGTCCGGCTTGGCAAAGTGATCCATACCGATATAGACATAACCGGCATCCAGCAAACGTTCGGTCGCGGAGTGCAGAATCGCCAGCTTCTCATCCGCCGATGGCATGTCCGCCTCTTTGAGTTTCTTCTGCGTCGGGAACATACTCGGCATATGCGCATAGTTGAAGATTGAGAAGCGATCCGGCTCCGCCTCCAACACACGATCCAGAGTGTGAATAAAGCCCTTTTCCGTCTGCAGCGGCAGACCGTAGATCAGGTCAACATTGACCGACATAAAACCGGCTTCACGCGCGCCCTCCAGTACTTCAAATGTCTGCGCCTGGGTTTGAATACGGTTAACCGCTTTCTGCACCGCCGGGTCAAAATCCTGCACGCCCAGACTCATGCGGTTAAATCCAAGCTGACGTAACAGTTTTACAGATTCACGGTTAGCTTCACGCGGATCAATCTCAATCGAGTACTCACCGGAGTCGTCATCGTATAAATTGAAATGCTGACGGGTTTTATCCATCAACTGAGACATCTCATCATTATTGATAAAGGTCGGCGTACCGCCGCCTAGATGCAACTGCTCCACCATGCGACTGCTGTCAAACAGCTGCGACTGCATCTCAATCTCTTTAAACAGGCGCTGCAGATACGGCGTGGTTTTTGAACGATCGCGTGTCCACACCTTATTGCAGGCGCAGAAGAAGCACACGGTATCGCAAAAAGGAATATGGTAATACAGTGACAAACCGCGATCAGACTCATTACTGCGCGCCGCCGCCTGCTTATAGTCGTCTATGCCAAAATGCTCTTCAAACTGAATCGCCGTCGGATAAGACGTATAACGCGGACCGGTCTGGTTGTAGCGTTTAATCAGATCTTCGTCAAACTGAATATTTTGTTCCATACTTTTTCCAAAACGTTGCTAAATAAAACGCTGCTTAGCATACTCGATAAGCAGATAGTAGAAGTTATTCTGCCTCAAGTGTTCGATAGGTTACTCGGTTACGGCCGGTATTTTTTGAGTGGTAGAGCTGCTTGTCCACCTCAGAGAACAGTTCGTGCTCCAAGATATCCAACTCAGAGTTCAGACTTAAAGCACCACAGCTTACCGTTAAATTCAGTGGACTCTCCAGCCCCACGTTAAAATCAAAGTTCTCAAACTGCTGACGAATGCGTTCTGCCAACTGCTCAATCGACTCCGGCTCCTTGTCCAGAGTCAGTACGGCAAACTCCTCTCCGCCCCAACGGTAGACGGTCTCCTCCTGACGTACCGCCTGCTTGAGCACCACCGCCGCCTCTTTCAGCACCTTATCACCAATCGCATGCCCGAACTCATCGTTAATGCGTTTAAAATAGTCGATATCGATCAAAATAATACCGGCCCAGAAGCCATGTCGTTTGGAAAAAGCCAGGTTCTGTTTGAGCTTCTCATCAAACGCTCGGCGGTTCGGTAGATGGGTTAAGGCATCCTGAGTGGCCGAACGCACAAATTCGTTCTCGATCTGATCCAATAGCACTCGGCTCACCTCATCGGAGGCCAGCTCCATCTCCACCAGAAACTCAACAATTCTCTCCGGGTGGTGCGCCTGCGCCTCCTGCAGTGCTGAGAAACCAAGGCGGTGCACCTGTTCATGCGCATCTAGGAAGCTCTCCAGATCAGCCTCAGGAATCTTATATTTACCACCCTCTTCCAACCAGCGCCCCAGTAGACACTGACTGGTTGAGTAGGGGAATGAGCCCTCTTCAGGTTCACCCAAAGCCAGCGAGTAGGCACGTATCTTCCAGTTTTGGTGATCGATATAGGCCTGGATCAACTCCTCCGGTTCGGGAGCCGCCAGAATTTGAAAGGAGCGACGCATGCGTGCCACATCGGCGGTGGTGCGCTGTTTCATATGCAGCATAGCGGCATGCATCTGATAGACCGAGGAGACAATCGCCTGTCCCAGATCAACGGTATGACATAAGCCACGCGCCAGAGTTGTGTTCTCACGTTTGTCAGAGATGTGCACAAACAGCTGCCTAAACTGGCTTAACAACAACATCACCTGTCCCTGAGTAATGCCCAATTCACGCCAGTGCAGCGCCTGACGATAGTTGATGATATAGAAATGCTCCTCATAGTCGCCACTGATCAGCACATCATAAAAGTGATCGATAAACAGGCCGCTTTCTGCTTCTGGAAAATCGAACTTCTGCATCCACTGTTCTAATTCGGAATAGAAAAAATCCGATTGTTGGCGTAAATAGCTGTTGTGTTCTTGAATTTCAACGCGCTCACGCAGGCTCAAACCCAGCATTTCATGCACTGTCGCAATACTAATCATTAGATTTTTCTCTTAAAAATTTTATGCAATTATTGAGTTTTAATAATTGACCAGGCCTGGTGAATTTTCATATTTCTCTGAAAATCCTTTGGCATGGTTTTGCGGGTAATATCGGTAACCTGGCAGGCAGAAAACGCCTCGTTGTCTAATTTGAATTTACGTAAGTTGGTGGAGAAGATCAGCTCGCCACCCGCTTTCAATAACTTCAGCGTTTTATTGATCAGCTCGACATGATCGCGCTGAATATCCAGAGTGCCCTCCATGCGTTTGGAGGTTGAGAACGACGGCGGATCCAAAAAGATCACATCAAACTGTTGTTGCTGCTGTTCCGAAGCCTGATCGAGCCACTCCAACACGTTCTCCTGCAGCAGTTGATGCTTTGATTCATCACAGCCATTATTCATCAGGTTATGTTTGGCCCAATAGAGGTAAGTTTTAGACATGTCGACACTTAAACTGCTGCTGGCACCCTGTACAGCAGCCTCTGTGGTGGCGGTCGCCGTGTAGCAGAACAGATTTAACAGACTTTTACGGTGCGACTGTTTGGCCACATAGGCACGCACATCACGGTGATCCAGAAACAGCCCGGTATCCAGATAGTCGGTAAAGTTGACACGTAATTTAGCCCCGTTCTCCATTACCGTAAAGAACTGCTTATTCTCATCCAGACGTTCATACTGCGAGCTGCCTTTCTGGCGCTCACGCACCTTAAAAATAATGTGATCCGCCGGCAGGTCAAACACCTGCGGCAGAACCGAGATCGCTTCATGCAGACGGCGTTTGGCTTTGGCACGATCCACCGTTTTCGGTGCCGCATACTCATTCACTACCACCCACTCGCCGCCTTCCAGCGTCTGGTAGTAGTCCACCGCCAGCGAGTACTCCGGCATATCCGCATCATAGGTACGGTAAGCCATCACACTGTTGTTCTTCGCCCATTTTCGCAAAGGCTTCAGATTCTTTTTCATACGGTTGGCGAACATCTTCGCACCTTCGCTGTCCACCATCTCCGGCAACGCGCTCTGTACCTCTTCAGCCAAATTGGCACCGCCACGCACCGCCGGCTCGCGGTGGTACTCTTTAGCCACACTGAAACGGAACAACTTACACTCCAACGCCCCGTTATTGAAGTTATGGCTGCGCAATGCCTTTAACCCCAGATACATGCCCAGTTCCGGATTGCAGGTTAACACCGCCGCTTTCCAGCCATCAAATTCCGTTTTCAGATAGTGCCCCAAAGCGGTATACACCTGTTTTACCGTATCAATTTCACCTAAACGCTCACCATAAGGCGGGTTGGTAATCACCAGGCCAGGCTGCCAGTCACCCCAGCGACGCCCCTGCTCAACCGCCATCTGTTTGATCTCAATCGAATCCTCATAGCCGGCGGCAGCAATCGCCTCCTGCGCTACATCCAGCGACTTATGCGAAGTATCCGAACCGTAGATATTCGGCAAGTTGCGCAACCCTTCCGCCTCACGGTTCTCCGCTTCAACCAGCAGGCTCTCCCACAGATCTTCATCGTGTTTTTTCCAAGTGACAAAGGCCATCTTGTCGGCCTTATCCATCCCCGGAGCCAGATCGGAAGCCATCATCGCCGCCTCAATCAAAAAGGTACCCGAGCCGCACATAGGGTCGTACAAGCAACCGCCCTGCTTGGCGATTTCCGGCCAGCCGGCACGCATTAACAGTGCCGCAGCAACGTTCTCTTTTATCGGCGCCGTTACCTGTTGACCTTCACGGTAACCACGCTGGTGCAGACTGTAACCAACCAGATCAATACTTAACGTCAACTGATTACGATTCAGATGGCCGTGAACTCGCAACTCAGGGTAGCGCTTATCGACAATCGGACGCTCACCACCGAGATTGCGGAAGTGGTCCATAATCCCATCTTTGATCTTTAAGGCACCGTAGTGGCTATGGTCAATGCCCATGCCTTTACCGGAAAAGGAGACGGCAAAGCTGCCAAATGCATCCATATGCTGCTGCCAGTCAATACGCTCCACCTCCGCAGTCAAATCTTCCTGGGTCTGCAGCTCCGCTTCGAGCACCGTTAAAAAGATACGGTTGGCCAGACGCGACCACAAACACGCTCGGTAAGCGATCTCTAAATCACCTTCAAAACTCACCCCTCTTGGCTGCGCTTTTACATTGGTAGCACCAAAAGACATTAATTCTTCACGTAATAACTCACTTAACCCACCGGCCGCGGTGGCAAACAACTTCAACATACTTTTTTCCAAATTGGGATATAAAACAGCGGACTATCGATGTTGGCTACTAAACAGTGCACAAATACAGACCTTTTGCTATATAAATTTTTAATCCGCACATTTTACTGTTTTAATGCCGTGTTGAGGTAAGTTTCTGTAAAATAGAGAAACTTTGTTAGTCCGCTACTTAATTAACGGTGAATTTTGCATGACCACTCTTCTGCGCCAACTCGGCTTGACTCTTCTTACTTTTGCCCTGCTAATGCCTGTCAGCAGCCATGCGCAGACCGAAGCGGAGTTCCAGAAGTGGCTGATCAGCTTCAAACAGCAGGCGCTGCAAAAAGGCATCTCCAAAGACACCCTGGATCAGGCCTTTAAAGAGGTCACTCTCAATCAAAAAGTACTTGAACTGGATCGCAGACAACCGGAATTCACCCGCACCTTTTGGCAGTACTTCAATAAAGCGGTTACCAGCTGGCGCATCAGTAAAGGTCAATATCTCTACAAAAAACACCGTCGCCTGCTCGATCAGGTCACCAAACAAACCGGCGTTCCCGGGCGCTATTTGATCGCCTTCTGGGGAATGGAGACCAACTATGGCGGCTATACCGGCAATATCCCGATTATTGAATCGCTGGCCACATTGGCATTTGATCCTAGACGCAGTGATTTTTTCACCAAGGAACTGCTGGATGCCCTGACAGTAATTGATCAGGGTCATGTACAGCCAAGCCAGATGAAAGGCTCCTGGGCAGGAGCAATGGGACAGTGTCAGTTTATGCCGTCCAACTATCTGCGTTATGCCATTGACGGCGATCAGGATGGTAAAAAAGATCTATGGGGCAGCCTGCCGGATGTGTTCCACTCCGCAGGCCACTTCCTGAAAGAGCTGGGTTGGCAAAAGCAGCAGAACTGGGGACGTGAAGTGCAACTGCCCCAAGCATTTGATTATGCCCTGGCCGATGGTAAAACCGCTAAATCACTCGCCGAGTGGCAGCAATTGGGGCTGACTTTAGCTGACGGCCGCGCCCTGCCTCAAGAGGATATGAGTGCCAAACTGCTGCTGCCAAGCGACTATCGTGGACCGGCATTTTTAGTGTTTGATAATTTCAAAGTCATTAAGCGCTGGAACTTCTCCAATAACTACGCTTTAGCGGTCGGTCATTTAGCCGATAGAGTGATTGGGCGCGACACTTTAAGTAAAAGCCAGCCAAGCGATGACAAAGCCTTAAGCAAGCAGGAGATGAAAACCCTGCAAGAGCGCCTCAACTGGCTGGGCTATAATGCCGGTGTGCCGGACGGCATCTCCGGCAGCAAGACCCGCACAGCTTTAAGAGCCTTTCAGGTGAAACAACAACTACCCGCGGACGGTCACCCGTCGCATAGAATGCTCAAAAAGCTGCTGGTTGCACAGAAGTAAAATGGCTCAAAAAATGGACTCTAATATTCCACCTTCACACCCCGCATTCAAGATTGGTAAAACCAATAAAGCGCGCTGTGACTATCCGGGCTACCTGTTCTGGAAACTGCAGAGCCAGCTTACCAAACTCAATTTTCGCCTGACCCGCAGCAAACATATCAAAGCGGATCAAAAACTCAATCCATAACCTCGCTGTTTGCCAAAAAACCTCTCTTCCACCCCGTCTAAAAAACCTTCTCTATCAATCAGTTAAACTATTAAAACTCCGTCACCCAGCCCCAAAGACTCCGCTTATTTCAAAAAAATGCTCTTCTAAAATCGCTGCCTTATGGTTTATACTGTGGCCCGCAATACATTGTCGGAGTGCCTAGACTTAAAAGGCTGAGATCGCATTATGCGGGATCCGTAGAACCTGATCTGGTTAGTACCAGCGAAGGGAACAAGCAGACTGAGTGCCGTCTGGATTAATGGTCTGAAATCGTCAACATTTCACCCTTAACCGCTAAACTGTTGGAGTTTTTTCTCTGCAACGCTACGCGCACGCTACCCAAAACTCAACCACTGAGTGTCTGATCTTCTACATCAAACAAGTCTAACGCTTCGCCTACTTTTTAAAACTGATAAAAAACAGGCAAGCTATGAATTCATCTAATAAAACCAATCGTCGCCAGAGTCGCGCCGCTGCTGAAGCATTTATTCAAAACGTTTCGGGTCAATCCTACCCTAACTCTAAAAAGGTCTACGTTGCCGGTCAACTGCATCCTATTCAGGTCGGTATGCGTGAAATCGCCGTCAGCGACTCCTTTGTGGGCGGAACCGAAGACAGCCCGCTGTTTGAAAAAAATGAACCAGTTCGTGTCTATGACACCTCGGGGCCTTATACCGACAATGATATTGAGATCAATATCTACGCAGGCCTGCCCAAATTAAGAAAGAGCTGGATAGAGAGTCGTAACGATACCGAAGAGCTGAATGCCGTTACCTCCATATTCACCCAGCAGCGTCTGGATAATGAAAATCTGGATCAGATCCGTTTTGAGCACCTGCCTAAGATCAAACGTGCCAAAGCGGGTAAAAATGTGACGCAGATGCACTACGCGCGCCAGGGTATTATCACTCCGGAGATGGAGTATATTGCCATTCGCGAGAATATGAAACGCGCCGAGGTGCGTGATGAAATCTTGTCGCAACAACATGCCGGCGAGTCGTTCGGTGCTAGCCTGCCACAGGAGATCACCCCTGAATTTGTACGTGATGAAGTGGCACGTGGCCGCGCGGTGATTCCGGCTAATATCAACCACCCTGAGATCGAGCCGATGATTATCGGGCGTAACTTTTTAATTAAGGTGAACGCCAATATCGGTAACTCTTCAGTCGGCTCCTCCATCGCCGAAGAGGTAGAGAAGATGGTATGGGCCACCAAATGGGGTGCCGATACCGTTATGGACCTGTCAACCGGACGTAATATCCATGAAACTCGGGAGTGGATTATGCGTAACTCGCCGGTGCCGATCGGCACCGTACCGATCTATCAGGCATTAGAGAAGGTCAACGGCATTGCCGAAGACCTCACCTGGGAGATCTTCCGCGACACCCTGATTGAGCAGGCGGAGCAAGGGGTGGACTACTTCACCATTCACGCCGGGGTACTGCTGCGTTATGTGCCGATGACCGCCAAGCGTGTCACCGGTATTGTCTCCCGCGGTGGCTCCATTATGGCGAAGTGGTGTCTGGCGCACCATCAGGAGAACTTCCTCTACACCCACTTTGAAGAGATCTGCGAGATCATGAAAGCTTATGACGTGACCTTCTCTCTTGGGGATGGCTTACGTCCGGGTTCGATTGCCGACGCCAATGATGAAGCGCAGTTTGCCGAACTGGAAACCTTGGGAGAGCTGACACAGATCGCCTGGAAACACGATGTTCAAGTGATCATTGAGGGCCCGGGTCATGTACCGCTGCACATGATTAAGGCCAATATGGACAAGCAGCTGGCTCACTGTGGCGAAGCGCCTTTCTATACTTTAGGGCCTCTGACCACGGACATCGCTCCAGGCTACGACCACATTACCTCAGGAATCGGTGCGGCCAATATCGGCTGGTATGGTTGCGCCATGTTGTGTTATGTCACGCCAAAGGAGCACCTAGGCCTGCCAAATAAAGAGGATGTTAAAGAGGGCTTGATCACCTATAAAATTGCCGCCCATGCCGGCGACTTAGCCAAAGGGCATCCTGGCGCACAGATCCGTGATAATGCGCTGTCCAAAGCGCGTTTTGAGTTCCGCTGGGAGGATCAGTTTAATTTAGGTCTGGATCCGGAACGAGCGCGTCAATACCACGATGAGACCATCCCGCAGGAGTCGGGCAAGGTGGCGCACTTCTGCTCAATGTGCGGCCCTAAGTTCTGTTCAATGAAGATCACTCAGGATGTACGTGACTATGCGGCACAACTTGAAGCGGCCGGCACGGTCACCGAGATCACGCTGGACCAGATTAAGAGCGGGATGAAAGAGAAATCTAAGGAGTTTCGTGATGCCGGCAGTGAAATCTATCAGAAGGAAGCGATGTGAGCCAGCCATCACCCAAGGTGGCGATTCTGGGCGCTGGCCTGATTGGGCGCATGCTCGCCGTGCGCCTGGCACAACATAGCGCTACGGATTATCAGATCACCCTGTTTGATCAGGATGCCGAGGACGGCCAGCAGAGCGCAGCTTATTTAGCCGCGGCCATGCTGGCACCACTGGCCGAGTCGGCGGATGCGTCTAACAGCATTATGCTAATGGGCGAGCACAGCTTAAAACTGTGGCCGGAGTTTTTAAAGCAGCTGTCAGCCCCGGTCTTTTTTCAGCAGCAAGGCAGCCTGATTCTGGCACACGATCAAGACCGAGCTTATCTGACGGATTTTCTACGCCGGGTAAAACGTCAGGATCAAGCACATATTCATGCCGTTAACAGTGAACAGATCGCTGCACTGGAGCCAGGTCTCAAAGCCAACTGTAAACGCTTTGCACAGGCGCTGTATCTACCGCATGAAGGGCAACTGGATAACCGGGCGCTATTAAAAAGCCTGGCCATTACCCTGAAGCAGCTTGATATTGCCTGGTTCAGCAATACGCCAGTGGAGGTCGACGGCAATCAAGTGCACTTTAATCAGCAAAGTCAGCATTTTGATTGGGTGATTGACTGTCGCGGTTTGGGCGGCAAGCAGAATATACCCGCCACGCAAACACTGCGTGGCGTGCGTGGTGAGGTGGTTCGCGTCAAAGCGCCCGAGGTCAATCTGAGCAGGCCTCTGCGTTTAATGCATCCGCGTTATCCGATCTATATCGCCCCCAAACCCGATCACCAATTTGTCATTGGTGCCACCCAGATCGAATCTGAAGATCAACGCCAACCGACAGTGCGTTCCGCTTTGGAGCTGCTCTCCAGCTGTTTTAGTGTGCACAAGGGCTTTGCCGAAGCAGAGATTCTAGAGATCAGAGCTGGCTTGCGCCCAGCCCTGCCCAATAACGAGCCCAAAATTTGGGTCCAAGGGCAGAGTATACAGGTCAACGGTCTATACCGTCACGGTTATCTACTGGCGCCCGCCATTATCGAACAGTGCGTGGCCGTTTTAAATGCGCAGCCAAGTGCACAGCCCTTTTACAAAAATCTAGTCGAGGTTCTCTAATGAGTACTACTTTTGAAATTTACATTAATAACATGGCTTGCGAAATTAAACCGCAAATGCAACTGCCTGAAGTCCTGAAATTGTTTGGCGCTCAGCCGCCTTACGCCCTGTTATATAACCGAACATTTTTACCCAGCTCCAAACACAGCACAGTCGAGCTTAAACCCGATGATCGCATTGAGGTGATCTCAGCCATTCAAGGGGGATAGTGATGCAGGATACTCTCAATATTTATGGCACCGAACTTAACAGCCGCTTAATGATCGGCAGCGCCCTGTACCCGTCACCTCAGATCATGCAACAGTCAATACAGGCTTCCGGCGCCCAAGTGGTGACGTTGTCATTAAGCCGGCAAAATCCACAGGACAACGGCGGCCAAGTTTTCTGGAGCCTTATTCAAGAGCTGGGCTTACACCTGCTGCCAAATACCGCAGGCTGTCATACGGTGGACGAAGCGGTCAATATGGCGTTAATGAGTCGCGAACTGTTCCAGACGGACTGGATCAAACTGGAGCTGGTGGGTGATGACTATAACCTGCAACCCGACCCCATTGATCTGGTCAGAGCGACCGAACTCTTACTGAAACAGGGCTTTAAGGTGCTGCCCTACTGTACCGATGACTTGGTCATCGCCCGTCATCTGGTTGAGTTAGGTTGTGAAGTGATTATGCCTTGGGGCTCGCCGATTGGCACCGGCAAAGGCATTATGAACCCTTACGCCATTCAGGCAATCCGTGAGCGTTTTCCTGAGGTGACCCTGATTATCGACTCCGGTATTGGCAAGCCCTCGCATGCCACTCAGGCGATGGAGATGGGGGTAGACGGCATTCTGCTGAATACCGCAGTGGCACACGCCAATGACCCTAAGCTGATGGCGAAAGCTTTTGCCAAAGCCATTGAAGCGGGCCGCTTAGCGCACCTAAGCGGTCTAATGGAGGAGCGCAGCAGCGCCAGCCCAAGCACCCCGACCCTTGATCAACCTATTTGGCACCAGATAAATTATGGATAACATCATGCAAGCAGAGACAGAAAAACGCCCGATTATTTGGAGCATGGCCGGCTCAGACTGCAGTGGCGGCGCTGGGATTCAAGCGGATATCCGCACTGGCCACGCTTTAGGTTGCGAAACCTGCACCTTAATCACCGCCAACACGGTACAGAACTCCAACAGCCTCAGCGCCATTCACCCGGTCGAGGTCGACATACTACAGCAGCAGTTTGACTGCCTACTTGCAGACAAGCCGCCGGCCGCCATTAAGATCGGCCTGATTGCCAATAACCAGCAGCTGCAGTGGTTAATTGATGCCCTCAAACATTTAAAGGCCATTCATGCCGAGCTAAAAGTGGTGTTAGACCCGGTCATGAAGGCCAGTGTCGGTGAAGATTTGGTAGCCGAACCGATTCAGCAGCCATTACTGCAGCAACTCATCAGTCAGGTGGATGTCATTACCCCCAACCTTGAAGAGACCGCCCTATTGGCAAACGATCCGCAACAGCAGTTATCCCCTGCAGAGCAGGCACTGGCAATCTTAAATACGGGTTGTCACAGCGTAATCATTACCGGCGGCCATGGCGAGCCGAGTGAACAGCTCGTTGACCACTGTTTTAGTAATAAGCTGCATTTGAGCCTCAAATCGGAGTGGGTGAGTACCAGTTACACTCACGGCAGCGGCTGCACCTTCTCCACCGCCATTACCAGTTTTCTGGCGCAGGACTATCTGTTGCGCGATGCCTTTATGCAAAGCAAAGCCTTTATGAATAAGGCGTTTGCGCTGTCCGCCAACCATCAGCACTACTACGGTGCTCTGATTCAACCAAGCTGGCCGGTGGCAAAGCAGTTTTATCCACAGGTTATTAGCAGCGTCAACGCCACCCTAAAAACACCACTGCAGTTTGCGTCACTCGGCGTGCAAAACCTCGGTCTCTATCCGGTAGTGGATTCAGTAGAGTGGCTACAAGCTCTGCTACCAACTGGCTTAGAGATCATTCAATTGCGCCTTAAAAACAGAAGTGAAGCGGAACTGGATCAGCAGATCAAACAAGCGGTTGAGCTGAGCAAAGGCCACCCGACTCGTCTGTTTATTAATGACCACTGGAAACTCGCTATCAAACATCAGGCCTACGGCGTGCACCTGGGGCAAGAGGATCTGAATTGTGCCGATCTGCAAGCGATTCATCAAGCCGGTCTGCGTCTCGGCATCAGCACCCATGGCAGCTATGAACTGCTGCTGGCGGAGCAGATCAAGCCGAGTTATATGGCGATTGGAGCGATCTTTAACACTCAGACTAAAGATATGAGCGGTCAGATTCAGGGTCTGAAAAACCTGCAACAGCTGGTCAAAATAAATGGCGAGGTGCCCATTGTGGCGATTGGCGGCATCACCTTAGACAATGCCCAATCGGTGATTGAAACCGGGGTAAACAGCATTGCGGTAGTGACTGCGATTACTTTGGCGAAAGAGCCTACTAAAGCGGTAAGAGCGTTTCAAAGCCTGTTCTCTAAAGCCATTAACACTCGAGCTTAAGGCTTTGAAAATGAACAGGCCTGCTTGATTTAAACCGGCGGCTTCAGCCTAATCAAAACGGCTGGAGCGCATCATCAACTGGCTGGCTGCAATCGACAGCAGACAGTAACCTAAAAAGTAGTAAAAACCGCTTTCAAAGGTAATGCTGGTCTCCACTAAAGCCGAGCTGCCGGCACTGGCTTTAATCGCCAAAAATGAGACAATCAATGCCATGACAAACACATCTGCCATCGACCACTTACTCAGAGCCCCGCTGATTTTTGCGGCCACTTTTCCGGCACTAAAACGCTGAAAACCATAAGACAGGAGTAACAGCAGCGCTTTCAGAGCTGGCACAATCACACTAAAAAACAGAATCAGTGCCGCCACCAGCCGATTGCCCTCACTCCATAAGGTTTCAGAGGTGCCCAGGATACTTTTAGCACTGTCCTGAATAATGACCTTACCCTCTACCGTGACATTATTAAACAGATCATTGGCGATTGACTTGATAAAATTGGGAATCTCCGCACTGCCCAATAGCGCCTCTTTACCCAGATTGGCCAGTTCCGCCTTATCCAAGGTGGTGGTGACATGCAGCACCGGCTCACTCACTCCTGGAATCAATAGAGCATAAGCTGCGGCTAACAACAGAAAACCTAAAAATTGACGATAGACCATCGGTCACATTTCCAAAAAATCAAACCTAAAATTATACGCCCTATTGCTAGCTAACCAAAGCATACGGCCTCTTAAAAAAACTGCATTTTGTTGCGTAATTTAACGGATAAACAGTGGTAAGATACGATAAACCACCCATTAAAGTTGAGGTTTCACCGTGCTAAAACGTCTTCTTGTGCTGCTGTCTTTAAGTACTCTTATCTCAGGTTGCAGTAGCTTCGGCACCGTTAGCAATGCTCCCAAACCGCCTATTCCGACTGAACCACCCTACTCGATTCAATCTAAGATGAGTCAGAAACCGCTTGGCAAGGTCACGCTGATGCTGGCGTTTTCCGGTGGCGGCTCACGTGCCGCGGCACTGGCTTATGGCGTACTGCAAGAGTTGCGTGATTCTGAGATTCAACATAATGGGCAAACAGTGCGCCTACTGGATGAAGTCGATGTCATCAGCTCGGTCTCCGGTGGCAGTTTTACCGCAGCCTATTACGGTCTGCATGGCGACAAAACCTTTGAACAATTTGAACAGGTCTTTCTACGTAAGGACATCACTGGGCTTCTGGTGGAGAGTGTGTTTAACCCAAGCCAGTGGTTTTCCGACAAAGCACGTACTGACCGTGCGGTGGAGTTCTACGAAAAGGCGGTGTTTAAAGGTGCCACCTTTGGAGACCTACAGAATAAGCCAACTCCGCTGATCGTCATCAACGCTTCCGACTTGGGGCACGGCACCCGTTTCTCCTTTACTCAGGAGTATTTTGATCTGCTGTGCGCTGATCTGACGCATTTCCCGATCGCTCGTGCCGTCACCGCCTCCTCTTCCGTGCCGGTCATCTTCAGCCCGGTGGTACTGGAAAACTATCGACACTGTAAAGCCAAAAACCACTCACTGCTCACCGACCCTGAGCAGAACCTGTTGGCCAGTTACGAGATGGCTGCTGCTAAAAAAGACCTAATGAATTACGTTCGTACCGATAATAAACTCAGATACATTCATCTGGTCGACGGCGGCATTACCGATAACCTGGGCCTGAGAGCCATCTATGAAGTTTTGGAGCTGGCGGGTGGTGCCAAACAGATTTTAACGAAACTTAAAAAGCAGCCGGCCGGACATTTTGCGGTGATCGCCGTCAATGCTTCAACACACTCCAACCCCGATATTGGCCTGACCAATAAGGTGCCCGATGTGGAAACCACCATTAATGCGGTATCCGATATTCAAATGCACCGCTATAATGCCGCCACCATCCAACTGTTTCAACAGGGCATGACACGCTGGAGCAAAGCGTTATCCTCTCCACAGAAAACGGTTACCCCCTACTTTATAGAGGTTAGCTTCCAGAATCTGAAAGAGCCGCAGGCGCTCGAATTCTTTAACCGCATCCCGACCTCATTTGCCTTGAAACAGTCGGAGATCGATGAATTGATTAAAGCCGGCCGTACGCTGTTACGTAACCACCCGGTTTATCAAGACCTGCTACATAATCTGAACAGGCCTGATTAAAACACCTCCCCATTTTGAGCGGCAAGCTAAACACGGCTAACTCAATACTTGCACCGGATTGAGCTCTCATTTTAACGACCATTTTCAATATAACGAAGCTGCTCTATTGAGAGTTAAAGTTAAGAAATCTGGCCGATAAAGCCTTCAATTTAAAAGATAAATTACGCTAAAATAAAAGGTAGGGGTACTCAAAGAGGAGACCATCAGCATGCTAAAAATTTTACAGCTACTGATGATTGCCGGAATGCTTTTATTAAGCACACAGGTACAGTCATACAACCTGCCGACAACGCTGAAAACACTGCTTGAGCAGCACACTTCACCGGCTGAACAGAGTGAGGTGGGTTTGCAGCTGTCGCAAAAACCGTTGCTGTTGGAGTTCTACCAGCAACGTGACTATCAGCCTGCATGGGTAATCGATTACCGCTCTGCAGAACTGATCTCTCAGCTACTGAGCGCCATTAACAGCGCTGAAGAAGATGGTCTGGACTCCTCTTATCAGGGCTACCATAAAAACCGCATTCTACAACTTAGTCAGCCGGCATCGCTAAACGAACAGGCGCGGTTGGATATGCTGTTAACCGATGCCTTTATGGCTCTGGGCACACACCTGTATCACGGCATCGCCTACAAAACAGAGGCGGATACACTGTATCGTACCCTCAAAGCACAGCAGATCAATCTGCCGCAACTTCTGGAAGACGCACTGCAGCACGCACAAGTTAAACAGCAGCTAGCCAATCTGGCTCCCGCTCATACTCGTTACCGTAATCTCAAAAAAGCACTGCTTTTTTACCAGCAAGTGGCCACACAGGGTGGCTGGAACACAACGCCCGAGAGCTACCTTGATCCTGAGCAGATTAAAAGCAGACTGTCGATCAGCGGCGAATTTGATAACAGCGTGCCGCCATGTCCCCCAAAAGGCGAAACAGACAAGGTATCAATCAGTTGGAGTTGGGATGAGTCCAAGTCCTGCTACCAGCTGCAGAGTGAAGCTCTGATTGAAGCGGTTAAACTGTTTCAGCGTCGACAGAACATTACCGTCGATGGCGTGGTTGGCCCCAAAACCCAGGCCAGACTGGCTGAAAGTGTGCATCAGGTGATTGAGCGTATTCGTCTCAACCTGGAGCGTTGGCGCTGGTTTAACCCGCTGGTGGAGGACAACTATGTCATGGTCAATATCCCCGACTTCTCTTTACAGTATGTGCAAGATGGACAGAACTTGTCTATGCAGGTAGTGGTAGGTAAAACCAGACGTCCGACACCGATAATGCAAGCGCAGATGAGTCATATGGTATTCAACCCCTACTGGCGCATTCCCAAAACCATCCTTAAAGAGGACATTCTGCCCAAACTTCGGCAGAGCCCCGAGTACCTTAACGAGCGTCAGATCAGACTGTTCAAAAGCAGTGACACCGCTGAGAAGCAGCCGCTTGATGCGAGCACCATTGACTGGGATCAGATCAGCCCCAAAGGCATGCTGAGTTATATCTTCCGTCAGGATGCCGGCACCCTGAACCCGCTTGGCTCCGTTAAGTTTATCTTCCCCAACGGCGCAGACATCTATATCCACGATACCTCGGCACGCTACCTGTTTAAAAACAAAACCTTTCTGGTCAGCTCCGGTTGTATTCGTGCCGAAAAACCGCTGCAGCTCGCCCACAATATTCTGAAACAGCAGCAGCCCGAGGTGACTTTTGAATCCACCTTTGAGCAGATTCAGAGCGGCCAACGCCAAGTGGTGTGGTTACAACAAAAAATACCGGTGTATGTCACCTATCAGACCGCTTGGGCCGATGAGAGTGGTACCCTGTATCAACGTAAAGATGTCTATAAACGTGATGAAAATCTACGTAACCACTTGAAAACAAACCTAAAAACACATATTAACTAAATTATGGTATAATTTTACATATAGTACAGTAAAAAATGGGGTGACTATGAACAAGGAAATGAATCGTAGAAATTTTCTTAAACTAGGCGGAATGGGTGTTGCAGCGGCTTGTGCGCCGACTTCCCTGTTTGCCAGCAGCAAAAAACTCTCTAAAGATGACGAGTTCCGCTCGCTCTCTTTTTACAACCTGCACACTGGTGAATCGCTGAACACCACCTACTGGGAACAGGGTGTCTACCATCCGGATGCCTTGGCAGAGATCAACCATGTGTTGAGAGATTTCCGTACCGGTGAAACCCATGCGATTGATGTGGAACTGTTCGATCTATTGAATGATATCCGCCGCAGAGCCGACAGCAAAGAGCGTTTTAATGTCATCTCCGGTTATCGTTCACCCAAGACCAATGCCATGCTTAACAGCTCCAGCAGTGGCGTAGCTAAAAAGAGCCTGCATATGCAGGGGAAAGCGATTGACGTCAATCTGCCTGGTTTGGATCTAAAACACCTAAGACAGATTGCCATGCACGAAAAGGTCGGTGGCGTAGGTTACTACCCTAAATCCAACTTCGTTCACCTGGATACCGGACGCGTTCGCTACTGGTAAACAACATATCTTGAGACAACAGCCGGGGGTTATCTCCGGCTTTTTACTTTAACACGGCGGTTTTTATTACTCGCTGTGTGCTTTTAACTCGACAGCCATTTTGTCACCGTCACTTTTTCGATTTGCTGCTGCGTAACGCCGCCTCAAATGCTCTGTTTGCCCACGCCTTGGCCACATTCACATCGTCATAGATCTCTTCCGGCGCTAAATAGTAAGACATCTGCACCTGTTTGCCGTTTTTGTCATACCTGAAAGGCGCAAGGTTACGCTCAATAAAATCGGCAG
>CAZNML010000016.1:0-28371 GCA_964574275.1 uncultured Thiosulfatimonas sp. | reverse complement strand
ATTTTTCAAGCTCCTGCTGAATGACTCGAATGGAGTTAACCGGGTCTTCCTCTTCATCCAGTGGCGCAATATCGACCACATGTAGCAGCAGACCGGTACGCGACAGGTGCTTTAAGAACTTAATCCCCAAACCGGCACCTTCGGCCGCCCCCTCAATCAAACCGGGAATATCGGCAATAACAAAGCTGGATTCGGGCGAGACACTGACCACTCCCAGGTTTGGATATAAAGTGGTAAACGGGTAGTTTGCCACCTTCGGACGAGCGGCAGAAACCGCGGTAATCAAACTCGATTTACCGGCATTCGGCAGACCTAACAGGCCAACGTCCGCCAGAACTTTCAGCTCCAGCATTAAGTTACGCATCTCACCATCTTCACCCGGGGTGCACTGACGTGGGGTACGGTTACGGCTGCTCTTAAAGTGAATATTCCCCAAGCCGTGACGCCCACCTTGTGCCACCAGCAGCTTCTGCCCGTGCTCGGTTAAGTCTCCGACCGTCTCACGGGTATCGACATCGGTAACAATGGTTCCAACGGGAACATGAACCACCAGGTCTTCACCGGCGCGTCCGGTTTTTTGCTGCCCCATACCACTCTGACCGCCTTGCGCTTTATAGTTTTTGCTATAACGGAAGTCGACCAGCGTATTCAGGTTACGATCCGCCAGCAGGTAGACACTACCGCCATCACCACCGTCACCACCATTTGGCCCACCAAATGGAATGTATTTTTCACGACGGAAACTAACAACACCGTTACCGCCTCTTCCCGCTTCAACATAGATAGTCGCTTCATCAACGAACTGCATGGGGCATCCTTTTAAACAATAAGAGTATATTAAGGGCTTTGCACACAACCATCCATCCAATGAATATGAGCAAAGACCTCAAAGTAGAAATTTTATCACCAGCTAAACAATAAAGATAACCATAAAGATAAACTAAATAGTTCGCTGAAAACAAAAACGCCCCGACAAAGCGGGGCGTTTTCATCAATTGTCTGTGATTAAGTTAGAAACGAGTTCTAAATTATTCAGCAACAATTGTTACGTAGGTACGTACTGGCTTACCTTTAGCCACAAAAGCAACTTGACCGTCTGCTTTTGCAAATAAAGTATCATCCTTACCACGACCAACATTTACACCAGCGTGAAACTTAGTTCCACGCTGACGAACAATAATGCTTCCCGCAGAGACCACTTCACCACCGAAACGCTTAACACCTAAGCGTTTGGCATTGGAATCGCGACCGTTTTTAGTACTACCAGCAGCTTTCTTATGAGCCATGATATAAGTCCTTTTGTTAACAGTACGCTACCCCCTCTTCAGAAGTAGCCCCTGTTTAGATTCTTTTAAATTAAGCTGAAATCTTACCGATTTTAACTTCAGTGTAGTTTTGGCGGTGGCCTTGCTTAGTCTTAGAGCGGTTCTTACGACGACGGAACTTGATGATAGTTACCTTTTTACCACGACCGTTTGATTCAACAGTTGCTGCAACTTTAGCACCT
Source organism: uncultured Thiosulfatimonas sp. (assembly GCA_964574275.1). Classification (GTDB taxonomy): domain Bacteria; phylum Pseudomonadota; class Gammaproteobacteria; order Thiomicrospirales; family Thiomicrospiraceae; genus Thiomicrorhabdus. The sequence continues at coordinate 26,864 of CAZNML010000016.1, read as the reverse complement.
TCAACAACAGGCGTACCAATTTTAACATCAGCGCCTTCACCTACCATCAATACTTCGTCAAATTCTACTGTATCACCAGCTTCAGCTTGTAGTGATTCAATACGTAATACTTGACCTTCACGAACTCTATACTGCTTACCACCGGTTTTAATTACTGCGTACATATCTCTCTCCCGGATATCTAAATTCTTTTTAATAAGCCGCTTTTTAGCGAAGGCGGAATTATATAGAATTTTACAGGCAAGGTCAAAATAATTTAGCAAAAAAGTTCAACTTATCAAGCCTGATCGCTCCGAGAGCCAATCACTTAGTGATAATTTTAACGAATTTCGACTAACATTTTGAAAATGAAACAATAATTAAATCATTTTGTTTGCCCTTTACGGATTAATTTCAAGGCCAAATACTGCCTAAACGACCGTTACAGATATAATAAATATCCCTTTGTAATTTCTAGCACTGGCGTCTATGCCCTATTCATACTAAAATAGCGACTTTTATATTTTCTGGAAGGCTGTTCGCCGATTTTTCATCATGACCTTATCTGAAATTCGCGCCCTCATCAATGACGATATCCAAGCCGTTGATCAGCTGATCTTAAACCGACTGTCCTCTGACGTCGTTTTAATTAATCAAATTGGTCACTACATTATTAATAGCGGCGGAAAAAGGCTGCGCCCTTTATTAGTGCTGTTAAGTGCACGTGCATGCGGCTATCAAGGCACGGATCATCAATTAATGGCAGCGGTTATTGAATTCATTCATACCTCCACGCTGTTACACGATGATGTGGTTGATGAGTCGGATACACGTCGTGGCAATAAAACGGCGAATGAAGTCTGGGGCAACGCTGCCAGTGTATTAGTGGGCGACTTCTTATATTCACGCTCGTTCGAGATGATGGTTGAACCAGGCCTGATGAAAATTATGGAAGTCATGTCGGAAGCCACCAATGTCATTGCTGAAGGTGAAGTACTGCAACTACTGAACTGCCACGACGCCGATACCACGCAGGCGCGCTATATGGAAGTCATCCATCGCAAAACAGCCAAACTGTTTGAAGCCGCCACTCAAATGGGGCCGATCCTGACACAAAGACCTGAGCTGGAAGATCCCCTGATCGCTTATGGCCGCCATATCGGTGCGGCTTTCCAGCTGATTGATGATGCTTTGGACTACACAGCGGATGCGGAAGAACTTGGCAAGAACATCGGTGATGACTTGGCAGAGGGTAAACCGACCCTGCCGCTAATCTATGTTTTGGAGAATGGCAGCGACTCTGAAAAAGAGATTATCCGTCGCGCGATCGAGAGTGAAGGGATTAATCTGCTTGAAGAGGTCACTGAGATTATCAAGCACTCCGGTGCGATTGATTTCACCATCAATATTGCTCAACAGGAAGCGGAACTGGCAAAACAGGCTTTAGCGCCGCTTGATGAGTCCGACATTAAACAGGCATTGATCTCTCTGGCCGACTTAGCCGTCAACCGCAGTCACTAAGCAGACAGCAGCAACCTACCTGCTGCCGTAACTGTTGGCTTTTAACAGCTCGGCCGCCACCGCCATCTGCTCCTCAATTTTCTGAGCTTCAAGGGCCGCCAGGCGCTCCTCCTCTTCGCGCTTCTCCTGCTCAATAAACTGTTTATACAGATCCAGATTTCTGAGATGGGTTTTGTCCCAGTCAATACGCCTTAACAGCCAGCGGGTCATAAAACGAATAATGTGACACTGATCTCGAGACTGATAGAGAATCTCCGGTTTAGGTCGATAACCGTGCAGACGTTCAACCGTAATCAGTTGTTTTTCAACACAGGGTTGTATACGCACAAAGCCAGTCTCACTTTCATCAAAGCTGGTGCTGTAATAGACACGAACCACCTTATTCATACTAAAAGTGGCTTTTGACAGAATGGTCGACTCCGGACGTCCATTCATACCGACTGTATGAATAAAGATATTCTGCGTCATAATGCGTCTAAAAAAGTTTTCCACCTCTTCAAACGGCACCTCTTGAAACGCAGCCCGTTCGGATTGCAACACACCTTCAAGTGCCTCTGAACGTCGTTCCAACTGTTTTAAAAAGTATTTAACCGCCGGCGTAACCGGTTTTCGTTTTTCCATTACAGATTACCTCTAAATAGGGTATCGACCAGTTACGCCAAAAATTAACTGTAAAACGAGCTTTTCAACTATTTTTCTAACAGCCATACAGAGCCAACTCTTTAACCCGTTGAAACCCTGTATAAAATTTCAGTTACGCCAGAAAATAAAAAAGCCCGCATTAGCGGGCTCTCTTTTATTTTCTCTACAGCAGGTAAATCCTAAAACGGTACATCATCATCGTCAAAATCATTCGGTACATAAGCCGGTGCTTTCTGAGGCTGTCCACCCATTGGGTTCTGCTGTGCTCCGCCCATTGGTGCAGCTTGTGCAGGCTGCTGGTTAAAGCCACCTTGAGGAGCCTGACCCATCTGAGCGCCAGCAGCACCCATTGGCGCCGCTTGCGCAGGCTGCTGATTAAAGCCGCCTTGATTTCTATTCTGGTTCATACCACCTTGAGGTGCCTGCGGAGCTTGATTGAACTCATTATTACCACCAAACGCGGCATCGCCACCCTGGCGACCGCCCAGCATCTGCATTGAACCTGAGAAACCGTCAATCACTACTTCAGTGCTGTAACGATCCTGCCCGGAGTTCTGATCCTGCCACTTACGAGTCTGCAGCTTGCCTTCCAGATAAACCTGCGAACCTTTGGTTAGGTACTGGCCGGCAATTTCAGCTAACTTGCCAAAAATAACCACTCGGTGCCACTCTGTTTTTTCCTGCTTCTGACCAGTCGCTTTATCATTCCACTGTTCACTGGTTGCAACACTTAAATTCGCAATTGCATTACCGTTAGCAGAATACTTTACTTCTGGATCACGCCCTAAAGTTCCCACTAAGATGACCTTATTTACACCGCGCATAACTCTTACTCTTTTCTATTAATTTATTTCAAACTGGACAGGCCAGATTAGTTTGTACTTTGTTCAATATAGTTAATCAAAGACTCTTCATTGAGAACCTTACGATCTACCTTAAAGAAAATTCGGTCTTCTGCTGGCAGTACCACGACTTCATAAATACCATCATAAGCCATTAACTTCGCCTGCAACTCTTCCACTTCGTCTTCGGTCACATTCTCTACCGGCACGGAAGCGATACTTAACGGCAACGGCTTTTGCATGCTTGCTGCAGCAACCAACCAAATGACACCGATCACAGCCGTAAAAATAAAGACCCCATTATAACCATAATATTGATAAAAATATCCACCTAAAACACCCCCAATGGCCGCACCTAAAAATTGGCTGGTTGAATAGACCCCGCTGGCGGTGCCTTTCTTATCCGCCGGTGCCAGCTTAACCACTAAAGACGGCAGTGATGCTTCCAGCAGGTTGAAGGCAGTAAAGAAAATCAACAGCAGGATAAACAGCGACCAGAAACCTTCACTAAAGCCGATAAAACCTAACTGCATCAGGGTAATGGTGGCAATGGCGCCAACAAAAACCGGCTTCATACGGCCGCGGCTCTCAGCCTGAATAATAAACGGCACCATTAACACAAAAGACAGCAGCATGACCGGCAGGTAGATCTGCCAGTGACTTAAGGCATCCAGTTGTGCACCGTCACGTAATGCAAGCGGTAGCACCACAAACATCGCAGTCAGGATCGCATGCAGCACAAACACGCCTAAATCCAAACGCAGCAGCTGACCATTACGCAAGATCTCACCAAACTGACTCGGGTCGGCTTCCGCTTCACGCTGAAAACTCTGGTGTTCAATTTTGGGCAAAGCATAGATCACCAACAGAATACCGATCACCGCCAGTAGCGCGATAATCCAGAAGATACCGCGCACACCAAACCAGCTTGCCAATACCGGACCGGCAATCAAAGACAGCGTAAACGACAGACCAATGGTCATACCGACAATCGACATCGCACGTAAACGGAACTGTTCTGAAACCAGATCGGCGACCGAAGCCATCAACACAGCGGCTACCGCCCCCATCCCCTGTAGCGCGCGACCTAAAATCATCATCTCAATGGAGTCGGCCATGGCACACACCATCGAACCGACCATAAACACCAGCATCCCGGCAATCATTAACGGCTTGCGGCCATACTTATCGGACAGCATGCCGTATGGAATCTGCAACATCGCCTGCGTTAAACCGTAAATCCCCATCGCGATACCAATCTGCAAGCCAGTCACTTCCGAAAACTCCGCTTCGGCAAACAGAGCAAATACCGGAAAGATCATAAACAACCCTAACATGCGGGTTGAAAAAATTCCGGCAATGGAAAAAGCGGCGCGTTTTTCAGTCGGGCTCATGCTGCCGGAAGCGCTAACAATGGACATTCAAAATTCCTTAATCTGTAGTCGGTAAATTTAAAGCGGCAATTATAACATTCCCGTTAATTTGACAAGCCTATAATTGAGTCATACACTCAACTGTACGATTATTTTTACGTATCGAATCATCGTTAAGCCGTTTAACAAACTGGAGTGGTCAAATGCTTACTCATACGAATTTCTCTTCCACCAAGTTTCTTGTCGTACTCAGCGCTCTCTTTATCAATCTAGGTCTATTCAGCCCCTCAGTCATGGCGCATACCGCTGCCAACACAGAGGACGCTGCGGAACAGGGACATACCATTCACTTTAATGTCTCCGAGAGCGAACGCGTCGACAACGATCAGGTCTCCATCACCTTCCGTTATGTCGCCCAGGCGCCCAGCGGTGAGCTGGTGATGCAGTTGATCAACCAGAAGATGCAAGCCGCGGTGCGTATTCTGAAAAACTTCCCGCAGATGGAAACCCAGACCTCACAGTACCAAGTGCGACCGATTTATAATAAAAAACAGATCATTACCCATTGGCAGGGACAACAAAATCTAACCATTACTACCGCCAATCGAACAGGCCTGCCTAAACTGCTGGCACAGCTGCAACCCTATCTGAATTATCAGTCGATGCGTTTTCACGTCTCTAAAGAGACGCAAAAAGAGATCAAAAACAAGCTGCTGAGCAGAGCGCTGAAAAGTTACCAGAACAGAGCCAAACAGATTGCCCGCAGTTTCGGCGCTGACCATTTTCAACTGCTTGAAACCCACATTGACAGCCCTAATCTGCCGTCACCGCGTGCCGACAACTATCTGCGAGCGCACGCCATGAGCGAAACGGCCTCCATGCCGGCCATGTCGGCGGGAAAAAGCGAAGTTCGAGTGCACATATCCGGCAAGATCTTTATTCCTCATTAGGCTTATCCAAGCCGACTCGTTTATAATGATTTCTTTTATATAGATGGCATTGGCTGATGTTAGAAGAAATCATTATTCAGGGGGCTCGCACCCACAACCTTAAAGACATTGATGTCACTCTTCCCCGGGATAAGTTGATTGTCATTACCGGTCTGTCCGGCTCTGGAAAATCTTCATTAGCGTTTGACACCATCTATGCCGAAGGTCAACGTCGTTACGTTGAGTCGCTGTCGGCCTATGCCCGTCAGTTTTTGTCGGTGATGGAGAAGCCCGATGTGGATCACATTGAAGGCTTATCTCCCGCCATCTCCATTGAACAGAAATCGACCTCTCACAACCCACGCTCGACTGTGGGGACAGTAACGGAGATCTACGACTACCTGCGCCTGCTGTTTGCCCGGGCAGGAACCCCGCGCTGTCCGACTCATGGCTGCGATCTGGAAGCACAGACCGTCAGTCAGATGGTCGATCACACCCTGACCCTGTCGGAAGGCACCAAATGTTTACTGATTGCGCCAGTGGTGCGCGGCAAAAAAGGCGAACACCTGACGCTGCTGGATGAACTGCAGGCACAGGGCTTTGTAAGGGTGCGTATCAATGGAGAGGTACACGACCTTGACGGCCAGATCAGCTTAGACAAAAACAAAAAACACAATATTGATGTCATTGTCGACCGCTTTAAAATACGCAGCGACCTCAAACAGCGTCTGGCCGAATCCTTTGAGACCGCTCTGCGTTTAGCGGAAGGCATCGCCCAGGTACTGCCAATGGATGAGGAGGATGACTTTGAACTGCTGTTCTCAGAGAAGTTCTCCTGCCCACACTGCGGCTACTCGGTGCCTGAGCTGGAACCGCGAATCTTCTCCTTTAACAATCCACATGGTGCCTGCCCAACCTGTGACGGCCTGGGCGTTAAAGACAACTTTGATCCAAAACGCATTATCACCCACCCGGAGCTGAGTCTGGCAGGCGGCGCCATCCGTGGCTGGGATCGACGCCATAAATACTACTACGACATCCTTAAAGCGGTGGCCGACCACTACGGCTTTGATGTGGAGACCCCATGGGAGGAGCTCAGCAAAGAGCAGCGTAAACTGGTGCTATACGGTTCCGGCAAAGAGAAGATTCCGCTGCCGCACGGCAAGTACAGTGACACCCGTCGTTTTGAAGGCGTGATTCCGAATATGGAGCGCCGTTTTGCCGAAACCGAGAGTAAAACGGTACGTGATGAACTCGATAAATACCGTGTTACCACCAAATGCTCGTCCTGTGGTGGAGCCCGCCTCAATACTGCTGCACGCCATGTGTTTGTCAGCGATCATACTCTACCGCAACTGACCGAGATGCCGATCAGTGAGCTGCACCAGTTTTTCAGTGAACTGACGCTGAGCGGTTCCAAAGGGAAAATCGCTGCCAAAATCAACAAAGAGATTCATGACCGTTTGAGCTTTCTGGTTAATGTCGGCTTGAACTACCTGACCCTGAGCCGCAGTGCCGAGACGCTATCCGGTGGTGAAGCACAGCGTATCCGTTTAGCCAGCCAGATCGGAGCCGGTTTGGTTGGGGTGATGTATGTTCTGGATGAACCGTCTATCGGTCTGCATCAGCGTGATAATGACCGTTTGCTTGCCACCCTGACGCACCTGCGCGATCTGGGCAACACTGTGATCGTGGTTGAACACGATGAAGACGCCATCCGCGCTGCCGACTATGTATTGGACATCGGCCCGGGTGCCGGTATTCATGGCGGTCGCATTATGGCGGCAGGCACCCCGCAAGAGGTGACCAATAATCCCGACTCGCTGACCGGACAGTTCTTAAAAGGCACCCGCAAAATTGAAGTTCCGGGTGAACGCCTGACACCCACCGAGGACAAATGGTTAACCATTAAGGGGGCCAGCGGCAATAATTTGCAGGATGTCACTCTGAATATTCCAGCAGGCCTGCTCACCTGTATTACCGGTGTCTCCGGTTCCGGTAAGTCCACCCTGATTAACGCCACCCTGTCTAAACTGGCTGCCAATATGCTTAACGGTGCCGAACAGCATGTCGCGCCCTATAAATCGGTGGAGGGCATGCAGCACTTCGATAAAGCGGTCAATATTGACCAGAGCGCCATTGGCCGCACCCCGCGCTCCAATCCGGCGACCTATACCGGCCTGTTCACCCCGATTCGCGAACTGCTGGCCGCCACTCCGGAGGCAAGAACGCGCGGTTATACACCGGGCCGTTTCAGCTTCAATGTTAAAGGCGGTCGCTGTGAGGCCTGTCAGGGTGACGGCGTACTCAAGGTAGAGATGCACTTTCTGCCGGATGTTTATGTGCCTTGTGATGTCTGCCATGGCGCACGTTACAATCGAGAGACACTGCAGGTGGAGTATAAGGGCAAAAATATCCATCAGATTCTGGAAATGACAGTAGAAGACGCGCGTGCCTTCTTTGATGTCATTCCGGTTTTAGCACGCAAACTGCAAACTTTAATGGATGTTGGTCTGGGTTATATCAAACTGGGACAGAGTGCCACTACCCTGTCGGGCGGAGAGGCACAACGTGTTAAGCTGGCTAAAGAGCTCTCCAAACGCGACACCGGTAATACGCTGTATATTCTGGATGAGCCAACCACGGGGCTGCACTTCCATGACATTGAACTGCTGTTAAAAGTGATTCGTCATCTGCGTGACCAGGGCAACACCATTGTCATTATCGAACACAATCTGGATGTCATTAAAACCGCAGACTGGATTGTTGACCTGGGACCGGAAGGCGGTTCCGGTGGAGGACAGATCATTGCCAGCGGCACACCGGAAGAGATTGCGGCTTGTGAGGCTTCGCACACAGGTCGCTATCTTAAAAACTTACTTTAAGGGGTATGACACAATGCTAAATAAACTGCAACGGATCTTATTTAGCACTCTACTCAGTCTGGCCTGTATAGCGGCTCATGCCAATGCGGACTGGCAGCATCCTGACTACCTCTTTAAGGCCTTTAAAGAGGTCGCCTTAAAAAATGAGTATGCGCCTACACTTGGCAGAGTTCACAAATGGCAACGCCCGGTCCGCTTTAAGTTTAAGTATCACAGCCTAGCGCGCAACATTCTGATAGAAGATCTGTTTATTGAACAGTTCAAACATCTGAGCTCAATCACTCAACACCCGATTAAACGCACTACTGCAAAACCCAACCTGACGATTCACCTGACCAGAGATGAAAGCTACGGCAAAGTGATTGCTAAAGCGACCGGCTCAACGGTGGAAAACCTCAACCGGGACAGCAACTGTATGGGTACCTTTCAAACGGATAGTCGTGGTGCCATTATTGGGGGACAGATTGTACTGCCGGTTGATCATCTATTTAGCCGGGGCCTGTTGGTCAGCTGCATCATCGAAGAGACCACTCAGGTAATGGGGCTGCCAAATGACTCCGACTGGGTTCACCCAAGCATTGCCAATGACAAAAGCGATATTGTGTTTTTAACAGGCCTGGATTATCTGTTTCTGAAAATACTCTACGCCGCAGAGATTGAAGCCGGAATGCACGGCCATAAACTGGATATTCTGATCAAAAAAACGATCGAACAACTAAAACAGAACCATGAAATTCGACAGGCCCCAAAAACCGTCAATCAACAGGGATTATATCCGCTGGTTAACTAACTGGTAAACTAAGCGAACATTAACGTTTTCTGGCAAGCGTCAGGCCATCAGCAATCGGAATCATAGACAGATCAATACGCTCATCGGCATGCAATTTGGCATTGAGCTCTCTTAAAGCCACACTGTCCGCATCCTGCGCTTCACTATCGGCCACAGCCCCACCCCACAGCACATTATCAAATAACATAATGCCTCCAGGCCTGAGCAATTTAAGTCCCAGCTCATAGTAACCGTCATAACCGGTTTTATCCGCATCGATAAACATCAGGTCAAACTGAGCACTTTCGCCGTTGGTAAGCAGTGAGTTGAGCGTTTCTTGAGCAGGCGCAATATGCAATGTAATCTTGTCGGCCACACCAGCCTGGCGCCAATACTTCTGGGCTACTGCGGTCCAATCCTGGTTAATATCCAGGGCCAGCAGCTCGCCGCCTTCTGGCAACGCCAAGGCCATGCTCAAGGCGCTGTAACCGGTAAAGGTGCCTATCTCAATAATGCGTCTGGCCCCCGTGAGTTTGACCAGCATTGCCATAAAAGCCCCTTGCTCTGGGGCAATCTGCATATTTCTGTGCTCCATCTGCTGAGTCTGCGCCCTGAGTTCAGCCAATACAGGGAGTTCACGGAATGCCACAGACTGAAAGTAGTGGTAGAGATCATCGTCGAGATTGAGTGTAGTGGTGGACATAGGACAGCTCCCATTATCAGAAGAGGGTTAACAGCGGTTATGTGCCATAACGGCATTAGGCGCACTATTATCAGCTAGTGCCCTATTAAAATAACATAAAGCGCTGCACCGCTCTAACACGGATCAATGCCGTGCTGTGTCAGCAGTTATGAGACTCTTAACGACCCAACCTTGTGGCAATGGTTATCAAGCCGCTAATCAAAGGGGGTTAAAACAGCGTCACCGGGCGAAGCGTTATCAACAGCTGTGAACCTAGCTCCAGCAATCAGCTTACTGATGGCTCTGTCTTGATTGAACTCTGTTTCTGCTCTGCCAATGCCACCGCCTGCTGGGCGTCATCCAAGCTGGAAAACAGACGGAAATGCTGCTGATCAAAGTTCTCCAAACCGTAGTGCGCCAGTGTGCGTAACGGTTGAAATTGCAGCTCACTTAAATACACTTGCACGCCATTTGTCTGTGCATAATTCACAAAACGGCGCAAAGCGGACAAGCCCCCGGTATCGAGAATGGTGACCGCATCCATTTGTATGACGATGCCCCTCTTATCGGTCATCGTGTTCGCCAACTCACTGAACAGCCGGTCTGCCGCCGCAAAGAACAGCGGACCCTGAATACGGTAAAAACTCCAGTCATCCGGCATCAGCTCACTGTGGTAGCGTTTCTCCTGATGAATATCCTGCAACTTTGTCATATCGGCGATCTCTTTAACGAACAGGATGGAGGCCAATACCATTCCGATGGTGACCGCAACCACCACATCAAACAGTAGGATAATAGTAAAACAGGTCAGATAGACCCAGGTATCGCTACTGCGCCCTTTTAACAGCGCGATCGCTCTCGGGAACTCGCTCATACGCCAGGCAACCAGTATCAATAAAGCAGACATCGCTGGCATAGGCAGGTGCATTAGCAGGCCTGCCAGAAAGTAGATGGCAAACAGAACCACCAGCGCATGAATTACCCCTGAGATAGGAGAAACTGCACCGGCACGCAAATTGGTAATGGAACGTGCTATGGCACCACTGGAAGCAAAGCCTCCAAATAGCGGCGACATGACATTACCGATTCCCTGACCCAGCAGTTCGCTATTGGGTGAGTGGCGTGTGCCCGCAGCGTTATCAAGCACCACTGCACAGAATAGTGACTCCATCGCACCGAGAACGGCTAATGCAAAAGCGACCGGTAGCAGTGTTTTGAACATCTCCCATACTTCGGGTGAACTCATCTGTTTAAGATTATCAACAATCCACACGCCCTGAAAACTTGGAAAGTAATGCGGCAACTCATCAAACAGCTCACCGACTGTTAAAATACTCGCCCCTTGAAGATTCCAGTAGTAAACAACAATAGTGGCCACAACCAGGCCTGGCAGATGCCCTGGAAATGGGATTTTTAAACGGCGCCATAACACCATAAACAGCAGAGTGGAAAAGCCAACCAGCGTTGATTCCCAGTGCATTTCATGGATGTTCTCAAACATCACCCACAGACGTTGCAAAAAATCATGTGGCAGATCGAGCAGATAGAGGCCAAAAAAGTCTTTCATCTGCAGAAAGATGATCAAAGTGGCAATACCCGTGGTGAATCCTAAGGTAATCGCTTCCGGTATGTACTCAATCCAACGACCAAAGCGCAAGACCCCCATCAGCATCAGCAATAATCCAGTGAGTATGGAGACCAGTATCAGTCCCAACAGGCCGTAGACTTCGGTAACCGGAATCAGCAATATTACAAATGAAGCGGTAGGCCCGGCGATGCTAAAACGTGAACCGCCCGCCAAAGCGGTAAAAATACCGGCCACAATCGCTGTATATAGACCATAAATCGGCGATACACCGATACCGGTAGCCAGTGCCATTGAAATGGGAATGGTTAGAATACCAACCGTCAGACCTGCAATTGCATCCTTGGTAAAATCCTGACGCTGGTAACCCTGCTTCTGGAAAACATCATTCAGGCCATAGCCCAATTTAAGACTGGTTAGATAACTGCGTTGTGACATAGGGTAGTAGAGTTAAGCCTCATCTTGCATTTGAAATAGTCTTGATATCGTCGGCTGCTTGTTGTATCAACACTAACAACCCGCAGCGGCTAGCCATCGATATGACTCAGTGTTTTGATGACATAACCGGCCAGCATCAAACCAAAGATGCCAGGCATATAACTGGCCGTACCATTAACAACACGACCTCTGGCACCTTCAATCTCCTCCATCGGCCCCGGTTCTTTAGGAACTTCAGTGGAAAAGACCGTCATCACACCTTTAGTGATGCGCTGTTTCTTAAGACGCTGTCGCATATTGCGTGCCAGTGCACAGCCATAGGTTTTAGAGATATCAGCCAACTCTATTTTACCTGGGTCAATGCGACGCCCGGCTCCCATGCTGGAGACAATAGGTAACCCCTTCTGTACAGCTGTCACCACCAAAGAAACTTTACAGTTAAGGCTGTCAATCGCATCGACCACAAAATCATAAGGAGTCGACAGCAGTTGATCCATATCTTCAGGACGAATAAAACTCTGACTGACATTCACTTTACACGCAGGGTTAATGTCCGCAATACGTTCAGCCATCACCAGCGCCTTATTACGCCCGACCGTAGAATTCAGGGCGATAATTTGACGGTTGAGATTGGAGGGACTGACATCATCATGATCGATAATAGTCAGCTCACCGACACCGGCTCGCGCAAGTGCTTCAATAACAAAACCACCAACACCACCTACACCGGCCACTAAAACATGCGCCTGCTGCAGTTGTTCGATACCCTGCTGCTCAAAAACTAAAAGACTGCGTTCAAATAAAGCGTCCACTACTTATTCCTAAAATTAAAGATTGTCTGTGCGTTGGCTGTCGTGTGATCAATGACATGAGATTTGGACAAGCCTGTCAGTTGGCATATTACCTCAATAACAGCATTAATATCAGTTAAATGAACTTGCTCTGAGCCTGGTAGACGGATGTTAGGCGCATCAGTTTCTAACACTAACTGTTCAATACCAAAGTGCTGCACCATTGCATGATAACGTGATGCATTAGAGCGATTGAGAATGGCATTGACGCCAAATTTAAAACCGAGATCGGCATAATTTTGTGCTATCTGCAAACTGCTACCGAGACTGTGAACGACACCCCTGACACCATAGCGTTTTAATAGGCTAATTACTTCATTATGTGCTTTATAGACATGAAGTGAAACAGGAAGCTGGAACTGCTCAGCAAGCGCGAGTTGTTGCTCAAAAGCATCAAGTTGCTGCGAACGATTAACTTTATAGGAATCAGAGAAATCCAGACCTATCTCGCCTACTGCAATAACGTGTTTATCTGCAAGATGCTGATTAATAAGATGGGCGAGTTGTTGAAGTTGCTGCTGATAGTTATCAGAGACAAACCAGGGATGCAGCCCTAAAGCGGCATAGATATTAGGGTAAGCCCTGCATAAATCTAACAGCTGCGACCAGTCTTTGGCAGAAGTGCCCATCGTCAGATAGAGGACATTCTGATCAAGTTCTTCATTGACTTGTGAGCGGGTCAGCTGGGTTAAATGACAATGTGTATCAATAATCATAAAATTTAGATAAAAAAAAAGCCGGTAAAAACCGGCTTTCTTTAATGCTGTCGCTTATTCAGCTGAATCTTCAACCACTGGGCGGTCTACTAATTCAACGATAGCCATAGGTGCTTTATCACCCGGGCGGAAACCACATTTTAGAATGCGGATGTATCCACCTGGACGAGCTTGGTAACGAGGACCTAGCTCTGAGAATAATTTACCTACTGCAGCTTTATCACCTAAACGTGCAAAAGCAGTACGACGGTTGTGAACACTGTCATTTTTTGCAAGTGTAATCAAAGGCTCAGCAACTCCACGAAGTTCTTTAGCCTTAGCAACCGTAGTACGAATTACTTCATGCTCGATAAGTGAAGCTGACATGTTTTTAAACATTGCTTTGCGGTGTGAGCTATTTCTATTTAACTTACGACCAGATTTACCATGACGCATGATAACTTCCTTATATTATACTGATTCTTTGCTCACCAGGCTTGCTGGTGGCCAGTTTTCCAATTTCGTTCCTAGGCTTAAACCACGTTGAGCAAGTACATCTTTGATCTCTTGCAATGACTTTTTACCTAGGTTTGGTGTTTTAAGTAGGTGGTTCTCAGAACGCTGTACTAAATCACCAATGTAATAAATTTGTTCTGCTTTCAAACAGTTTGCTGAACGAACAGTTAGTTCTAAATCATCAACAGGCTGTAGGAAGATCGGATCGAATTCGTTCTCTTCTTCTTCTGGCGCTGCCACTTCTTTATGTTTTAGATCAACAAAAGCGTTCAACTGTAAATGTAAAACCGTAGCCGCTTGTTTGATTGCATCTTCAGGATCTAAAGTTCCATCTGTTACAACATCAATAATCAACTTATCTAAGTCAGTACGCTGTTCAACACGTGCATTTTGAACTTCATAGCTCACAGTGTGCACTGGGCTGAAACTTGCATCTAACTTAAGACCGCCAATTGTTGTCGACTCTGAATCTGACTGCACAGCAGGACGGTAACCAATACCAGTCTCAACTTTGAATTGCATGTTTAATTCAGCACCTTCACTCACATGCGCAATGATGTGATCAGGGTTCGCAATTTCTACATCATGATCAACTTCGATATCAGATGCACGAACAACTGCTGGTCCTTTTTTATGCAAAGATAACTCTGCACTGTCTTTTGCGTTCAGTTTTACAGACACTTCTTTAAGGTTAAGAAGGATCTCTAGGACATCTTCTCTTACACCTTCAATAGATGAGTATTCATGTAAAACACCATCAATTTGGGTTTCTACAATCGCAGCACCAGGCATAGAAGACAACAGAATACGACGCAGAGCATTTCCTAGTGTGTGACCAAAACCACGTTCAAGTGGTTCTAGAGTCACACGACTGTGAAAGTCTGACTTTCTCTGAATATCTACTAAACGAGGTGTTAACAGCTGTTCTAACATCTCTTGCATTAGAAGTTATCTCCGTTTGAAATTACTTAGAGTAAAGCTCAACAATTAAGTTTTCTGAAATATCAGCAGATAGGTCAGAACGATCTGGTACAGACTTAAATGTACCTTCGAATTTAGAACTATCAACTTCAACCCAGCCAACAGTACCAGTTTGTGCATTAAGCTCTAGAGCTTGTGCAATACGTGACTGTTTACGAGCTTTCTCTCTAATAGCAATGGTATCGCCAGCTGAAACATCATAAGATGGGATGTTAACAACCTGTCCATTTACTAAAATAGATTTATGCGAAACTAGCTGACGTGCTTCTGCACGTGTAGCAGCGAATCCCATACGATAAACTACGTTATCCAAACGGCTTTCAAGGATTTGTAACAAGTTAACACCTGTTGATCCTTTACGACGATCTGCTTCTTTATAGTAAAGACGGAATTTCTTCTCTAGTACACCGTACATACGACGTACTTTTTGTTTTTCACGTAATTGGGTACCGTATTCAGTTACCTTCTTACGACCTGCACCGTGCTGACCTGGTAGTTGATCAATTTTACATTTTGAATCGATGCTACGAACACCGCTCTTCAAAAACAGATCAGTACCTTCACGACGTGCAAGCTTACACTTTGGTCCAATATATCTAGCCATGTTTACCTCTAAGTATTAAACGCGACGTTTTTTAGGTGGACGGCAACCGTTGTGAGGGATTGGTGTTACGTCTGAAATAGCCGTAATTTTGAATCCTGCACTATGTAAACCGCGAACTGCTGAATCACGGCCAGGACCAGGTCCTTTAACCATTACTTCAACGTTCTTAACACCATAGTCGTGAGCCATTTGGCCTGCACGCTCTGCTGCTACTTGAGCCGCAAACGGGGTACTTTTACGTGATCCGCGAAAACCACTTCCACCCGAAGTTGCCCAACACAATGTGTTACCTTGACGATCAGTGATCGTCACGATTGTGTTGTTGAATGTTGCATGTACGTGTGCTACAGCATCATTGACAACCTGTTTTACTTTCTTTTTAACACGCGAATTTGCTTTTGCCATAATCTATTCTCGCAATTATGCGTTATCTCTTAATAGGTCTTACAGGACCTTTACGAGTACGTGCATTAGTTTTTGTACGCTGTCCACGCAAAGGCAGACTACGACGGTGACGGATACCACGGTAGCAACCCATGTCCATTAATCGCTTAATGTTCATAGATACTTCACGTCGAAGATCACCTTCAATTTTGAATTTCGTTACTTCTGAACGAACTGCTTCTAACTGTTCTTCAGTTAGTTCTCTAACCTTAGTGGTTGGATCCAAGTTAACAGCTTCACAAATTGCTTTTGATGAAGTTGAACCAATCCCGTAGATTGAGGTCAACCCGATCACAATGTGCTTGTTAACTGGTATGTTTACGCCGGCAATACGAGCCATTTAGACGCTCCCTTAAATTCCATCTACCGAAAAACAGAGCATTATACCTGCTTTTCGAATCAAATACTAGATCAATAACAAATAGTTATTTGCCTTTTAATTTTGCCTTTTTCATCATGCCTTCATACTGGGTTGATTGCATCTGTGCTTGAACTTGAGTCATGAAATCCATAACTACAATCACGATGATCAGCAATGATGTACCTCCAAAATAGAAAGGGACATTCCAGTACAGAATCAAAAATTCTGGCAATAAACAAACGGCAGTAATATAGATTGCACCCGCTAGAGTCAAGCGACCCATGATGCCATCAATGTGTCTTGCAGTTTGTGGACCTGGACGAATTCCAGGTAAATATGCACCTGATTTTCTTAAGTTATCTGCAGTCTCATTAGGATTGAAAACAATCGCAGTATAGAAAAAGCAGAAGAAAATAATCGCTAATGCATATAAAAGAATATAAAGCGGTTGACCAGGTGACATTGTAGTAGCAATGTCTTTTAACCAACCCATATTCTCTGCAGTACCAAACCATCCACCTAATGTAGCTGGGAATAGAATAATACTGGATGCAAAGATCGGTGGAATAACACCTGCCATATTAAGTTTCAACGGCAAGTGGCTTTCTTGACCACCATAAAGTTTTCTGCCACGCATCTTTTGAGCATAGTGCACTGGAATACGACGTTGGCCGCGTTCTACAAACACTACAAATGCGATAACAGCAAATACCAATGATAATAGTACAAACACTGTAATAGCGTGCATAGCACCAGTGTTAACCTGTTCAAATGTTCCACCAAGTGCAGAAGGTAAACCAGCTACAATCCCGGCAAAAATAATCAGTGAAATACCATTACCAATACCACGCTCGGTAATCTGCTCACCTAACCACATTAAGAAAATAGTTCCACCAACCAGTGTGGTAACCGCGGTAACTTTAAATAAGAAACCAGGATCCACTACAACAGGCAGACCATTAATATTCTGTGATTCAAGTGCGATTGCTACACCCAGTGCCTGGAAAGTAGCTAATACCACAGTACCCATACGAGTATATTGTGTAATCTTGCGACGACCATGCTCGCCATCTTTTTTCAATTGTTCCAACTTAGGAGAAACAACTGTTAATAACTGCATAATAATAGAGGCAGAAATATAGGGCATGATCCCTAGAGCAAAGATTGAAAGACGCTCAAGGGCACCACCTGAGAACATGTTAAACATGTCCAGGATAGTGCCCTTTTGCTGTTCAAACATTGCTGCCAATGCGATGGGGTCAATTGATGGTACTGGAATATGTGTACCTAAGCGGTAAACAATTAAAGCACCTAAAACAAAAAAGATTTTGTTTTTCAGATCACCCATAGCACTTGATGCAATTGAACTATTCATAAAGACTAATCTTCGATTGAGCCGCCAGCCGCTTCAATAGCCGCCTTAGCGCCTGCAGTTGCTTTAATACCTGATAACTTAACTGCTTTAGTTAGCTCACCAGAGTTAACAACTTTTACTACCTTAATCTTTTCACCGATAACATCAGCAGCTTTAAGTGCTGCAATGTCAATTACATCGGCGTCAATTTTTGAAAGTGTATCTAAACGGATTTCAGTAGTGAAAGATGCTTTACGAGAAGTAAAACCAAGTTTTGGTAATCTTCTCTGTAAAGGCATTTGACCACCTTCAAAACCGATCTTTGGCATTCCACCAGAACGAGATTTCTGACCTTTATGACCACGGCCACCCATCTTACCCCAGCCAGAACCCTGACCACGACCTACACGCTTTCTAGCAGATTTTGAACCTTCTGCAGGTTTTAGAGTATTTAAATGCATTTTATGCTTCCTCAACCTTTAGCAAATAGGAAACCTTATTGATCATTCCACGATTTTCTGGAGTATCAATAACAGTTACTGTTTGGTGCATCTTTCTCAGACCAAGACCAGATACACATGCTTTATGCGCTGGTAAACGGCCGATTGTGCTCTTTACCAGTGTCACTGTTACATATTTATTATCTGACATCTTATTCACCTAAAATTTCTTGTACAGTTTTACCACGTTTAGCAGCAATCTGTTCAGGGCTACTCATGCTTGTTAGAGCATTCACTGTAGAACGAACAACGTTCACAGGGCGAGTTGTACCAACACACTTAGATAATACGTTTTTAACACCTGCCGCTTCTAATACTGCACGCATCGCACCACCGGCGATAACCCCAGTACCATCAGAAGCTGGTAGCATAACGATGTTAGCTGCACCTTGCTTGTAGTTAATTGGGTATTGAAGTGTTCCGTTATTCAGAGGAACGTCTTTCATGTTGCGGCGAGCTTTTTCCATTGCTTTTTTAATTGCAACTGGAACTTCGTTAGCTTTACCACTACCGTATCCAACACGTCCTTCACCATCACCTACTACGGCTAATGCTGAAAAACCAAAAACACGACCACCCTTTACAACCTTAGCAACACGGCGAACTGATACTAGTTTCTCAACTAGACCATCTTGTCCATCTTGTAATTCACGTGAAGACATAATTAATCCTTCTATTAAAATTCAAGACCGTTTTCACGGGCTGATTCTGCTAATTGTTGTACACGTCCATGATATTTAAAACCAGAACGGTCGAATGCAACCTTAGTTACGCCAGCAGCTTTTGCTTTTTCTGCAATTGATTTACCAACTGCTGCAGCTGCATCTTTATTACCAGTGTTGCTGATTTCTTTTTTAATATCCGCTTGTACTGTAGAGCTAGAAGCGATTACTTCAGCACCATTTGCTGAAATAAGCTGAGCATAAATGTGCTGAGAAGTACGGTATACACATAGACGTGCAACTGCTAACTCGCTGATTTTAGCTCTTGTTTTCTTTGCTCTACGAAGACGGGCTGATTTCTTACTCATACTATTGTCCAGCCTTATTTCTTCTTAGCTTCTTTACGTAAAATACGCTCATCAGCATACTTAACACCCTTACCTTTATATGGCTCAGGTGGACGGTACGCACGAATTTCTGCAGCAACTTGTCCAACAACTTGCTTATCAGCGCCTTTTACAACAATTTCTGTTTGCGTTGGAGTTTCAATCGTAATTCCTTCTGGAATCGGATGATCTACCGGGTGCGAGAAACCTAGAGTTAGGTTTAATGTTTTACCTTGTGCTTTTGCACGGTAACCAACACCAACTAACTGTAGACGCTTCTCAAAACCTTCAGTAACACCAACAACCATGTTGTTCACAAGTGCACGGACAGTACCGGCATGTGCCCAACCATTAGCAGCACCTTCTTTAGGTGCGAAAGTAACTGTACCTTCAGATTGCTCAACTGTTACAGAAGCATTAACAACTTTTGATAAAGATGCTTTTGAACCTTTAACAGTAATTTCAGTTCCATTAACTGAAAGTTCAACACCAGCTGGAAGAGTAACAGGAGCTTTTGCAATTCTAGACATAATAATTTCCTTATGCTACGAAGCAAATAACTTCACCACCGATACCCGCTTTACGCGCATCACGGTCAGTCATAATACCATTTGAGGTTGAAATTAGAGCGATCCCAAGACCACCAATTACTTCAGGTAGCTCATCCTTGTTCTTGTATACACGAAGACCAGGACGGCTAACTCTTTTAATCATTTCGATTACCGGCTTACCTTGATAGTATTTAAGGTCAACTGATAATTCAGGCTTTCCGCCATTTTCATTAACACTGAATGTTGAAACGTAACCTTCATCTACTAATACTTTAGCAATTGCTTGCTTAGCTTTAGATGCTGGAATTACAACTTTCGCATGACCAGCCATTTGACCGTTACGAATGCGAGTTAACATATCAGCGATTGGATCAGACATACTCATAGATTTTATCCTTACCAACTGGCCTTACGAAGACCAGGAACATCACCTTGCATAGCTAACTGACGTAGCATGTTACGTGATAGTCCAAACTTTCTATATACACCGTGTGGGCGCCCAGTAATACGACAACGGTTACGTTGACGTGCAGGTGATGCATCGCGTGGAAGCTTAGCTAGTGCGTCAACAGCATCCATACGCTCTCCAAATTCAAGAGACATATCGATAGACTTACGCTTTAACTCAGCACGCTTAGCAGCATATTTCTCTACCAGTTTTGCACGTTTATTTTCACGTGCAATCATTGATTTCTTAGCCACAACAATACCCTCTATTTCTTAAATGGGAAGTTAAAAGCTTCTAAAAGAGCCTTAGCTTCATCATTTGTATTTGCAGTTGTTGCAAAGTTGATGTCCATACCACGGATCTTGTCAACTTTTTCAAATTCAATTTCAGGGAAGATAATTTGCTCTTTCAAACCTAGGTTATAGTTACCTCGGCCATCAAATGCATTACCATTTACACCACGAAAATCACGTACACGTGGAAGTGCGATATTGATCAGACGATCAAGGAATTCGTACATTTTTTCGCCACGTAAAGTAACTTTACAACCTACTGGATAACCATCACGTACTTTAAAACTAGCTACTGATTTACGAGCTAAAGTTTTAACTACTTTTTGACCTGCGATCTTTTCAAGATCAGCAACTGCGTTATCTAGGACTTTTTTATCACCGATTGCTTCACCAACACCCATGTTAATGGTGATCTTACTCAAACGTGGTGCTTGCATAGGTGATTTATAATCAAATTTTTCCATTAACTGAGAAACAATCTGATCTTTATAGATTTTCTGTAATCTTGACATCTTACTAACCTATCTTAAGCATCAACCGCTTTTCCAGTAGATTTAAAGATACGAACCTTAGTTCCGTCTTCAACTTTAATACCTACCTTATCAGCTTTGTTAGTTTCTGGATTTAATAGCGCAACGTTTGATGCGTCGATAGGCATTTCTTTAGAAACGATTCCACCTTGCGCACCAGTCATAGGGTTTGCTTTAGTGTGTTTCTTAACAAGATTAATACCGTCAACAACAACTTTACCATTCGCTAGAATGGCAGAGATTGAACCGCGCTTACCTTTATCTTTACCAGTGATGACAATGATTTCATCACCTTTCTTTAATCGATTCATCACTTAATTCCTTATAGAACTTCAGGAGCTAATGAAACAATCTTCATAAACTTCTCATTACGAAGCTCACGAGTAACAGGTCCAAAGATACGTGTTCCGATTGGCTCTAGTTTTGAGTTAAGGATTACAGCAGAATTGCCATCAAACTTAATCAAAGAACCATCAGTACGTCTAACACCTTTAGCAGTACGAACTACTACAGCATTATAAACGTCACCTTTCTTAACCTTACCACGCGGCGCAGCTTCTTTTACACTTACTTTAATTACGTCGCCAATGCCAGCATAACGGCGTTTTGAACCGCCTAATACTTTAATACATTGAACGCGTCGTGCTCCACTGTTGTCAGCAACGTCAAGCACTGTTTGCATTTGAATCATGGTGGTACTCCATCCATAAAAATAAATTTCTTTCAGCACAAAAACCGTCCATCTGATCAGTTCCTATTGGCTTAATCAGATGAACGGTTTTGAATTTGGCTATTATAACTAATAGCTTTAATTTAATCAAGTATTTAAATAAACGATTAAATTTTTGCCTTCGAATCGATAGACACAAGAGTCCATGACTTATTCTTAGAAATTGGCTTACACTCTGTAATAGTTACAGTATCACCAACTCCACAGCTGTTATCAGCATCATGAGCCATTAACTTTGTAGACTTTCGAATGAATTTTTTGTATTTAGGGTGCTTAACAAAGCGCTCGATACGAACAACAATAGATTGATCCATACCATTACTTTCTACAATACCCTGTGCAGTACGTGCTTTCTTTTCTTGGCCAGCCATTCTTATTTACTCACTTTTTGACGAATGATGGTTTTAACTCGAGCAATTGAACGACGTGTAGTCTTCAATTGTGCTGAGTTTGATAACTGACCAGTTGCATGCTGCATTCTTAGATTGAACTGCTCTTTAAGCAGTTCAATCAATTCAGCTTTAAGCTCATCAACTGTCTTTTCATTAAGTTCTTTTGCAGTCATTTACATCACCGTTCTGGTTACAACTTGTGTTTTGAAAGGTAGTTTAGCAGCAGCAAGCTCAAAAGCTTGACGCGCTAATTCTTCATCAACACCTTGGATTTCATAAAGGATTCTACCTGGCTGAATCTGAGCAACCCAGTATTCAACACTACCCTTACCTTTACCCATACGAACCTCAAGAGGTTTACTAGTAATAGGCTTGTCAGGGAATACACGAATCCAAATTTTAGCACCACGCTTCACGTGACGTGTCATTACACGACGACCAGCTTCGATTTGACGTGACGTCAATCTACCACGCTCTAAGGCTTTAAGACCGTAATCACCGAAGCTAACTTTGTTTCCAACTTGTGCCAAACCACGGTTACGTCCTTTTTGAACTTTTCTAAATTTGGTACGTTTAGGCATCAACATAGTTAATATTCCTTTTATTTACGGCCTTTCTTGCCCTTAGATTGTTTATTGTCTTCAAGCGCAAGCTTGCCAAGTTTCTCACCTTTAAAGATCCAAACTTTAACACCGATCTTTCCGTAGGTTGTGTCTGCTTCAAAAGTTGCATAGTCGATATCAGCACGGAATGTATGTAGAGGAACACGTCCTTCACGATACCATTCAGCACGAGCGATATCAGCACCATTTAAACGACCAGAAACCGTTACCTTGATACCTTCTGCACCTAGACGCATTGCGTTACCAACAGCGCGCTTCATAGCACGACGGAATTGGATACGCTTCTCTAGCTGCTGAGCGATACTCTCACCAACTAATTTAGCATCAAGTTCAGGTTTTTTAATTTCTTCGATATTGATATTTACCGGCATACCAGTCATTTTGATTAACGACTGCTTTAGCTTTTCAATATCTTCACCTTTTTTACCAATAACAACACCTGGACGAGCTGTATGGATCGTTACACGAATACCATTTGCAACACGTTCAATGTGTAGTTTACTGACAGAGGCATGCTTAAGCTTTTCATTCAATTCATTACGAATTGCAACATCACTGACTAGGAAATCAGCATAGTTTTTACTACCAGCATACCAGCGAGCATTCCAGTCTTTAGTAATACCAAGACGAATACCAATAGGATGTACTTTTTGTCCCATACTGATTCTCCTTATTTGTCGCCAACAGTAACAGTGATGTGGCTAGTGCGTTTTAGAATTCTGTTTCCACGACCTTTTGCACGCGCTCTCATACGTTTCATAATTGAGCCTTCGTTTACAAAAGTAGCAGTCACTTTTAATTCATCAATATCTGCACCTTCATTATTTTCAGCGTTAGCAATCGCTGAATTCAAAACAGCTTTCATTAAGCTAGCTGCTTTTTGGTTGCTGAAAGTTAGCATATTTAATGCTGTCTCAACATCCTTACCTCGAATCATATCCGCAACTAAACGTGCTTTCTGTGGAGAGATACGAGCAAATTTATGTGTAGCACTTACTTGCATTACAGTCTCCTATTAGCGTTTAGCTTTTTTATCCGCAGCATGGCCACGGTATGTACGAGTCATTGAAAATTCACCCAACTTGTGGCCAACCATGTTTTCAGAAACGAAAACAGGGATATGCTCTTTACCATTGTGAACGGCAATTGTTAAACCGATCATTTCAGGTAGGATCATTGATCTTCTTGACCAAGTCTTAATTGGACGTTTATTACCAGATTCTTGCGCCTCAACCACTTTTTTATACAAGTGGTGATCTACAAAAGGTCCTTTTTTAACTGAACGTGGCATCAGTGTCCTTCCTTATTACTTGTTACGACGACGTACGATCATTCCATCAGTACGCTTATTACTACGAGTCTTCTTACCTTTAGTCGGAACACCCCATGGTGTAACAGGGTTACGACCACCAGAAGTACGACCTTCACCACCACCGTGTGGGTGATCAACCGGGTTCATGGCAACACCACGAACTGTTGGGCGAACACCACGCCAACGCTTAGCACCAGCTTTACCTAGCTTACGCAGGCTGTGTTCAGCATTACCAACTTCACCGATTGTTGCTTTACACTCAGCAAGAATCTTACGCATCTCACCAGAACGTAATTTACATAGTACATAAGCACCATCACGACCAGCAATTTGAACAGAAGCACCAGCAGAACGTGCAATTTGAGCACCTTTACCAGGACGCATCTCTAAGTTGTGTACGATAGTACCAACTGGGATATTACGTAGCGGCAGGCAGTTACCTACTTTGATCGCAACGTGCTCACCAGTTTCAACAACATCACCAGCTGCTAATTTCTTAGGTGCAATAATGTAAGCGCGCTCACCATCAGCATATTTCAATAATGCGATGTGTGCAGTACGGTTAGGATCATACTCTAAACGCTCAACAGTCGCTGGAATACCAGTCTTGTTACGTTTGAAATCGATCATACGGTAGTGCTGCTTATGACCACCACCGTGGTGACGAACAGTAATACGACCGTTGTTGTTACGTCCACCAGACTTTGACTTCTTCTCTAGCAAAGCTGAATGCGGCTTACCTTTGTGAAGTGAAGGTTCAACAACACTTACAACGAAACGGCGTCCTGCAGAGGTCGGCTTAGACTTTTTAATAATTGCCATAATTAGACTCCTTATTCAGCGCTTGCAAAGTCAATCTCTTGACCTGCTGCTAGAGTAACAACTGCTTTACGCACGCCGTTACGACGACCTTTACGGCCCTTGAATACTTTAGCTTTACCTTTGATGTTAATAACATTAACTGTTTTAACTTTTACATCAAACAAACTTTCAACTGCAGCCTTAACTTCAGTCTTAGTTGCTGTAGGCTCAACCTTAAATACATATTTACCAGCTGCATCGGCCATGATTGCTGATTTTTCAGAAACATGCGGCGCAAGTAATACTTTTAAAATTCTTTCTTGGTTCATGCTAATTGCTCCTCTAGACGCTTAACGGCAGCTTGAGTCATAACAACATTCTGGAAACCAACTAGACTTACTGGATCAATACCAGCTACGTCAGAAACTTCAGCGTTGTATAGGTTACGTGCTGAAAGGTATAGATACTCATCAAAACCTTCAGTAACAACCAATGCATCAGAAACATTTAAAGAAGCCAACTTAGCGTTAAATTCTTTAGTTTTTGGTGCTTCTACAGTAAAGTCGTCAACAACGATTAAACGTCCAGCTCTATTTAGCTCAGAGAAAATTGAACGCATTGCACCACGGTACATTTTACGGTTTACTTTCTGTGAGAAATCTCGGTTGTGACCAGGGAACGCACGTCCACCACCAACCCAGATAGGGCTACGGCTAGTACCAGCACGCGCACGTCCAGTACCTTTTTGGTTCCAAGGCTTAGCACCACCACCACGTACAGCAGAGCGGTTCTTTTGACCTTTAGTACCAGAACGACCACCATTCATGTATGCCGTTACAACTTGGTGTACTAAAGACTCATTAAAATCTACACCAAATAAAGCATCAGAAACTGCAACAGTCCCTGCTTCTTTACCTGTAGACATTTCGATTAATTTTAAATCCATCATGCCCACCTTACTTAACAGCTTTACGAACGATGACAGTACTATTCTTAGCACCAGGGACTGCACCTTTGATCAATAAAAGACCATTTTCTGCATCAACCTTAACTAAGTCTAAGTTCTGTGTAGTTTGACGAACATCACCCATGTGACCTGACATTTTCTTACCTTTGAAAACACGACCAGGAGTTTGGTTTTGCCCGATTGAACCGTTCGAACGGTGAGAGATCGAGTTACCATGTGTAGCATCTTGCATATGGAAGTTGTGACGCTTAACACCACCTTGGAAACCTTTACCTTTAGTAGTTCCTGTTACATCAACAACAGCAACTTCAGCAAAGCTTTCAACAGTGATCTCAGAACCTACTTCTAGACCTTCCATTTCTGCAGCTTCAGCACGAAACTCATACAGTCCACGACCAGCTTCAACACCTGCCTTAGCAAAGTGACCAGCCTGTGGCTTATTAACACGACCTGCGTGAACAGATCCAGTAGTAACTTGGATTGCAGAATAACCATCTGTTTCTACAGATTTTAACTGTGTAATTCTGTTTGGAGACACTTCAACCACTGTTACAGGGGTAGAAACACCTTCCTCGTTGAATACACGAGTCATCCCAATCTTCTTACCAATGAGACCAATACTCATATCATTACCTCATTATTATCTTAATCAGTCATTACGATTGATGACTAACCACTTCTACGATTAACGCAGCTCTAATTGAACATCCACACCCGCAGCTAAATCTAACTTCATTAATGCATCAACTGTTTTATCAGTTGGATCAACGATGTCTAACAGACGCTTGTGTGTACGAATTTCGTACTGATCACGTGCATCCTTGTTAACGTGCGGAGAAACTAGGATTGTAAAACGCTCTTTACGAGTAGGCATTGGAATTGGACCACGAACCTGTGCACCAGTTCTTTTTGCTGTCTCTGTAATTTCACGAGCTGATTGATCAATTAATCGATGATCAAACGCTTTTAAGCGAATACGAATATTTTGATTCGACATTTCTAATTCTCTTCTTATAAAAAAAGAAAAGCATACACATTTACAGCGCATGCAAACTAAGGGAGCGGATTATAGCAACCTATTTCAATAAACGCAAGCCTTTAATTTCAAAACAAAAAAAGGGAGCCGAAGCTCCCTTTTTTATAGGCATGTTATCTACTAAAAATTAGTCGATAATTTTAGCAACAACACCCGCACCAACAGTACGTCCACCTTCACGG
>CAZNML010000015.1:20139-29013 GCA_964574275.1 uncultured Thiosulfatimonas sp. | reverse complement strand
CGCCTGCTGAAACAACCGACTTAACTGAACAGACGGCCGCCAGCCCAGCCTCCAAAAAAGAGGCAGCTCGCAAAGCTGCCATGCAGGCGGCGAAAGCCGCAGCCAAAAAGCGAGTTCAATCTAAAGCGACGCCAGCGAAACAGGACCCGGATTCAAGTGCAACGGAATCCAAGGTCGATAAACGTCAACAAGCAATCGAAGCTGCACGCCAACGAGCGGCACTGCGTAAAGCCAAACAAGATCAGTCAACTGATGAATAGGAGTTTTGTATAGTGAGTCAACCGGGTCTTTCCTCCTCCCCTTTTGCGCACAATAATCAAAGCGTGCGTAAAGTGATGATGCAGGTGCAGATTGCCGCTTTCCCTGCTCTGTTAACCCATATCTACCTGTTCGGTTTTGGTATTGTCATTCAGTGGATGCTGGCAATCGCTACTCTGATTGTGGTTGAGTACATCATGCTTAAGTTGCGCAATCGTCCGGTGCTGCCGTTTATTACCGATATGAGCGGCCTGATTACCGTTACCGGACTGGTATTCTGTATCCCGCCCGAAGCGCCATGGTGGATCATTATTACCGGTAGCGCCTTTGCGTTGATTTTTGGTAAACATCTGTATGGAGGCTTAGGCTACAACCCCTTTAACCCGGCCATGCTGGGTTATGCCTTCCTGCTGATCTCTTTCCCGGTGGAGATGACACAGTGGACTCTGCCTCAGGCTCTGAGTGGACACACTTTAGGTTTCATAGAGTCGGCGCACTATATCTTTACCGGTCAGGTACCGGGCATACCGCTCGATGCCATTACGGGTGCGACACCGCTGAATGAGGTCCGCTCAGGCCTGACCCAAGGCATCAATGTCACGGATACCATTCGACATGATGCCCAAAGCTCACTGTTTGGCTTAAGCAGCTGGGGCTGGGTCAATGTGGCTTTTTTCATTGGTGGTTTATGGATGATCTACACCCGCACCATTAGCTGGCAGTTTCCGGTCGGTTTTTTAGGCTCTTTGGCACTGATCAGCTTCCTGTTCAACCAGTATGATCCGAGTGTTTACCCACCAGCCAGTTTTATGCTGTTCACCGGGGGCACCATGCTCGCCGCTTTCTTTATTATTACCGACCCGGTTACCGCCAGCACCACACCTAAAGGCAAGTTTATCTACGCCTGTGGAATTGGGGTTTTAGTGTTCGTCATACGTGAATGGGGGGCTTTCCCGGACGGCATCGCCTTTGCCATTATCTTAATGAACATTGCCGTACCGCTGATTGATCAGTACACACAGCCACGTGTGTTTGGCCATCAGCGTTAGGAGGCCAGCATGAGTGAAGTCTCCAAATCGCCAAACCTGATCAGCATCATGCTCGCTTCAGCAGGGAAATTAAGCCTGTTTGTATTGGTCAGCATTGTTCTATTGCTCGGTGTTAAATACATTACCGATCCGATTGTGGCACAGGCGGAACGCCAGAACCTGTTGGACACGCTTAACCAGGTGATGCCCTCTGAGCTCTACGATAACGATCCGCTGGCGGATACCCGGATGATTGAGAACCCGGAGCTGCTTAAAATACTTGGCAGCGAGGAACCAGTGACCGTTTATCGCGCCCGTGAACAGGGCCAGGCAGCAGGCGTGGTATTAACCAGCATTGCCCCTGATGGTTACAGCGGAAATATCTACCTGCTGATTGGCGTTCTGGCTGATGGGCGTGTCTCCGGGGTGCGTGTTTTAAAGCACAAGGAGACGCCGGGCTTGGGTGACAAAATTGAACTCCATAAGGACAAATGGATTTTAGAGTTTGATGGCCGTAATGTACGCGATGATAACGACCCGCGCTGGGCGGTGAAGAGAGACGGCGGTGACTTTGATCAGTTCACCGGTGCCACCATTACGCCACGCGCTGTGGTTGCGGCTGTTAAACGCACCCTGATTTTTGTGAATGAACAGAAGGATTTTTTATATGAGTAATGCGAGCGCCGACACCGTTGCACAAGATACGTCATCCCCTAAAAAATCCCGTTGGCAGGATTACAAGCTCATCGCCGAAAATGGCCTGTGGAATAATAACCAGGCTTTAGTCGCCCTGCTGGGTTTATGCCCGCTATTAGCGGTCTCCAACAACACCATCAATGGTCTGGGGTTAGGTCTAGCTACCCTGTTTGTACTATTAACCTCAAACATTCTGGTATCACTGATTCGTAACCACGTCTCGGATGAGATTCGCATTCCGGTCTATATCGCCATTATCGCCACCGCCGTCACCATTATTGACCTGCTAATGAGTGCCTACTTCAATACTTTGCATGGCATTCTAGGTATTTTCATTCCACTTATTGTGACCAACTGCGCCATTTTAGGACGTGCTGAAGCTTACGCCTCTAAAAACACAGTAGACAAAGCGGTGGTCGACGCCTTCTTTATGGGACTGGGCTTCCTGTTTATTCTGGTGTTGCTGGGCGCTATGCGTGAAATGATCGGTAACGGCACGCTGTTTGACCAGGCCTACCTGATGTTTGGCGAGAGTGCGCGCGAGTGGACCATCCACTTTAGTGATGACTATAAAGGGGCGCTGTTAGCCATTCTACCGCCCGGTGCTTTTATCGGTTTAGGACTGTTAATCGCTCTGAAAAACTACATCGATGCAAAAAAAGTGGCCAAAAAACAGCAAGACCTGGGTATTCAGGTAGCGGTGGTGTCGCCGCTTAAAAACTCCTAATCGTATCCGCTAAATCAACAGGCCTGCCTACATGAACAAACAGAAACGTCTCGAAATTTTTGAACGCCTCAGCGAGGCCATTCCTGATCCGGAAACGGAGTTAAACTACTCCACGCCGTTTGAGCTGCTGATCGCCGTCATTCTCTCTGCGCAGGCGACCGATAAGGGCGTCAATATTGCCACCGACAAACTGTTTCCTGTGGCCAATACTCCGGAAGCAATCTACGCTTTAGGTGAAGACGGCCTAAAACAGTACATTAAGACCATTGGGCTGTTCAACACCAAAGGTGCCAATATTATTAAAACCTGCAAGATGCTGATGGAGCTGCACAACTCCGAGGTGCCGGACAACCGCACCGATTTGGAAGCGCTACCGGGTGTCGGCCGTAAAACCGCCAATGTCGTGCTTAATACCGCTTTTGGTCATCCAACTATGGCAGTGGACACACATATCTTCCGTGTCTCTAACCGCACTAAATTAGCCCCCGGTAAAAACGTACTTGAAGTAGAAAAAAATCTGCTTAAATTTGTACCTAAACAGTATCTGATTCCGGCTCACCATCTATTAATCCTGCACGGTCGCTATACCTGTACTGCACGCAAACCGCGCTGCGGTGCCTGTTGCATCTATGATCTATGTGAATTTAAAGAGAAAACCGAATAAGAGAGTAAATCAAGAAGCTTATGTTTTATACCTCAGAACGTGATCGACTGCGTCAATTCTATGTCGATACCTGGAAAAAAAATATCACCGGTCAGCCGATGGATGCGATGGAACAGATGGTGGCTCGGGTAATTGACCTGCACCCGGAGTACCAGGCCATGCTCACCAATGAGAGCCATTTAGGTAACGAGTACAAACCGGAAGACGGTGAAACCAATCCCTTTCTGCATATGGGGATGCACCTCGGTTTACAGGAACAGGTGTCAATGGACCGCCCTGCCGGAATCCAGGCGGTCTATCAGCAGTTAGGCGAGCGTCTGGGTGATGTGCATGCAACCGAACACGCTATGATGGACTGTTTAGGCGAATCCTTATGGACGGCACAACGTGATCAGGTGGAACCGGATGAGCAGGCCTATCTGCGTTGTCTGCAGTCCTTGCTGTTAAAGTAGACAAGCCAACCCCTTTAAATACAGCCAGCCCCTTGTGCCAAATTCAGAGGCGGCACTTAACAACCTTATATACGCACCCAGTTGGAGATTAAAAATGCAACTTTCACCCGTTAAACGCGCACTGCGTAACAGTATACTGATCAGCTTTGTCGTGGCAGGCATTGTCATCTATCAGGGCAGCTCGATACAGGATAGCCTGCTAACCGCCCTGTTTACCTTTGCAGCCACCTTCCCCGCTTTGTGGCTCTCATTTAACTACACTCAGAAAATTGCAGACAAGTATAAAGATGACATGCACTCATAAGCCAGCTGTGACTCAGACACAAGACCTGGGGAGTTAAAACGCAATCTCCAATAGTGTGATGTCATCGCTAATACCATTTTCAGCAGCGAACTCATTGAGGTGTCGATTCAGCTCTGTTAACTCCAGTTGCTGCTGTTGAATCTGCTCTAACAGCTGTTTTAAACGGGTTTTACCAAACATCTCACCCGACTCCGACTTGGCCTCAATCAGACCATCGGAGTAGCCATACAAGCGATCGGAGGGCTCCACCTCAATCACGGCACTGGGTTCTAGAGGGCTATAACTCTCCATAATCCCCAAAGCGAGGTTGGTTGATTGCACCGTGCTAAGCAGCCTGTTTTGACGATAATGAAATACATCCGAGATACCCAGATTCCAAAGTCGGACCTGCTGCGCCTGTAGATCCCAATCAATAAACAGGCCTGCCATAAACAGATCCCGCGGAAACTTCTTAAACAGCTCCTTATTCAGAACATCAATAATCACCTCCAGCGGCTGCTGTTCATTTGCCAGCATATAGAACAGGGAGGAGACCAAAGGCCCGCCCATGGCAGCGGCCAGTCCGTGCCCGGTAAAGTCACCTATTAAAAAATAGCGGTGTTGCCCACATTCGGCTGACAGTAGAAGATCCCCATTGGTCTTCTCAATCGGCGTCACCAGATAGCGGATAGCGTCATCCACAAAGTCGACCTCTTCACGCATATTAATAATAATGCGCTCAATATAAGCACGCTCCTGCTGTAACTCCCGGTATTGCTCAGCCAACAGACGTTTAGAGTGCGACAGACTCAACTGCGTCTCCATACGCGCCAATAGCAACGCCTCTGAAAAAGGTTTGGTAATGTAGTCAACCGCCCCCAGTTTCAGCCCCTGCTGTTCATCCGATACCTGAGCCCTGGCCGTTAGAAAAATAATCGGGATATCCGCGGTATTTGGATCGCCCTGCAGACGTCTGCACACCTCATAACCATCCATATCAGGCATACTGATATCCAGCAGAATCAGATCCGGTTTACGCTGCTCTACAGAATTCAAACAGGCCTGGCCACTGTCTAACAGCTGCAGCTCAAAACTCTGTTCCAGCAGGTCTTCTAACACATAACGGTTAATCGGTTCATCATCGACCGCTAAAATATAGGCGTGTTTACTCACCGTTGTGCTCCTTAACTTGTTCTGCTTCCGGCTTATCTATCGGCAGGGTAAATTTAAAGATAGCGCCACCGTCAGCACTGTTTTCCGCCCAGATCTCTCCACCATGAGCCTCTAAAATCTCTTTACAGATTGACAGCCCCAGCCCGGTGCCCGGTATGCTTTGATGGTGCTGGCGACTCTGGATGAATTTGTCGAAAATAGCCTCTAACAGCTCCTCTTTAATCCCAGCGCCGTAGTCGCGAACCGAAACCAGTAACAGCCCATTGTCTTGCACCTGATAATCGATCTCAATGCGATCTCCAGAGCTGGAGAACTTGATCGCATTGGAGATTAAGTTGGCCAATACCTGCTGAATACGCTGTAGGTCAAAATAGGCCGTCTGCTTCACACTCGGGTAGTTAAAGGTAATACTCTTCTGCTGTGCAACAGAGTCCTGCTCGGATATAGCTAACAGGATGGCCGCCTTTAAGTCCTGTAGCGCAAAGTTAAACTGCATCTTGCCGGTCTCCAGCTTGGCAGAGTCAAGCAGTTCATTAAGCAGGAACATCAGGCGCTGGCCACTGACATCAATCAATTCAAAGTAACGTTTCAGTTTCGCTCTTTCATACGACTCAATACGATCCAAGCCAATATTGGCATAGCTGAGAATACCATGCAGAGGGGTACGAATTTCGTGTGACATATTGGCCAAAAACTCCGACTTGGCAAGGTTGGCCTGCTCCGCACGCTCTTTGGCCATAATCAGATCCTTTTCAAGCTGTTTACGTTTGGAAATATCGCGGAAGGCGATATGAATACGCGTTTCACCGTTCAGCTCTAAACGGGTTAGTACCACATCTGTCCAAAACAGCTCACCGTTTTTGCGACGATTGACCCACTCATAGGTATGCGTACCGTTTTGCAGACAGAGCATCAACATACGATTGCCCTTGCGGTGAGACTTCTGTCCATCGGGTTGATATTTAGGCGCAAACACATGGTTAGGCTGCTTAAGCAGCTCCGCTTTTGAAGCGTAACCAAATACTTTTACCGTAGCCTCATTGCAGTCTATTACATGCCTGCCGGAAGAGATAAAAATACCATCGGTCGATTTTTCAAATACCGTCTCAAACGCACTTTTCTGCTCTTCCAGCTCGTGGGTGTACTGCTTCAGTGCCTCCTGCAGAGCGGTGTTATCAACGGACAGTGCCTGGAACTTCAGGCGCTCACTTAAATCTCGAGCGAATGAGCTGACATAGAGCTGACCATCTATTTCAGATTTGGTCATACTGATCTCAACGGCAAGCTCCACGCCATCCTGACGCAGGTAGGTGCTCTCAATGAGGATACGTTCATTCAACGCCAGGTTTTTATATAGGTCCTTCAGTTCATGCTCTGAAAACTTGCTGTCGATCTGTTGCATTTCAAGACCAATTAAGCGCTCTCGGGCATAACCGAGCATATGACAGGCTTCATCATTGATATTAACAATGACTCCCTGAGCATCAATTAGAAAAAACGCATCCGAGTTCTGTTCCAGCAAACTCTGGTAACGGTTTTTCTCTTTTTCAATCTCCATTTCACTTAAACGCGTCTCACGACGAAAACTCATCAGACCAAACAACAACAGGGCTGCCAGCAGACTCATAATGGTTCCGCTCACCAGTGGACGGCCCGTCATCTGTTTCGTTTGATACTCTGGCAAACGCCTCACATCACCGGCCACGCTCAATGACCAGGTTCGGTTACCGATATGCATGACGTGAGAAGATGATTTATAAAAGGGTGAATGAGCAGAGAGCGAGGACTGCTCTTTATAAAAATAGGCCTGCTTGCCTTTTACCTCATCACTGATGTCAAGAATACTGTAGTGCATCTCAGAATTTAAAAAGTAATCCTGTTGCAAAAACTTGATAAACTCCCCCATCCTTAGAATGAGCAGTACATAGCCCTTCACGCCCTGAGCACGTTTTTTATAGAAAACAGGCTTATAGAGTAACGCGGCCTTTTGCTCACCGGTCTCTTGCACCAGATGGATTGGTGCGGTCATTACCACCTCATCAAGCCGCGTCGCTTCATCAATGGCAATTTTTTCGGTTAACACCGATTTAACATCAAAACCGAACGCGGTTTCATTAGGTTCAAACGGATAGATATAGTTGACCGGTATGTAATATTCAGACTCCGGCGCCTCCTGCAGACCATCGGCTGTCATCGCAGTGATTCTAAAGCCGTGAAATCCCTCCTGTCGAATAGAAGCCTCATACTGTTGGCGCAGCTCATTTGAGATAAGCGGCAGCCACTCCAGTGCCTGTATAGCGTGATCGGAGGCGGTTAAAACCTGAGCGTAACTGGTAAACTCACCCCGACTTACCTCATCAGAGACTTTAAATACGGCAGAGAGACTATTGACACGGTCAATTTCTGTCTGCATGGCTCGTTCGATGGCTGAGAAGTATTGACTGGCATAACGCTGAAAGTGCTGATCCAGACTCTGCTCATGTTCGCCAACTAAAGTCAGATATCGAAGCTGAGTCAGCACTAAGCCGATGACAAAAATCGTCAAAGCGATCAACACTATCTGCTTTCTGGAGCGAACTTTAGCCACTTAAGCCTCTTTATAGAATATAACTTTTAAAAATAGTGGTTTTAATTCTATCCTATTCCGCTTTTCTACGCACTCAAACCGCTGCTGGATTTACTGGAAACTTAGAATTAAAAAGCTTGCAAGGTGAGTAAACGTAATTATTGGGCCACAGACAAAAAACGGAGCTTATAGCTCCGTTTTTTGTGATTACAAACAGCCGTTACAGCCGTGAGCTATAAATGACTTATAAACGCCCGACTTTAAAGCGGCGCCCTTTGATCTTGCCTTTATTCAGACGGGTTACCACCTGATGGGCGTAATCACGCTCTATGGCCACATAGGTTGAGTGATCAACCACATCGATTTTACCGACATGTTCACCGGCAACACCCGCCTCTTTAACAATTGCTCCCAGCACATCACCACGGCGCACCTTGTCTCGGCGGCCACCGGAGATATACAGCGTCAGGTATTTGGGTTCGACGCGGTTCTTGCGTTTCTGCGGCAGACGCTCAATCGACTCATACTCCATTGCATGGCCCTGCATGCGACCCAGAGTCTCCAACTTGTAACTCTCTTTCTCAGTAAACAGAGTAATAGCCGTCCCCTCCATACCGGCGCGCCCGGTGCGGCCGATACGGTGCACATAAGTATCACCATCACGCGGCAGCTCAAAATTGATCACCGCCGGCAGGGCTTCAATATCCAGACCACGTGCCGCCACATCGGTCGCCACCAACAGATTGGTACTGTGATGCTTGAACTGCATCAATACCTGCTCGCGTTCACGCTGTTCCATATCGCCATGCAAAGCCACCGCATTGAAGCCTTTTTCATCCAGGAAGTCGACCACATCCTGCACCAGTTTTTTGGTATTGCAGAAGATCATCGCATGCTCATACTCTCTGGATGCCAGAATGCGCACCAGGCCGGGTAACTTCTCCTTGTGGTGACAGATATAGAACTGCTGATCAATGGTCTCCATATCATGCTGCGCTTCTACCGCAATCTCCATTGGATTCTTCTG
>CAZNML010000015.1:18854-20039 GCA_964574275.1 uncultured Thiosulfatimonas sp. | reverse complement strand
TAACGTGCCAGACGACGCAGCTCTTCCGCCACCTGATTGCTTAACTCACGCGTTGGGCAGATCACCAGGCCCTGCACCACAAAGCGTTTCACATCCACCTTATTCAGCAGTGGAATACCAAACGCGGCGGTTTTACCGCTACCGGTCTTCGC
Source organism: uncultured Thiosulfatimonas sp. (assembly GCA_964574275.1). Lineage (GTDB taxonomy): Bacteria > Pseudomonadota > Gammaproteobacteria > Thiomicrospirales > Thiomicrospiraceae > Thiomicrorhabdus. Next base: position 19,887 of record CAZNML010000015.1, on the reverse strand, counting down.
CTGAGCGATCAGATCATGGCCACCTAACGCTAAAGGCAGCGCCTCCTCCTGAATCGGCGTCATATGGGAGTAACCCAGCGTACGCAAGTTCTCCATTTGCGAAAATGGCAGTTCTAAATGATCAAAAGTGGATTGTGACATGGAATACTTCTTTTAAATATGGGTTTGACCACCGCCAGCCCTGTTAAATTAAAGCTGGCAATGATCTGTTTTCAAACCTGTTCAAATTGATCAGGCCTGCTCGTTTTTAAGGTTTACTATAAACAAAAAAGGCGCTAGGCGCCCTGTTGTTAAGTCTCAAGTTTAGTCAGCTACAAACTCTGCGCTGCAACCTAAAGCTTAACTACCACTCGTGTTTACCGGCGATATAGGCAAACGCGGTGGTAAAAGATTGCTCCTGAAACTTCTTCAAACCGGTCTCTTCAAACTTGATCGGCATCGGATAGTGCTTCAAGTTGGCTTTGACTTCGGTTGATGAGATCAATGAGACCTTCAAGCTCGACAGCTGCAGCGCGGCTTCCAGTTTAAAGCCGTCGGCACCACCGGCAAACTTGCCTTTTTTCATACGCTCCCTGATCACCACGCGTTCGATCTTGTAATCTTCCGCCAGCTTCTCAAAGGTTTTCTGAAAGTACTTCAGCTCGCTGGTGCTGTCTGCACTTTTACACTGAATACGTCTAACACGGCACTCCGGCAGATAAAACATACCGTCTTCCTCTTTTAACAGGCTAATGACCGCATCTTTACCGGTTAATTCAACACCACAGATCAACATATTATTTCTGACTCCAAGTATCGCGCAAAGCAACCGTACGGTTATAAACCTGCTTGTCGCCCGACTGGTTATCGCGACAGAAATAACCTTCACGCTCAAACTGGTAGGCTTTCTCGGGTTCTGAATTCAACAGGCCTGGCTCGACAAAACCGTGTTTAATCGTTAATGATTCCGGGTTGATGACCGCTTCAAAGTCGTCCTCTTTAGCCGGGTTCTCTACCGTAAACAGACGATCATACAGTCTGAACTCAGCCGGCA
>CAZNML010000015.1:10140-18754 GCA_964574275.1 uncultured Thiosulfatimonas sp. | reverse complement strand
CGATCAATATACAGCTCACGGCCAAAGAAGATCTCGCGTTTACCCATCGCTTCATTCTGCGGATGAACCGGCGCCATTAACACCTCTGGCTCACCTTGGTAGTTTTCAATCACCAGTTTAATCGGATCCAATACCGCCATTGAGCGCGGCGCCACCTTGTTGAGGTCATCACGCACTGCCGCTTCCAGAATGCCCATCTCGGTCATACTGTCGACTTTAGAGATACCGATGCGTTCAGCAAAGTCACGAATCGACGCCGGTGTATAACCACGACGGCGCATACCGGAGATCGTCGGCATACGCGGATCATTCCAACCCTCAACCAGCTTGTCATCCACCAACTGGTGCAGCTTACGCTTCGACATCACCGTATATTCCAGATTCAGACGCGAAAACTCATACTGATGTGGACGATCAGGTTTCGTGTAGTCATCCAGATTATCCAGCACCCAGTCATACAGACGGCGGTTGTCCTGAAACTCCAGCGTACACAGCGAGTGGCTAATGTTCTCAATTGCGTCGGAGATACAGTGGGCAAAGTCATACATCGGGTAGATGCACCACTTGTCACCGGTCTGGTGGTGGGTCTCGAAACGGATACGGTACAGTGTCGGATCACGCATGCACATAAAAGACGACGCCATATCGATTTTGGCACGCAATACACACTCACCCTCTTTGAATTCGCCGTTTTTCATCTTCTCAAACAGCGCCAAATTCTCTTCCACCGAGGTATCACGGTAGGGGCTGTCTTTACCCGGCTCTTTTAGAGAACCACGGTATTCGCGCGACTCATCCGCATTCAAGAAGCAGACATAAGCCAGACCTTTGTTAATTAACTCCACCGCATACTGATAGAACAGATCAAAGTAGTTTGAAGAGTAGCAGATCGCCCCCGCCCACTCGAAACCAAGCCAGCTGACATCCTGCTTGATTGAGTCAACATACTCCATGTCCTCTTTGGCCGGGTTGGTATCATCAAAACGCAGGTTACACAGCCCTTGGTAGTCTTGTGCCAGACCAAAATTCAGACAGATCGATTTGGCGTGACCGATATGCAGGTAACCGTTCGGCTCCGGCGGGAAACGCGTATGCACTTTGTCGTGCAACTGGCTGTCTAAATCATCATTAATAATGTTACGAATAAAATTAACTGGGCGTTCAACTGTCTCAGTTTTAGCGTTGTTACTCATCTACTAAAAAACCTGTCTAAGTACGGAGTTTACAAACCTGAAAAACCACCAGGCCTGCTCAAAAATAAATAGCAGAAATTATAACATTAATTGTGATTCGGCTTACAGAGATAAGCAAAGCTTTTACAGAGGCCAGCAAGCGATGCGCTATTGTTCTGTGTATGCTAACGATTACAGTTGAAAAACGCAGTGGCTGACCCTATTATTCCCCTATCTCCATACATGATCGGCTAGGACGAATAACCATGGCTACAGCCTGCGCACGACACATTTTGGTCAAAACCAAAGACGAAGCGGAAAAAATCAAACAGCAACTGGCCAAAGGCAAAGACTTTGGCACTCTGGCTAAAAAGCACTCTTTGTGTCCCTCGAAAAAACAGGGCGGCAATCTGGGTGAATTTGGCCCGGGACAGATGGTCAAAGCGTTTGACAATGTGGTGTTCAAGAAACCGGTTTTGACGGTGCATGGCCCGATCAAAACCAAATTTGGTTTTCATCTGATCGAAACCATCTATCGCACTTAAGCGGATTTCAACACTCAAATCCGTTATGATCTCTCTTCCCATATCAATATAGGCACCCTACTTTGCGTCTTATTCTGCGTTTAATCAAAGGCTTACTGCTAGTCAGCGTTTTTATCTTTTTGAAGTTAATTCACCTGCTGTTTAGAGGCTCCCGTAAAACGGTCGATATTGGCGTTGATGCCTATAAATCGGTCAAAAACAGTGAAAGCTTTGATCAGGCCTATAAAAACTTCACCAGCAATCAGTACAGTAAATCGCGTTTAAGTGTGCCCGAAGAGATCATCGCCCTGATGGCCAAGGTCGCCAAGAGCGATGGCCAGATCAGCCGCCTTGAAATTGAGTTTATGAGCGATACCATCAAGTCGATCGCGCACGCCATGGGACAGGCAGGCCTGCCGAAAGCGGTGGTTGAGGTTACCAAAAAGAAACTGTTTGCCTTAGCCAACCAGGCCAAAAAAGATGACAAGCCAACCTCCTACTACTGCCAGTCTCTCGCCAAGGCGGCGGTCGAGGTGCGACGCGGTGCCTTGCTGCAGATCATCTCGTTCGCCACTCTGGATGGCCTGTCCGACAATACCTCGGCGCTGATCTATGAAATCGGTGCGCTGTTGGAGTTCAGTGAAGATGAGGTTAAACAGTATATTGAACAGGTGCGCGGCGGCGCAAGCGGCTCTTATGCCAGCACCTATCAGGATACCGATCCGTATGAAGTATTGGGCTGTAAGGAGTCCGATGAGTTTTCAACCATCAAAAAAGCCTACCGCAAACTGGTGAAACAGAACCACCCGGACTTTATGCACGGCCAGGGTCTGGATGATGAAGAGATCAAACAGGCGAATGAGAAGATGCAGGACATCAATGCCGCCTTTGCCGAGATCAAACGCCGACGTGGAGAGTAGCTTCGTGGAGAGCAGAAGCTACTAAGAGGCTCAACCAGGAGCCGAAGCTTGCTGGCGGCCACTGCGGCCGCCAGAATCAATTACCAGACCAGATCGTCCGGAATTTCAAACTTCGCGTAGTAGTCGCGCTCCTCGTCCGACAATCCATCATCCGCTGTGCTTAGAGGAATCAAAAGCGATGCATCACGCTGCGTGATCTTCTCCACCGCCTGGGCCGGAATCAGCGCATAACCGCCATTAAAACGCGCAATGCGCAGCGTTTCAGCGACCAGCTGTTTATGGGTTTTAGCGTTCACGTTTAACGTTTTAACTTTGTTATTATCGGCAAAGTTGTAGCTGATATCACCTTCAAAACCTTTGAGCTGATTTGAGGCAATAATCTGTTTCAGCTCGGCTTGCTGCGCTTTCAGGTTCTGTTGCTGCTGACGCTGCTGATTAAGCTGACGATCACGTTCCGCCTTTTCTGCTGCCGCTTTGGCTGCCAGCTTGGCCGCATCGCTCTCAAGCGCCTGGCCTTTTTTCGCCTTATTCGCTCGGTTCTTTTTGGACTGCTGCTGTTTCTGTCGTTGAACTTGTTTGGCCTTCTTATCATCCACCAAACCCGATTTTTTCAGCTGATCAAACAGGGAACCCGCCATAACTTTTGCCTATTCATAATTTTAAAGGCCGCTATTCTAACCGATCCGCCACCTTTGACAAACCGGGCAGCTCAGTTCAGGCATTATTCACTGAATATTTTGCGCTATTTGAGCTTGCCATTTGGCTTTCTGGCGGGTTTTGTAACGTTCATGGTTAAGCAGTAGCAGAACTGGGAACGGCAGCAGTAGCCATAAATATTCCAGCGGCACCGTCGCCGTATTAAACACGGTCTGCACCATTGGCACATACAAAATTGCGACAATAAACAGCGCCTCCATAGCGACACCAAACCAGATCATCTTATTCACGCTCGTCAGGTTCCAGATATTGTCCTCCCAGGAGCGCAGGGTAAACACATTCGCCATCTGACAGGTAATCGCCCCGAGCAGAGTCATGGTCATTGCCTGACGGTGAAACTCATTTTCGATATCCAAATCGCCATACTGCCAACCATTGAGGAACAGAAAGCCCAAAAAAGCGAACATGGCCGCCATCCCTTCAAACACGCCATTCATAAAGTAACCGCGCTTAAACACCTCCCAGTCGAGAATCTTCTCCCCCCTACTCACCGGCGGGCGCTGCATAATATGCCTCTCCGGTTTCTCCGCCCCCAAACCCAATCCTGGCAACTGGTCGGAACCCAGATCAATCAGCAGAATCTGAATCACCGACAACGGCATCGGAATCTTCAGGAAGAACTGCAATACATAAGGCACGATTTCAGGAACATTGGAACTTAAAATATAGGTGGTCAGCTTTTTGATATTGAAGTAAACGGTACGCCCCTCCTCCACCGCCGCCACAATTGACTTGAAGTTATCATCCAACAGCACCATATCCGCCGCCTCTTTGGCGACATCGGTGCCCGAACCCATGGCAATACCGATATCAGCCTGTTTGAGCGCGGGAGAATCATTCACACCGTCTCCGGTCATGGCCACCACTTGTCCATTGGCCTGCAGCAGTTGAGCAATACGCAGTTTCTGGGCCGAGGCCATACGCGCAAACAGCAGATGCTTGTCACGTAACTCAGCCTTTAAATCGGTATTGGAGAAGCCATCCAGCTCCTGCCCGGTCAATACCTCATCCACCTTCAGACCAATACTATTGGCGACGGCGCTGGCCGTTACCGGGTTATCCCCGGTAATCATCATCACTTTAATCTGCGCCGAATAACATTCAGCAACCGCCTTTTTCACCCCGGCTCGAGGAGGATCGATCATGCCAACCAATCCAAGAAAAGTTAAGCCATCCTCACCATCCCCCTCTTTCAGCGCAATGGCCAACACCCGGTAAGCCTGCTGCGCCAGACTCTGGTTGCGTGTTTCAATTAACGCCCTGCTCTCAGAGTCTAAAGGCTGCAACGCTTGACCCTGCAGCTGCGTACACAGTGGCAGAACCGACTCTACCGCTCCCTTGACAAACAAACGCTCTCTGCCATCCTGTTTAACCAAAGTCGACATCATCTTACGCTCGGAACTGAATGCATACTCTTTAAGCTTTTCCCAGTTGGAAAAATCCAACAGGCCTGCTTCACTGCCCATCACTTTTTGAGCGGCAACTACTAAGGCGGCTTCGGTCGGGTCACCGATCACTCTTTTCTGCATCGGATTCACTGAGGCGTGAGTATTGATGGCCGCCACCGTCACGCACTGCTTAAGATGGTCAAGGCTATTGTCTGAAGTTTGCCGAGTAAATTCATAGCCTCCTGGTTCAAAATACCCGATGCCATCCAGTTCAATTTCACTGCCATCGGCCAGACAGACCACGTGTGCCGTCATCTCATTTTGAGTGAGGGTACCCGTTTTATCGGTACAAATCACAGTAGCTGAACCTAAGGTTTCAACCGAGTTGAGGTTCTTGATCAGAGCCTGACGCCGCGCCATACGCTGAGAAGCCAAAGACAGTGACAGAGTAATGGTTGGCAACAGCCCCTCTGGAACATTGGCCACAATCAGAGACAGGGCGAAGATGGCGGAGATCAACAGCCCTCTGTCTGAAAACCAGCCCAACAGGAAAAACACCAGCCCCGCCGCCAACGCCAACAGCGTCAGCAAGGTGGTCATATGTTTGATCTCTTTTTCGATCGGAGTCTGCGTGGCGACCACTTCGGACGTCATTTTGGCGATCTTGCCAAATTCGGTGGCATTTCCCGTCGTGACGACCACAGCAAGCGCATTACCGTTAGTGATTACCGAACCTGCAAACACCATATTTTTGGCATCCAGCTCACGTTTAGCATCACCCGGCGACAGATGGCGCTCCACCGCCAACGACTCGCCGGTCAAAACCGACAGATTGACATAGAGCTCATTCACATCCAGCAGTACCGAATCGGCAGCCACCTTGTCGCCCTCTTCCAACTGTAAAATATCACCGGGAACAACTTGAGTGGCATCAATGGTTTGCAAGACACCGGCGCGAATCACCTTTGCCTCAGACTTCACCATCTTCAGCAGTGCTTCCATCGCCTTATCGGCCTTGAATTTCTGCCAAAAAGTAAAGGTCGCATTCAAAAAAACCGCTGCAAACACCGCGTAAGCCAGGATATCATTGCCCTCTCCCGGCTGAAAATAGTCTGCCACCAGCGCCAATACGGCGGCAATCTCTAATAGAATCGGGAAAAAGGTGATGTACTCTTTAAGGTACTCTATGCGATAGTCTTTTTTTACCTTCTGAGCCAGCTTATTAGGACCAAAATCATACAAACGCCGAGCAACCTCCTCTTCAGGCAGACCGGATTCACTGGTTTGTAACGACTTTAAAAGTTGCTCGGCTGACAGCTCAAAAATCATCTTTAGACTTTCCAGCAGTAGTACATAATACTATTGGTCGAAGAGACGTCCGTCAGCTGATTCAGTACTTTCTTGGCATACTGCTGTGCATCATAGACCACCAAATCCAAATCATTAGCCACCAGATAGTTATTCATCTCTTCGGGATTAATCGGTTTTAAGGTGTTGACCACCTCAATAGAGTGGTTGAGCATTTGGGCGAGCTGCACATAGGGAGCTGCGGCATATTTCAGGCCTGACTTGGTTGATGCCTTGGAGGCAAAGCGGCCATTCTGTACAAACAGTTTGCCAAGCGTCTGTTCACCATTCAGTAGACCCAGCCACAATAGGTAGGCGTGCGGGTTAATGCAGCTGCCAGCGCACAACATCACCCGTTTATAGGATCTGACCAGCGGGATACTCTTGATCTTGACCACCGCAATACCAGTCTCAAGTTTGGCGCGAATAATTCGATCGCTAATAGAGTGCTTATTGGAAAGTTTTCGAGTGGCACAGAAAAGGGTGTCAACCGCATAGAGCTGGACAAAATAGCGCAACTTTTCCAGTAGGTCGCCTTGCAGAATGACACTCTCCACCTCAACCTCTTGGGCGTTGGCCAACGCTTTTAGGGAAGATTCCGAGTGATGAAAGCGCTCCAATGAATCCTCGCCATTATCAATGAACAGCAAAGTCAATGGCAACTTCACCGATTTGGCATAAGTGATCGCATACAGACAGGCTGCTTCAGATAAAAGCGATCCATTCACTAAAGAGACAACTCGCATACCTCACCCTTTGATAACTGCACAGTGAAATTTAATATTACTGCAAATACCAATAAGTGCAATTACTTAAATAAAAATATTATGTTACAGACACTCGTCATTCACTCCCAGTTGGACTTGCCTATAAGCACATAACTGCGTACAATTCTGGTTTTTCTGGTGCTTGGATCACATTATGTGTTTCAGGTTAAACGGGAAGTTTGGTGCGATTCGGTTTAGCCGATCAATTCCAACGCTGCCCCCGCAACGGTGATAGAGAAAACAGATCATGACGCCATTGGATTTTTTCCGAGAAGGCGATCTGAAAACGCTCTTAAGCCCGGATACCGGCCAGAAAAAAGCCGGTTATTAATTAACTGGCAACCCCGATTGCGGTGGGCAATGCGGAGATAAGCCAAATTCACCCCTGTTAGCTATAAATAACCTTATAAATAGCAGCGCGTGCCAAAGTAATTTATCTAGACTTGGAAATTCATTCGATTTTTCTAAGCCCGTCTTGCCTTTGTAATATCGAACCATCTATTACGAAGGAAAATAATGAAAAATTTAACACTATCAACTGCCATTTTTGCAGCGATCTACTCCAGCTCCTCTGTTGCCACAGAACTGACCGATGTTTTTGTCTCTGCCGGACACTCCAATCAAAATTTACATAGTGTCACTGCCAGTGCAGAAGTCATTACTGCTACAGAGATTGAGGACAACCACTATCGTACCCTGAGCGATGCTTTAAATTCTGTAAACGGCTTAAGCATTGTGCGTAACGGCGGATTAGGCAATACCACCTCTGCTCTAGTACGCGGCCAAAGCACTAAAAATCTGCTGGTACTGATCGACGGTACAGAGATGACCAACCCAATGGGAACCGGTGGTGCCATTTTAGGTAACTTACTGCTGAGCAATGTTGAACGCATTGAGATCCTGAAAGGCCCACAGTCCGGTATCTGGGGCGCCAACGCCTCCTCGGGTGTGGTGAATATCATTACTAAAAAGTCGCAACAAGGGCTGCAAGGCAGTGTTATTTTTGAACGCGGTTCATTTAACCAGCAAAAACTGGCTGGACAGTTGGCTTCTGCCAATGAGCAGGGGGATTTTTCCCTCTCTTTTTCCAAAGTATCAACCGATGGTTTTAGCTCAATCAAACAGGCAAACCAAAATCACGACCGCTACGAGAACGACGCCTTTAAACAGACCGATTTCAGTCTGAATGCCGGCATCAATATCAATCAACAGCACCGCATTGAAGCCAGTGTTGCCAACTCGGACGGTTACTCAGAGTACGACTATAGCAGCAACCCAAACCAGGCCGACTACGCCAGTGTTAACTATCTGAATACGCGTAAAAAGCTGCAGTATGTCTACCACAACGCCAACTACCAAAACCGAATCTTTGTTTCACAAAATGAGATTCAGCAGTACAGCTCAGCGGTCACCAACAGCTACGGCATTAAAGGTGGCATGGAGTATGCCGCTGGCCACAACCTGGACTATGTTGCCACTCAGACCCAGTATCAAAACGAGACCAGCGGCGAGGACTACAACAACTTAGGGTTAGGACTGACCAATACCAACCGCTTCAACCAGGATTCATTGATCGTAACGGCCTCTGTGCGCAGTGATCAGTTTGACAACTTTGACGATAAAATCACCGGAAAGTTAGGGGTTAAAAACCACTTCAGTGACCAGGTGTTTATTGGTGCCAACTACGGCACAGCCTATAACGCCCCTACCCTGTTCCAGCAGACCTATGGAGCAACCAGTGAGCTGCAACCGGAAGAGGTGTCCGGTTATGACATCACT
>CAZNML010000015.1:5906-10040 GCA_964574275.1 uncultured Thiosulfatimonas sp. | reverse complement strand
AGCAGACCATCGGTCTGAATCTACTGTATGATGGTTTCAATAAGCTGGATATCGGTGTGAATACACAGTACCAAGGCAAAACCTATGATCAGGCCAATGAGCAAGGTGCGCAGATTGGCGAGTATTTTGTCACCGACCTGAATGTGAATTACTTCGCTTCTGACAGTGTCACTTTGTATGCGCAGGTGCTGAACCTGTTTGGTGAAGACTACACCCAGGCGGTTGCCACTTACGAAACGGATGGCGTGACACCACAAAACGTCTACTCAAACGGCGGTACCCAGCTGCACTTTGGTATTCAAGGAAAACTGTAAATGAGCCACACCCCAGTCAATGCTTTAATGGTTCAAGGCTGCACCTCCGATGCCGGAAAAAGCACCTTGGTGGCTGGGTTGTGCCGTTTACTGCAACGTCGTGGTTTATCGGTGGCACCGTTTAAACCACAAAATATGGCACTCAACAGTGCCGTCACCGAAGATGGCGGTGAGATTGGCCGAGCGCAAGCTCTGCAGGCGCAGGCCGCTCAGGTGCCACTCTCGGTGCATATGAATCCGGTGCTACTCAAACCCACTACCGATACCGGTGCTCAGGTTATTTTACAGGGGCACTCAATCGGTAATCTGCAAGCGCTGGATTACCATCAATACAAACCGAAGGCCGCGCAAGCGGTGTTCGACTCCTTTCAAATTCTGCATAAGCAGTATCCACTGATTATGGTTGAAGGCGCCGGCAGCCCGGCCGAAGTTAATCTGCGTGCAGGCGACATTGCCAATATGGGCTTTGCCGAAGAAGTTGACTGTCCGGTGATTCTGATTGCCGACATCGACAAAGGTGGTGTCTTCGCCCATATTGTCGGCACCCTGGCCTGCTTGTCAGAATCTGAAAGGGATCGTATTCAAGGTTTTGTTATCAACCGTTTTCGCGGCGATATCGCCCTGCTGCAGGACGGTCTGGACTGGCTCGAACAGCAGACCCAAAAACCGGTGCTGGGTGTACTGCCCTATCTGCACGGTTTTCATATCGACTCGGAAGATGCGGTCAGCTCGGCGGAGCAACCCAAACAACATGCCAAATTCAGAGTGGTCTGCCCGCTGCTGCCGCACATCTCCAACCATACCGATCTGGACCCTTTGACTCTGCATCCGCAGATCGAATTTGAATTTATTCAGCACAACCAGCCGATTCCGCCGGCGGATCTGGTGATTCTGCCGGGCAGTAAAAATGTCGCTTTTGATCTTAGCTGGCTAAAACAGCAAGACTGGGGCGACTACCTGCAAAAACATCTGCGCTATGGCGGTAAAGTGATCGGTATCTGCGGCGGCTTGCAGATGCTGGGCAGATGGATTTTAGACCCCTTACAGATTGAGTCCGCTCAGCTGCAAACAGCCGGTTTGAATATCTTTGACTACACCACCACGCTGAAGCAACAGAAACAGCTGGTAAATCGAACAGGCCTGCTTAATTTGAACAAAACCGCGCCCGTCAAAGGTTATGAAATCCATCAAGGGCAGACCGATTTTGGCGACCTAAAACCGGCCGTTATTCTGGATAAAATCGATACCGATGGCGCCATCTCGGCGGATAACCAGATTCTGGTCAGCTATCTGCACGGACTGTTTGATCAGCCTGAAGCCTTGCAGGCACTGTTAAACTGGGCAGGCCTGACCGATTCCGAGCCTTTTGATCTGCAGCAACATCGTGAACAGCAGATCAATCGCTTAGCCGATACTCTGGAAAATCATTTAAACTTAGCCAAACTCGACTCAATTTTAGGACTTTGATATGCCAACCGATTCCACTAAAAAAGATCAATACCATAAGGTCAAAATGGAGCGCAAAAAAGCGCAGATTGACGAATCCATCAAGCGTGCCGATGAAGAGCGCGGCGTACTGCTGGTGATTACCGGCAACGGCAAAGGCAAATCGACCTCCGCCTTTGGCATGGTGGCCCGCGCCTTGGGGCACGGCATGAAAGTCGGTGTCTGCCAGTTTATTAAAAGCCGCACCGATACCGGCGAAGAGGCGTTTTTCTCGCAACAGCCAAACTGCGAGTGGCATGTACTGGGCGACGGTTTTACCTGGGATACCCAAAACCGCCAGCAGGACATTGAGACCTCTGAACGTGGCTGGAGCATCGCTCAACAGATGTTAAGCGACGACAGCTATGATCTGGTGGTACTGGATGAGTTAACTTACCTGCTCAGTTATGACTACCTCGATAAAACTCAGGTGCTGCACGACCTGCAGCAGCGTCCCGCCATGCAGCATGTGGTGGTGACCGGCCGTTCGGCACTGGCGGAGCTGCGTGAGTTGGCCGATACCGTCTCCGAAATCAAAGAGGAGAAACACGCCTATAAGAGCGGCATCAAAGCACAAAAAGGGGTTGACCTGTAATGCAGTCGCTGCCAGCCTCGACCCCTTTCTGTTGCTCCTGGAGCGGCGGCAAGGACGCCTGCTTTTCCCTCTATAAGATGGTGCAGGCCGGGCACCAACCCAAAACACTGCTGACCATGATGAATGAGGCTGGTACCCTGTCACGGGCGCATCAACTGCCTAAAAAGCTCATTGAACAACAGGCGGCCAGTCTAGGGCTGGAGTCGCTGTTACAGGCCACCTCACAGAGTGACTATCAAAGCAACTACCAGCACGCCCTGCAACAGTGCAAACAACAGGGTCAACAGCATATCGTACTCGGTGACATTGACCTGCAGGCGCACCGCGACTGGCAGGAACAACAGGGAAAACTCTGCGGCATTACCCCGCTGTTTCCACTGTGGCAGATGGATCACCAAAGCCTGGTAGACGACTTTATCGACGCGGGTTTTGAAGCCACCATTATCGCCATTCTGCCGGATAAGGTGCCGGCTGAATTCTTAGGCAAACCGCTGAATCAACAGACTGTAAACCAACTCAAGGCGCTGCAGATTGACGTCTGTGCGGAGGGTGGTGAGTTTCACACCATCGTCACCAACGGGCCGCTGTTTACCACCCCGATTCAACTCGATCTGCAACAGGCCAAACTCTGTACCGACGGCGATTACGGCTACCACTATCTGGACTTCGCCTGATATGGCCAAACTAGCGCAACAGCATGGCGGCCAGGTCTATCAATTCGTCCGCGAGCAGCAGCCGCTCATAGAGTCACTTAACCAGGTGCTCGACTTCTCCGCCAGTATCAATCCAATCCAGCCGACCATCGACTGGTCACAGCTGACTCAGCAGGCGCAAACACGGGTGCCGCACTACCCCGACTCACAGCAGCTGCGCTTAAAGCAGGCGCTGGCGCAACGTTTTCAACTGCAGCCATCCCAGGTCACGCTGACCAATGGCATCTCCAGCGCTATTATCAACCTGTTCAGTGAACTCAAACCCGACACTAGCGCACTGTTTACGCCAATCTACAGCGAATATCGCCGAGCGGCACAGTGCTATTCACAGCAAGTGATTGAGATAAAGCAGCAGCAACCACTGCTTAGCCCGCAGCATCTGTCGCAATTGGATTGCCTGACTGAACACAGCCTGCTGGTCCTGGTCAATCCGAGTACCCCTTTGGGGCTTGTTCTGACGCCGGAGCAGATTGCCCCCCTACTCACACTGGCCGAACAGAAAAACTGCTGGCTACTGCTTGACGAGTCGTTTCTGCCTTTTATTGGTTTACAGGCCAAGCACAGTATTCGCAGCCAGTTGCTCAAGCATCCCAAAACCGTGGTGCTGCAATCGCTAACCAAATTTTATGCCTGTCCCGGTGTACGTATTGGCGCACTGTTCTCGGCACCTCACACGCTGCAGCATATTCCCTGGCCGAGCTGGCCGATCTCAGTGTTAGATGAACTGTTTATTTTACAGGCTCTGGCCGATCCCGAACACGAGCAAAAAACCCAGGAGTTTCTGCAAACAGAGCAGCCGCGCTTTATGCAAGCGCTGCAACAGAGTGAACTGATTGAGCGGGTCATGCCGTCACAGCTCAACTTTGTATTGGTATATAGCCGCATCCCCGCGCAACAACTGCTTGAGCAGTTAACAGCGTTCAATATCCTGGTTCGAGACTGCCAAAACTTCGGTTTGGGAGAGTACAGCTGTCGGATAGCCGTGCGCTCCACTGAAGACAACGACAAGCTGATTCAGGCGTTGCAG
>CAZNML010000015.1:2834-5806 GCA_964574275.1 uncultured Thiosulfatimonas sp. | reverse complement strand
GACAGTGTGCAGGCGCTGCTGCATAGCGAGCAGCCGCAACTGGCGCTGACAGCGCTGGTCAGCCGCGATACCGAAACACTCAGCCACAGCGACTGCTATAAGGCGGGCATTGAGTCCTATGCAGAGAACCTCAGTGACGGCGTCATCGCCCCGCTGTGCTACCTGTTACTGTTCGGACTGCCCGGCATCGTACTCTATAAGGCGGTCAATACCTTAGACTCCATGGTCGGTTACCGCACGCCACGTTATGAAAAATTTGGCAAGGTCTCCGCCAGAGTGGACGATCTGCTTAACTGGATTCCGGCTCGCATTACGGCAATTATGATCCGACTGGTGAATATGCCAAATCATCGCCCCATTTTGAGTTTCTACCAGCAGGGACGTCTGCATGACAGCCCCAATGCAGGCTACCCGATTAGCGCCATGGCACTGAATATTGGCTGCCAGCTGGGCGGGGATACCGTCTATTTCGGCCAGTTAAAACCCAAAGCCTATTTTGGTGATAAAAATGCCACTAAAGTGGTTGAAACTCAACACCTTAAGGCGTGTTTACAACACCGCAGCCGCATCGATCTGCTACTCTATCTACTGTTGTCGTTCAGCCTGATTATTAGCCTGCTTGCTGTGCACTATTACGGAATCTGATATGTCTAAACCACTCAAACCTAACCGCTTGTTAAACTCTGGCAAACTGCTGATCGGACTGATCTCACTTTTGCTATTTAATCAGGCCTGGTCAAATTCAGAAACGCCGCAAAGAGTGATCTCCTTGGCGCCGCATGTCACCGAGATGCTGTTCTCTGCCGGTGCCGGAGACAAGATTGTCGGTGTAGTGGCCTACTCCGATCACCCTGCAGCGGCCTTACAGATTGAAAATATCGGCAGTTACAACGCCATTAATATCGAAAAGGTGATTCAGCTCAACCCGGATATTATTATCGCCTGGAAAACCGGAAACCGCCCTAAGGATGTGGAGAAGCTGCAGCAGCTCGGTTTTAAAGTGGTCTACTCTCAGCCCTATCTGCTGGATGACATCGTCAAGGAGATTCGTGAGTTTGGCAGACTGCTGGGCACCGAAGCGCAGGCTGAACCAATGGCCCAACGCTTGCAGCAGACTCTGCAGCGTCTGCGTCAGCAGTATCAGCATAAAAAGCCGGTCACTGCGTTCTATCAGATCTGGAACTCACCGATGATGACCATTAATGGCGAACAGATCATCAGTCAGGCGATGAATATCTGTGGTGCAAATAATGCATTTCACGATCTGCCACTATTGGCGGGCGAGGTCAGTATTGAGAGTGTCATAAAGAAGAATCCGGACACCATTCTGTTAGGCGGACAGCAAGCGATGCAACAGGCCTGGTTGAAAGAGTGGATGAAATGGCAGACCCTGACCGCCGTTAAACAGCAGCAGGTCTATCTTCTGCAAGCCGATACCTATCAGCGCCCGACAGAGCGGCTGATTAACGGCCTGCAAGCACTCTGTGAAACCATTGATCAGGCCAGAGCAGCCAAGCCCTAAAGCCAGCAACTCAGCGTCGCGCTTTACACGCCTAAGCCGAAAAAGCCAACCAGGCCAATCATCAGTGCCAGCTCCATCACCTCGGTCATCGCCCCGGCGGTATCGCCGGTCATGCCGCCGGTAATCTGAATCATCAGCCAGCGCAGCCACAGCCACACCAATACCGCCACCAATGCCAGCGGCCACGCCCACCATAATAGTCCAACCAGGGTCAATACAACCCAGCTGAATACCGCCGTTTTACTCAGGTTCAGCACCATCTGTTCCGCCAGCCCCTGTTGGCTGACATACTCGGTCAGCGGCATTAACGCAATCGAGGCCACGCGCGCCATCATCGGGATCAGCAGTAGCCATAACCACAGCTCGGCGGCGATCACATAACTCAGCGCCAGCCACTTCAATAGCAGCATCAAACCCAGCGCGACTCCACCCCCGGTACCGATGCGGCTGTCCTTCATAATCTCCAAAGCTCGCTGCTGATTGCCGACCCCACCGAGCCAGCCATCCGCCATATCAGCCAGACCATCCAGATGCAGGCCGCCGGTTACCCACGCCCACACCGCCAGCACCAAACCCGCCACCAGTTCGGCAGGCAGCCAGTAGACCAGCTGTGCCGTGGCAACCAGAAAAGCGCCAACAATCAGACCAACAATAGGGAAAAACGAGATCGACCGCCCCATATCCCTGGCGCTGACCTGCTCAAATTGCGGCGTTGGCAGACGGCTCATAAATTGAATGGCTAACCAGAAGGGTTTCATTTAGTTCTCGGAAAATTGTCTGATTTCAAGCAGTTTACAGAATGTCTCTGAATAGAGGTCACACTCATAGTCACCCGTTTGAAACACCTTAACACTCACCATGGCAGCGTAGCCCATCTCGATATGAAAAAGGGCTTCATTTGGAAGGTTAAGAATGGATTGTAAAAGCAAACGCATCGGCCCGCCGTGAGTGATCAACAAAAGCGAATCCAATTCACTGTTCAGCTCAGATTCAATTAACTCTTGCCAGGCCTGTTGGACTCTTTGCTGAAACTGTGCAAACGTTTCCGCCTGTGGCAGATCGTAGTTAAAAGGCTGTTGCAGGTAAGCTGTTAACTGTTCCGGATAAAGGGCTTCAACTTGCTGATGAGATAAACCATCAAATATTCCATAATTGCGCTCTTGCCACAGATCGGATATTTCAAAGTCTTGAAACTGACCTTCGGCAAAGTCTCGACAACGTTTTGCAGGCGAAGTCACCACCTTTTGGTAATCTGTCGTTTTGAGCTGCGAAAGCATTTTCTCATAGCCCTGCTCAGTCAACAAAGAGTCCGTGCGCCCTCGCAACCAAACATTATCAGCACAGTCTCCATGTCGCAAAATATCGATACGCATGATCTTGCTTAACCTGCGGATACTTCGGCTTCTGCAAAGGTTGCCATCTGGCTATGCAGATCACACGCCAGACGGAT
>CAZNML010000015.1:0-2734 GCA_964574275.1 uncultured Thiosulfatimonas sp. | reverse complement strand
ATTTCCAAACCGCCGACACAACGCAGCACGTCCTCTGCAGAGTTCATCTGCTTGTGGTGCAACTGCAAGGCGACCGCAATCACCGCCTGCTTTTGTTGTAACTGCTGATCATCCACCCCGGTGCCGCGGCCGACAATCTCAGTCAGCGGCTGCTGACAGATCTGGCTGATAATCGCAGTAGCGGCACTGGTATTACCAATGCCCATCTCGCCGCCGATAAACAGATCGGCATTGGCCTCCATAGCGCGCTTTACCGCCTGCTCACCCACCTGCATCGCCTGCGCCAACATCGCCTCACTCATCGCTTCCTGCTTGGCAAAATTGAAGCTACCGGCCGCCACGCGCGCGGAGACCAGATTCGGTAACGGCGACACATCATTTAAGACGCCCACATCCACCACTTCAAATTTAGCCTGTTGCTGTGCGGCAATAACCGTAATCGCCGCACCACCGGCGGAGAAGTTCTTCACCATCTCCTGCGTCACTACCGCTGGAAACGCCGACACCCCCTCCTCGGTCACCCCATGATCAGCGGCAAACACCGAGATCCACGGCTGTTTGATCTGCGGACAGACTTGCCCCTGACAGCCTGCCAGCTGCACTGCAATCGTCTCCAGCTGCCCTAAAGAGCCGGGTGGTTTGGTTAACTGCGCCTGACGTTGTTCGGCCAGTTGCATGATTTCACGGTTTAAAGTTTTCATAGGAAATACGGTTACTGATAGATAAAAAATTAAAGAGTTAAATAGGCGACGGTTTTACCTGCATCGGCTGACCGGCCACCATAAAAGTCACCTGATCAGCAAGCTCGGCGATCTCCTGGTGCAGCCAGCCCAGCTCATCAACAAACTGGCGTGAGAGTTCACCCAGCGGCACCACCCCCATTCCCAGTTCATTACTTACCAGAATGACCTCGGCAGACAGGGTCGGCAAGCAGTCCAATAGAGCCTGCTTCTGCTCAGACAGACACTGCTCCTGCAGTAGATTCAGAGTCCATAAAGTGAGGCAGTCCACCAGAATGCAGTGCTGTTTGTCATCAAGCTCGTTCAGAGTTTGTGCCAGATTGACGGAGGTTTCAACGGTTTGCCAGTGGGATGGACGATCGGTTTGATGTTTCTCAATGCGCTGCTGCATCTCCAGATCAACAGAGATCTCTCCCTGTTCGTCTTTCAGTTCAGAAGTAGCAGTCGCCACATAAAACACCTGTTTGCCGTCCGCCTCGCACTGTTGAGCGAGGTTTTCAGCAAAACGGCTTTTTCCGGAGCGTGCGCCCCCCAAAACAAAATGCAGCATAACAGACGGCTAAGAAGCTTCAAATACAAAGAAGTAGAGCATATAACCGCCGTACATCACCAGCAGCACAATACTCAGCAGTGTGATCGGACGCAGCCCCTTCTGTTCAATAACAATGCCCTGTTGCGCCAGTTTTCGGGTGCGGATTTTATGTTTGATTAACCAGTAGAAAAAATAGGCAATGGCCGCAAGTGTCAGGTACTTTAACATCGACAGGCGTTCCTATTCAGCGTCGGCTGAAAGTTCAGCCATTAAGCCACGGACGCGCTCTAAATCCGCTGGCGTATCCACGCCAACTCCGGCATCACATAAAGCATCCAAAACCAGAATTTTTTCGCCATGCCATAAAACACGCAGCTGTTCCAGCTTCTCCACCTGCTCCAGAGCACACTCCGGCCAGGCCACATACTGCTTTACAAAACCGGCACGGTACGCGTACAGACCGATATGGCGTTTGTAGGCCCACTCTTGCGGCAAGGTTTTAGTCTCGGTAAAAGTATCACGCGACCACGGCAGCGGCGCACGGCTGAAATTAATCGCTCGATTGGCCACATCGCGACTCACTTTAACCGCATTCGGATCAAACACCGTCTCCACCTCATCAATCGGCTCACATAGGGTCGCCATGGAGATCTCCGGGTGGTCCAGCAGGCCATCCGCCACTTGATGGATCAACTCCGGCGGCAGCATCGGTTCATCGCCCTGCACATTCACAATAATGTCATCACCCTGAATATGCATTAACTCAATCACCTCGGCAATGCGCTCGGTGCCCGACTGATGGTGCTCTGCGGTTAGACAAACCTCGGCCCCAAAATCGGTACACGCCTGCAGCACATCGGTGTTCTCGGTGGCGATAATAATACGATCGGCTCCCGACTTTTTGGCCTGTAGCCAGGTCCACTCAATCATCGGTTTGCCGTTAATCTGCATTAACGGTTTTCCGGGTAGACGGCTGGATTCAAAACGGGCGGGAATGATTACGGTAAACGCCATGTAAAATCCTTAACCGTTAGCTTTTTTGAGCGCGAAACGTTTCCGCTTCTTCCGCAGTAATTTGGCGCGCTTCATCTTCTAAAAGAATCGGAATACCGTCACGTACCGGATAGGCCAGATTGGCAGCCGTAGAGATCAGTTCCTGATTCTTTTTATCAAAAATCAATTTGGTTTTACTTACTGGGCATACCAGAATGTCTAATAATTTTGGGTCCATACCACTCTCAAATTAAATCGATTAGTTGGGGTTAAGAGGATTGCCGTTTTTGCAGAATCAACTGATACAGCTGTTCAAACAGCGCCGCATCCGCCTGCGGTTCAACCTCTAAATACCACCAGTTTTTCGCTTGTGGCGTGGATGAGTCATCCAACGCAAATTCTGTACATTTTACCGCATCTTTCTGCGTCATAATTAAGGGTTTTGCCTGATCCAGCATTTTAAAATCCT
>CAZNML010000014.1:22002-29736 GCA_964574275.1 uncultured Thiosulfatimonas sp. | reverse complement strand
GACTCGGTCACCCCCCAGAACACCTTGCCGATGCCGGCATGGATCTCCCAGTCGTCGGCGTAGCGATACCACATCAGCTCGCGGATATCGCCATGGGTGCGGCTCGGGCTGTTGGCGTCGTAACGGTAGAACAGCTTGGCCTTGATCTCGGTGTTGTCGTCGATCTGCTGGTAGAGTTCCGGCTCAATCGAGGCTGACCCATAGAAATCGTGTTGTTCGTTGTATTTAGCGGTTTGTGGAAACCACAAAGCTTCCGCGCCGACTTTGCCGGTAATTTCAACTGCTAAAACGTTGGTCGAAATCACCAGGCCTGGTAATAATGCCAGCAATTTTTTAGACAGCGGTTTAGAGAAATGCTTAAGCATTAGCGTAGCCTTTTGAGTTTACTCTTATTGAAGTCGGAGTCTTTCAGTCCGGTCTGGAACTGGTAGTTGGAGAAGCTCAGCACCGATCTTTTGCCTGTCTGGTGATTGACCATCTCCATCTTGTCGGCACGCCAGTACTTGCCAAGATACTGCTGGTAGTCCGAGAAGGTCAGGGTCTTCAGCAGAGCGCCCTTACGGTCGTAGAAATCGATCTTCAGCGGACGGTATTCCTGCTGGTCCATCCAGCCGACCTGTTTGGTGTAGCCGGAGAACTCGTCGGTCGGATAACGCTCAGTGACAAAGCAGTTGAGACTGTCTTCACCAGGGCACGGATCTTCACGCAGGTATTTGTAGGTGTACTTATCAACCTCCTGCGAGCTCATGTCCTCATAGGCGAATTCGCTGCCCATAAAAGGCCCAGACTTGTTGCGTGAGCTGATGCGTTTGACGCGTTTCAAAGCCGGCAGATACAACCACTGGTCATCCGCACCTTGAATATGAGTGAAAGTCAGAAAGGCGGTACCTCTGATATCGCGCGGCTTGTCGAAGATGGTCAGGCTTTTGTCGCCGTCACCTTGCACCTCCAGGGTTCTAGTGCGGATCTCACGTTCGCTCGACTCACCTTGGCGATTGAACAGCACCATGTGCATATCGGAAGTGCTGTCGCCCCAGCCGTTGTCACGGCGATCGGCCTCTTTGGCGATTTCCAGTCCTTTGTCTTCGGGTGTTTGCGCCTGCAAGGCAAGCGGAGCAGCCAAGCCGCCCAGCAGCAAAGTAAGCAGTAGCGGTTGGGTTGAGATCATCTTCATTATGTTTCCCCTAGAATTTGGTAGATAAAACTGAGCCACATCACCAGCAGTAGTAAAGCGCCTATTACAAAGCTGGTTAGACGTCGACCGATGTGGTTGCTGTGGATATGGACCCAAGCGTGCACAAAGCGTGAGGTCACAAAGCTCCAGGCGAGCCAGAGATAGAGTTCGTCGGCTTGCCCGGTCACCAATAGTAGAACCACCAGCAGGTAAAACAAAACCGGCAGCTCGAACTGGTTCAGGTAGTTGTCGCCGAGTTGAACCATCTTTGCCGGTGCCTTGCCGCGGTTGTGTTTGAAGTAGCTGATAGCAACCTCACCGCGTCTGCTGGCGGACACCCGTTCACGCAAGGTCAGCAGGCCGATGACAAAGGTCAACAGCACCTGGACAATGACCGGCAAAAGCAGCGCTTGGTCAGCCATGGCGATTTGTTCCCTGTGTTATTGGCTTTTCGGTTGCTACTTGCTGCGCTTCCTCTGATTGGCTGTCCTTGTCCACCTTGAGCAATAAGGCGGGCAGGAACAGGAAGTCGAGAATCAAGGCCGCGGCGATGGTGATCGCCATCAAAATACCGGTCTGCTGGTTGACCAGGAAGGCGGACTGCGACAGCAATGCGAAACCGACAATCAGCACGATGGTGGTGACCAAAAGCGCCTGCCCCACGGTGGAGAAGGCGTAGCGGATGGCGTCAGCGGTCGGCAGGCGCATCTCCCGACGGGCACGCAGGTATTTGCTGAGGAAGTGCACCGTATCATCGACCACAATCCCGATTGAGATGGCGAAAACAATAGAGGCCGCCATACCTAAAATACCGTAGGTCAATGCCCAAATACCGATTGCAGCAATTGCCGGAGTTAGGTTGGGCACCAAACTCAAAACACCTAACTTAACACTGCGTAACGCAAACAATAGGATAAAGGAGATCAAAACCAGTGCCACACTCGAACCGGTCAGCATCTGCTCGATATTGCGCATGGTAATGTTAGAGAACATTAACGCTGTACTCGAACCTGTGGCATGCATTGCTTCAAAGGTGTTTTCTTTTAACCATTGCTCTGCGCGTTCATTGAATGCCAGAATCTCTGTTGTGGTTAGATCTCCAAGGGTAACGGTAATCTTGGTCGCCGACTTGTCGACATTGATCTGGTTATTGAGATCGAGACCGTACGGCAGGGACATCTCATACAGCAGCAGATACTGGGCTGCTAGGTCTTGCTCCTGTGGAATCTTGTACCAGGCCTGGTCATCGGCGTGCAGGTTTTTATTGAGGCGCTTTAGGGTATCGCTAATGCTGTTGACATGTACCACCTCAGGCTGCTCGTATAGCCAATCTTGGAAGCGAGCTATACCATCTAAGAATTTCGGGTTGTTAACGCCCTGAGCTTCTCCGGCCTCAATCGAATAGAAAGCGGTATTGATACCGGTTAGATTGCTGATGACATAGTCGGAATCGGTGCGGAACTCTATACTCTCATCAAAGTATTCGACAAAGTTATCGTCAATGGTAATGGTTGGAATCATCGCCGCTAGGAAAATCAGTACGGAGATACTACCCCAGAAAAATGCGCGCTGTTTTTCAATAACAAAGTTGGCCAGCTTGGTCATGCTGTCTTTGTGGTCTGGGTCAAGATTGGCTTTGACCTTGACCGGCATAGCAGCCGCCCAGGCGGGCAGGAATGTCACCGAGAAAACAAAGGCGAACATCACACCGGTCGCGGTGATATTACCCAGGTCGTGGAACGGGGGCGCGTCACTGGAGTTCATCGCCAAGAAACCGATGGCAGTGGTAATACTGGTCAGGAAGATGGGTCCCATATTGATACGCAAACTCTCGACGATGGCATCATTTTTGGCCATGCCTTTTTTCATCAGGGCGAGCATGGAGATCAAAAAGTGCACACTGTCGGCTACCGCCAGTGTCATGATAATGGTTGGCGCCGAAGCCGAAGGCGGTGTCAGCGCGATGCCGGCAAAGCCCGCTGCACCCATGGCGGTCAGGATAGAGAAGGCGATGACGAAAACAATTCCGATCAACGCACTGACCGACTTCAACAGCAATAGCAGCATAATGAAGATAAACAGGTACATCACCGGAATCAGGGTCTGCATATCTTTCATGCTGGCCTCATTAAAGGCGTTGTTTAGAAAGGTAAGACCACTGACATGAACGTCAAACTGCGGGTACTTTTCTTCGAACTCGGCAACTAACTTACGGGTAAAGGCGACTGCTTCTGGGTTCTCTGTTTGGTTTTGCTGTGAGAACTGGTTGATGATATTGATGCCGGTCACCGTGCCCTGCTGGTTGATCAGGGAGTTGACCAGACGCGGTTCGGACAGCGCGATATTGCGGATGCGCTGTAGGTCGGCATCATTCAGGTTCTCGGCCCGATAGACCAGGTCCTCAACAATCAGGTCGTCCTCTTCGGCATAGGTGTGCTGGTAGTTGCTGATCGAATCGACGCGGTTCGAGTAGGGGATCTGCCAGGCCTGCTTGGTCAGCCATTCGATGGCAGCGAGGTTCTCGCGGGTGAACAGCTCGCCGTTCTTAGGCGTGAGGGCGATGAGGATATTGTCCTCTTTGCTGTAGGTGTTCTGCAGCTGTTCAAACGCCAGCAGTTCCGGATTTTCGTCACTGAAGAACACCCGGTAGTCGGTGTCGAAGGTCAAATGCTTGCCGCCGCTGGCAATCATCAGTGTGGCGAACACAGACAGCAGGATGACCCACCAGCGAAAACGGATAATGGAGTGGGCGTAACGTTGTGTCAGAGTTGGTTGCATGGTGGTCATCCAGTCTAGTTGGCTCTTAATGAAGAGAATTTAATTACACCATTTTACGTAAAGAGCAGTAGATTGAAATAGCGGTTTTTTCAAAACACTATTCCATATATGGAACAATTGGAGTTTATTAACCCAATATATCCAGTTTGGCGATCTCTTGACTGACAAAGTCGATAAAGGTGGTCAGCGCCTTGGAGGGGTGGATGCGGCTTGGGTAAACCGCATAGATATGGGGGCGTAGCAGAGGATATTCTGCCAAGACCTGGACTAGATTGCCGTTTTGCAGCTCTTTCTGGCAGAGAATTAGCGGCAAAACTGCAATGCCCAGGCCTTGCAGACACATGCTTTTGTTGAAAGCCATGCTGTTGGTGGAGAGCTGGTAGTTTTTTCTATTTATGGGTTCACGGTTCTCAAGATAAAGCTCACCTTTATGGATATTCATCAGGATATGTTGGTGCTGATGGAGGTCCTCGATGGTCTCGAGGGCGGGATGTGTCTTCAGATACTGAGGACTGGCGAACAGTCCCAGGTGAGGGGTAGCGATGCGTTTGGCGATATAGCTGGAGTCCTCCAGCTCACTGCCTATGCGTAAAGCCAGGTCGAAGCCGGCCTCGATCAGATTGTGGTTGGAGGTGCTGAAGTCGATCTCCAATTGGATTTTTGGAAAACGCTCAATGAACTCCGGCAGGATCTGCGCTAGAAAACTGCTGCCCATCTCTGCGGGCATAGTGACCCGCAGTTGACCGGAAACGTCCTGCTGATAATCCAAAGCCTTGGTACGGGCGTTTTGCAGTTGAGTAATCAGCGGCAGGCACTCCTGATAGAACTTCTCCCCGGCTTTGGTAAGGTTGATCTTGCGGGTAGAGCGGTGCAGCAGCCTGAGTTTAAGTTCATCCTCCAGCGCCTGGACATTGCGGCTCAAAGTGGATTTGGGTACGCCGAGCCTTTCGGCGGCTTTGGTATAGTTGCCGTACTCAATGACATTGACGAAATAGAGAATTCGGTTTAGATCCATCAGAACCCCTTTTACTTGTTAGCCTGGCGCGACTCTATAGATAAGAGTAAGCAGAAAGCATAAGTGTGCATGCAAAGCTGTGCAATAAAGTCTAAAATACTCAGAATTAATGTGAATTTCAGGCCTCTGTTTTGTCAGGCCTGCTTACAGTCATAAGGAAATATCATGTCAGATACCGTGGTCAATATTCAAGCCGTTAAGGATTATTTACTGAACTTGCAGGATGACATCTGTAATCAACTCGCAGAGGAAGATGGTTCTGCAGAGTTTATTATAGATGCCTGGGAGCGTGAAGAAGATAAAGGTACTATGGGGTTAACAGGGGGCGGCCGTTCGCGTGTATTGGAAGGCGGCGATGTCATCGAAAAGGGTGGTGTGAACTTCTCTCATGTTCGTGGTAAGACCTTGCCGGCCTCGGCAACCGCTCATCGCCCTGAATTGGCCGGTCGCTCTTTTCAGGCTTTGGGGGTGTCGCTGGTAATCCATCCAAGAAACCCTTATGTCCCGACCTCTCATGCCAATGTTCGCCTGTTTATTGCAGAAAAAGAGGGTGAAGAACCGGTTTGGTGGTTTGGTGGCGGGTTCGATCTGACCCCTTATTACCCATTTAACGATGATATTGTTCATTGGCATCTACAGTCAAAAAATGCCTGTGAGCCATTTGGTGATGAGATCTATCCAAAATACAAGAAGTGGTGTGACGACTATTTCTATCTGAAACATCGCGACGAGACTCGTGGTGTGGGCGGGCTTTTCTATGATGACCTGAATGCCGATACCTTTGGTTGGGATTTTGATAAGTGTTTCCAATTTATGCAGTCTGTCGGTGATCACTTTATCAAAGCTTATCGCCCGATTGTGGCGCGCCGTAAAGACCTGGAGTATGGTGAGCGTCAGAAGGATTTCCAGCTCTATCGTCGTGGCCGCTATGCGGAATTCAACCTGGCGTTTGACCGCGGCACCATCTTTGGTCTGCAGACCGGTGGGCGCACCGAGTCGATTCTGATGTCGATGCCGCCAATGGCGACCTGGAAGTATGATTATCATCCTGAACCGGGAACCGAAGAGGCGCAGATTTACGACTACTTGACCCCTAAAGACTGGTTAGTTGAACTGGCTTAATGGACAAGTTACGAGTCGATAAATGGTTATGGGCAGCGCGTTTTTTTAAAACGCGTGGTGTCGCTTTGGAAGCGATAAAAGGGGGCAAGGTCGAGTTAAACGGTCATAAACCCAAGCCGAGTAAGACCTTGGTGGTCGGGGATAAACTCAAAATCACCCAATCTCACCGTCAGGTGGAAGTCACTGTTATTGAGATTAGTGACAAGCGCGGCAATGCAGAAACTGCGCAAACCCTTTATCAGATCGACCATGAAGAGCTGAATCAGCGTAAACCAACGCCTGATATGGCTCTAGCCGGTTATCGTGAAAAAGGTGCAGGGCGTCCAACCAAACGTGACCGCAGGAAAATTGATGCATTTAACATTTAAGTAGTGTGTTATCCGTTTTCACTTTAAGATAAAGGCTCACCATGGTGGGCCTTTTTCTGTTTAAGGGCTATGATATTGGGAGTTTTCATCATTACTGGCGGTCAAGGAGTTTGAATGCGTTCATATCATGTTGTCTATGATGGTGGCTTAGTTGAAGAGTTTAATCGAGATGTTAAACCCCTGTTGGAGGGCAGAAACTGTCAGTTGAGTGCCTATACAGAGGGTGATAGCATTAGCTTGGAGCCAGAGACTCAGGTTCTGTTATGGCTTGGAGACGAAGCTCTGCACGCCTTTATACCCTACGCGATCGAACATAACCTAACTGTCGGCTTTTTGCCGCACCCGCAAATGAAGCGCGCTCAGCGTCTTTTTTTAGTTCCCCAAAAAATGGCTCAAGCTTTAGACAGTATTGACCAGTCTGCAGAGGCCACTTCGGCTGATCTGCTGTTTTGTAATCAACAACTGGTTCTCGGGGCTGTCATGCTGGGTGACCCTAAAATTATGTGGCCCGAAGTCAATATTGATTCTAGTCTGTGGAACAAGTTAAAACACTTTGTTGTCTCTGTTAAAAGCCTGAGTCAGACTCGACTGTTCTCTTACAAGCTTTTGACACAAAAAGAGTCAGTGGTGGCGACAGCAGGCCTGGGTATAACTGCAGCTTATCGTCCCAGTGCCAGTAACCTGATGAAAACCGTGGTGGATGAAGCAGAGCAGGATACCCCTTCTTTGAATGCGATTACTTTGGCGCCAAGAAGTACTGTTGAGGTGGTTAAGTTTCTGTTTTCGCGATTTTTTCCGACCTCCAGCAAGACCAAAACCCTGCCCAGCTATATCGGTCATATTAAAACCCAGCAACTGACGATAACCGGAGGTCGCCCTCTGTCCTTAACTATTGATGGTGTGCACTCTGAGGTGGAGAAGGTTGAGCTGGAAGTCAGAGCCGATGCGCTCAAGGTTATGAGTCAAACCCTGCCTGCTAAAAGTAGTGAAGAGGAAGTCAAAGAGTCGGTGAGAATGGCTTATATGCCTAGAGGAGAGGCGGTTCAAGAGTTGGTTGAACGACCTCTGCCCTGGATCTATCACGCTGAGCAGGAGGAGGTCAAAGCGACCTTTATCAATTTAAAAGAGAGTGCCCGTACTTCTGAATCCTATTTGGTATTGATGGTTTTGTCGACCCTGTTAGCGACAGTGGGTCTGTTTGCCAATTCAGCTCCAGTGATTATCGGTGCGATGATTCTGGCACCACTGATGTCACCGATTATCTCCCTATCAATGGG
>CAZNML010000014.1:0-21902 GCA_964574275.1 uncultured Thiosulfatimonas sp. | reverse complement strand
TTGGTTCCCCCTTTAGCGGTGGCCGGTATCGGTATTGGCTGGCTCGACTGGAGCGTTTTCTGGGGCGCTTTTTTGCTGTTTGTAACCAACCTGGTCGGCATTGTTTTAGCCGCCTCTCTGGCCTTTTTGGTAATGGGTTTCAGCCCGTTTCGTCTGGCCAAGCGGGGTATGACTTTATCACTGATGATCGCTGCCATTATCAGTATTCCACTGGTTTTGGCATTCAATACCATGGTTAAAGAGCAGGGCGCGGTCTATGCGTTGAACGGATGGAAAACTCATGGTGTTGAGCTCAGAGTCAATAAGGTGCTGAATGAAGAGCCGATGTACGTCTCTGTTAAATTGCTCTCCCCTAAAACCTTGAGCAGCGAAGACATTGATCAAATTAAGCGTGCGATGGAGCATAGATTACAGCAACCGATCCAGTTAGAGGCGATCACCGCAGTGGTGCGTTAAATAGCGACTTAATTAGAATCAATTGCAGATCTAAAACATGCATATCTTTATCGAAATAATATAAGATATAAACTCGTTTTTTTACTTACCGAAGGTTTCAGATATGAAAAAGACATTACTCTCTATGGCCGTTGCTTCTGCGCTGGTATTTTCAGCTCAAGCAAACGCATCCGAAGTAGATAATTTAGGTCTAGGTATTAACTACGGTTTGGTTGCCGGTCCGACATTAGAGTTAACTTACCCGTTAACCGACACGGTGCAAATTCGTGGTGCTCTATCAACCGGGATGTCTATTAAAGAGACCGCCAGTGAAACCGATATTGACTATGCCGTGGAAACCGATGGGGGGGTGAACCGCCTGGCTTTGGATTATCACCCGTTTAACAATGGATTTTTCCTATCTGCCGGTTATGCGATGAACAGCTTTAAGGTTGATGCAACAGGAACCTCTTCTGCTGCGGAGACGGTTGAGATCGGTGATGACAGCTATACCGTGACAGCGGATGTGGCTTTGAATGGTAAGCTGGATTGGAATAATGGTGCAACCTTGAGTTTAGGTTGGGGCCACTCGCCAGCAGACGGCTTTGGTTTCCTGGTTGAGCTGGGTGCGATCTTTACTGGTTCTGCCGATGTAGACCTAAGCGGTACGGGTACCGTTAATGATGGAACACAGGATTTGGATGTTTCTAATGATCCAACAGTGTTAGAGTCATTAGCAGCGGAAGAGACAAAGTTAGAAAATGATGTTGCTGACTTCACTTTCTTGCCTATTTTACAGGCTGGGATCACCTATCGTTTCTAATAGTTGATTTAAGTGATTATGAATTAAAAAGCCCGCTTAATGCGGGCTTTTTTATCGCTGATGCTCTTTCAATAGCCATAAAAAAACCCCGTCAAATTGACGGGGTTTCTATCTACTAAACGTAAGCTAGGTTGAGCGATTAAGCGTTTGCCATTGCTGCACGTTTTTTCTCGATCAAGTTGTGGATGATCGGAGACATCATTAGATCCATCGCCTGAATCATGTGCTGACCACCACAAACTAGAGTCTCTTCGTTTTGCAAGAAAGCACCTTCGATCTGGTCTTTAACCGCTTCTAGGTCGATGTCCTGGTGACGAACGTGACAGATGATTAGTGAATCTTCTGGCGCTGGTCCCATTGGTGCATCTGGAGACATAGTTGAGAATGGATCAGATGTATCAATTAACGGTACACGGTGGAAGTTGATGTGTGTACGGTGGAACTGAGGAACGATGGTCTCGATGTAGTCAGGCATACGCTCAAGAATAACATCACGAACCTGGTCTACTGAGTATGGACGCTCAGCTGTATCACGGTAGATCTTCTGCATCCACTCGATGTTGATAGATGGTGCTACACCGATACCTAGATCAACATACTGTGCGACATCGTGCATACCTTCAGCTGGACCGTGGTCTTTACGCTTAACCATACCGTGTAGACCTTCGTAGAATAGTACGTCAGTCCCTTCTGGAATTGGTTCCCAAGGAGTGAACTCACCAGATTTAAAGTCAGTACCACCTAAACGCTCGTTGTGCTCAACCGCTTCTTCATCAGAGTGGATGTAGTAACGACGTTTACCAGTCGCAGACTCTTTATACTCTTTAAATAGCGCTTCTAGTTCACCGAATTCGTTAGCCGCTTCTGAGAAGTGAGTAAGAACCGGACCACCGTTCTCTTTTGATTCAGCTACTTTTGCTTTCATCTCTACACGGCTGTACTTGTGGTAGCTGTCACCTTCAACGATGGCAACGTTTAGGTTTTCGCGATCAAAGATCTTCTCTACAGCACGTTTTACAAAAGATGTACCCGCACCAGATGAACCGGTAACTGTAACGATTGGATGTTCTACTGACATAGACTGTCTCCTAATGTTTAGTTAAATGACCCCAGTGGATCATTCTAAAAGTTGTAAATTTTTTATAGCTTTAGACTAATGCGCATATTAGAAACTAAAAGCGTCTGTTTTTCAAAATTAAATTTTTATGGCAATGGCATAAGCATCTGTTTTATTAAGATGTTTATGCTTTTTAAACCAATAATTACTGTGTGTTATACGTCCAAGTGTTCAACCTGAAGTGCATTGCTTTCAATAAAGTCGCGACGTGGCTCTACCTCGTCTCCCATTAAAGTCGTAAAGACTTGGTCAGCATTAATTGCATCTTTAATGGTCACCTGCAGCAGACGACGTGCTTCGGCATTCATCGTGGTCTCCCACAGCTGTTCCGGGTTCATCTCACCCAAACCTTTGTAACGCTGAATATTTTGACCACGTTTAGCCTCATTGAATAGCCAGTCAATAGCCTCTTTAAAGCTTTGTACGTCCTGAGTTTTCTCACCGCGTTGAATATAGGACGAGTCACTCAATAGACCTTGTAAAGCCTGACCTAACTCAACGATTTGCAGATACTCTTTCGAGCCGAAGAACTCAGAGTCGTAAGCTTGTGAACTTAAAGTTCCGTGTTCTCGCTGTTGCAAACGGATCTGGAATTTTGCATCCGCTTCGATATCGGTAACCGGCTCAACACTGATCTGGTATTCGATCTTCTCTTTTTCACCAATCGCTTTTAGGTGTGGTAAAACTTCATTGGTCCATGCAGTGGCCGCATCAAAGTCATTCAGCGTTTCTGAGGTTACGGCCTCTGATTCAACCATTAGATGTAAAAAGTTCTTATTGAAACGACGCCCTAAACGCTCAATGGTGTGTTCGGTTTTAAAGTACTGTTTAGACAGATTTTCCAAAGCGACACCGGTGATGCTTGGCCCCTCTTTCGAGACCCACAGATCCGCTTTATCGATGGCTGTTTGTAACAGGTAGGACTCCAACTCTAAATCATCTTTCAGGTAGGTCTCTTGTTTACCTTTCTTCACTTTATAAAGTGGTGGCTGAGCGATATAGATATAGCCCTTCTCAACCAGCTCAGGATACTGGCGGTAGAAGAAGGTCAGCAGCAGGGTACGGATGTGTGAACCATCGACATCGGCATCGGTCATGATAATGATGCGGTGGTAACGCAGTTTGTCGATATTGTAATCTTCGTGTCCGATACCACAGCCTAAAGCGGTAATCAGTGTGCCCACTTCGGCAGAAGAGAGCATCTTGTCAAAACGTGCTTTTTCAACGTTAAGGATCTTACCCTTAAGCGGCAGGATCGCCTGTGTGCGGCGGTCTCGACCCTGTTTGGCCGATCCACCCGCGGAGTCACCCTCCACCAGATACAGTTCAGAAAGTGCAGGATCTTTCTCCTGACAGTCCGCCAGCTTTCCTGGCAGACCCGCGATATCCAAAGCGCCTTTGCGGCGAGTCATTTCACGTGCTTTACGCGCTGCTTCACGAGCACGGGCCGCATCAACGATCTTGGCGAAAACCGACTGCGCATCTTTCGGGTTTTCCAATAGGAATTCCGCCAGCTTCTCGTTCATGGCGGTCTCTACCGCGCTCTTCACCTCAGAGGAGACCAACTTGTCTTTGGTCTGTGAGGAGAATTTTGGATCCGGTACTTTAACCGAGATGACCGCTGCTAAACCTTCACGGGCGTCATCCCCGGAGACGTTCATCTTGTATTTCTTGTTCAGCCCTTCCGATTCCGCATAGCTGTTCAATGTACGGGTCAGAGCGGCACGGAAACCGGATAGGTGAGTTCCCCCGTCGCGCTGCGGAATATTGTTGGTAAAGCAGAAAATTGACTCCTGGTAGGCTTCTGACCACTGCATCGCCACCTCAACGGTAATGTCGTCTTTTACGGTTGAGAAGTAGAAGGCTTTGTCGTGAATGGTCGCTTTATTGGTATTGATAAAGTCAACAAAGGCTTTAATTCCGCCATCAAACTGGAATATTTCATGACGGTCGTCACGTTTATCCAACAGCTCAATATGCACCCCAGAGTTCAGGAAGGAGAGCTCACGCAGACGCTTTAACAGATAGTCGTAACTAAATTCCGTCTGCGAGAAGGTCTCCTTACTCGGCAGGAAGCGGATCTCAGTACCGGTTTCATCGGTATCGGCGATCGCTTCCAGCGGTGCATCCGGTTCACCATGGGTGTAGGTCTGCTTCCACACCTTACCTTCGCGTTTAATCGTCAGGGTCAGTTTTTCTGACAGGGCGTTTACCACCGAGACACCCACCCCGTGCAGACCACCGGAGACTTTATAGGAGTTGTCATCGAACTTACCACCGGCATGCAGAACCGTCATAATAACTTCGGCTGCGGAGACGCCCTCTTCCGGGTGCAAGCCAACCGGAATACCACGTCCGTTATCGGTAACGGAACAGGAGCCATCTGTATGTAGAGTGACAACAACCTTATCGCAATGGCCCGCTAAGGCTTCATCGATCCCGTTGTCCACCACCTCAAATACCATGTGGTGCAGACCGGTTCCATCATCGGTGTCACCGATGTACATACCTGGACGTTTGCGGACGGCGTCTAGCCCTTTAAGAACCTTGATGGAGGAGGAGTCGTATTGCGTTTCTTCAGTCATAGAATTCTGCGTCTTTTATTGTGATTTTTAATACCAAAATGATCCGTAGATTTTAGCACAATTATGGGGTAAATGTATAAGTGAAAAACACCTTAAAAACCTCTTGTAAATCAACCTGTTATAACTCATAAAAAAGGCGGGTTTAAATAACTGAACAGGCCTGGTCAATTTATGGCCTGAAATTGAGTTGAAAATTGGCTGCGAATCTTGATTTTTATCAATTAAATATACATACTTGATAAGTACTATGTATTATCTAAGATCTAAGATCTAAGATCTATTGATCTGATTCAAATTTTTTTGATAGCTAAAAAATGGATCCGGGGAGGATGAAATTATGAGTATGTTATTGAAAACTTTAGACCCTTTTAAAGAGTTACGCGAGTTGGAGCAGCGCTTTCAGAGAATGAGTCCTACGGCGTTAGATTTTAATGAGAACGCGTTTACGCCTTCGGTCAACACGCGTGAAGGTGATTATGCCTACCATATTGAGGTGGATCTACCTGGAGTGAAAAAGAAAGATATTCATGTAGAGGTTCAAGACAACCGACTGGTTATCTCTGGTGAACGTAAAACCAAAAAAGAGACCAAAGAGGACGACTACCAGTGTTTAGAGAGCAGTTATGGAAAATTTGAACGCAGTTTTTCCCTGCCGGATAATGTGGATGCTGAAAATGTCGATGCCAGTTCCAAAGATGGTGTGCTGGAGGTGGTACTGCCCAAAAAAGAGCGCAGTAAAACCAATAAGAAAGTGGATGTGAAATAAGTTTAAATCTATCACTCTGCTTGGTATTAAAAAGGCCGCAACTGCGGCCTTTTTTAATGTTGAATTAACCAAACATCCAGCTGGTCGGATCCGGCATCGGTTGATTCTGATTGAGGTATTTAAAGCCTTTAACACAGCGAACTATTAACCACACGACCGTGAATAGAATAATAATCCAGCCAATAAACACGGCTAAAGTGAGCAGGCCAATTACACCGTATAGCAGACCGATCCAAAAGGTGCGGATTTGAAACTGATAGTGAGACTGTAAAAATTCCGGTGCATCGCCCTTATTGATATAAGCCATAATAACGCCGACCAAAGCGGTTAATGGCACAATAAGGTTGGCTAAAAACAGGGCGTAGATTATGGTTGGGACTGTGGTTGACTCAACTATTTGAGTGCTTGGTTTTTCAGTGGTCTGAACTTCTTGGTTTTCTGACATGATGGTCCTCAATCTTCATTTAGTTAAAGTTTTTCTGATAATTAGTTAAAACACGCTTCTGCCAAGAATTATAACTAAATTAACCCTGTGTATTGATAAAACTACTTAATGAGTGATGCAACCAACTTTAATGGTTCGGAGTGATTTCTATAGGGGGCTTTACTGTTGCTTTAGAGCAGGTAGAGCGCAAGCTTGCTAGCATGTTAAGCGCTTATTGAGCGAGCAGCGATTGAACCTTTCAATGATCAAGTCGCGGTATGCTGCCGACTGTTTTTTATACCGAGTGCAGTTGGCCCTTTTTAATCTGCCAGACAGAGGTGGTCTCAGGTTCCAGTATTGGAATGAGATCGGCTGAGGTGCTGGTAATCAGGTGTTGAATATTAAGCACTTGCAGTAGCTCAAGTAACTTTAAACGGTGGTTCTCATCCAGCTCCGCCGGCAGATCGTCAATCAGCATAATAACCGGTTCATTCACTACCTTCTCGTGCAGACTGGCTTGCGCCAACAGCAGGGCGCACACAAACAGTTTCTGCTGTCCACGAGACAGAGCCTGCATCGCCTCCTGTCCAGCAAATTTAAAGCGAATATCTGCGCGGTGTGCCCCGTATTGCGTGTGTCCGATCTGACTGTCTTTGGGGTAGTTTTGGCTCATCAGAGTCAACAGATCATCGGTGTTCTTGGGCCAACCGGCGCGATATTGACACACCACCTGTGCTTCAATTTCCGGCATCAGTGCCTGGCAAAAGGTATGAAGATAGGGCTCCAGCTGCTGTAGATAGTCTTGGCGAATGGCATCAATTTGCAGCGCGGTGCTCACCAGTTGCTGATCCCAAAGCTGTACCTGTGCCTGCGGCAGGCGTTTTTTCAGTGCGTGATTACGCTGTTTCAAACTGCGCTGATAGAGACGCCACAGCTGAATGAAATCCCGGTTCTGGTAGAAGCAGCCCCAGTCCATAAATTGACGACGCGCCTTGGGCCCTTCCTCCAAAAGACGGTGGCTCTCCGGCGTCAGCAGCTGCACTGGAATCAGACTGGTAATATGGATTTGACCCTTAACAGGCTCGCCATCGACCTTTAACAGGGTTTGTTGTGCGCTTTTCTGCATGCCGATTTTATGGGTTTTGTCCGCCTGGTGGCTGGAGGCCAGTTGGCAGAAGATAACACTTTTCTGCTGCTCATGCTGAATCAGGTGGTGGCTTTTGGCGGTACGAAAAGAGCGGCCGGTAGCCAGCAGCCAGATGGCTTCGATCAACGATGTTTTACCGGCGGCATTGTCACCCACAAACAGATTCAAGCCACTGCTGAGCTGGCATTGCGCCTGAGTGCAGTTACGAAAATTCTGCAAATGTAGTTGGTTGATCTGAGTCATACAGCGGGTTTAAATATTGAATTAAAGGCGTTATTTTACAGGCTTTAAAAGTAAACAGGCCTGCTTAAATTGAATTCAAGCAGGCCTGTTAAAATAGGTGCGGCTGGTTTTTTACAAACGCATTGGCATCACTACGTGCTGACACTGACAAACATCAGAGGTGGTCTCAATCAGGCAACTGCTGTTAGAGTCTTTCAATTGCACGGTGACACAGTCTTCGTGCATAGAGTTGAGTACGTCCAGAATATAGCTGACGTTAAAACCGATCTCCATATCCGGCCCAGTGTAATCAATCGCCATATCTTCATGCGATTCGTCCTGCTCGCTGTTGGAGGCGTTAACCGCTAACAGGTTGTTGCTTAATAGCAGACGAATGCCTTTGAACTTGTCATTCGACAGGATCGAGGCGCGTTGCAGCAGGCTGCGTAACAGTTCGCGATCGGTTTGTACCATCTGATCATTGGTTTGCGGAATAACACGACGGTAGTCTGGGAAGCGGCCATCCACCAACTTACAGGTAAAGACCGTCTCTTCAAACTGTACGGTCAGGTAGTTCTTCGCTAAAGAGAACTGAATCAGCGCGTCATCATCGCCGATCAGCTTCGACAGTTCTAACACCCCTTTACGTGGCAGGATTGCCTGTGTTGGAGCCAGGCCGTCAATCGCCAGCTCCGTGGCACAGGTTGACAGGCGGTGACCGTCGGTGGCCACCACACGCAGTGCATTGTTGTTAATATCAAACAGCATACCGTTCAGGTAGAAACGCACATCCTGACTCGCCATGGCGAAGCTGGAGTGCTGAATCAACTGCTTTAACTGATGCTGTGACATAGAGAAAGACAGTTCTGCCTGAGTCAGATCGATGGTTGGGAAATCATCAGCCGGCAGGGTAGAGAGCTTAAAGCGTGAACGCCCTGCAGACAGAGTACAACGCGAGTCTTCAAAGTCCATGACAATGGTTAGACCGTCCGGCAGAGAGCGCACAATATTAATCAGTTTGATTGCCGGCAGGGTGATGGCAAACTGCTCAACATCACAGGTTTCCAGTTCGGTTTGAGCGCGTGTTTCAATTTCCAAGTCAGAGGCAGTGACCGTTAAAGTGTTTTGAAAAACATGAAATAAAACATTCCCCAGAATTGGCATGGTTTGGCGTTTTTCAACCACACCACCGACGGTTTGCAATACTTTTAGCAGGTTTTCGCGAGAAAGACTGATTTTCATTTGAAGCACTCTTTTACGTTGATGTTGAATAATTTTTTGGGTATCTGTCTGATTAATATCAAACCGTTAATTGGTGATAATTCGAACTAAACTATTAAAGTCGTCATCCATACGGTGATCGGTTTCGCGCAGCTCTTTGATTTTGCGCACCGCATGCAGCACCGTTGTATGGTCTCGCCCACCAAAAGCGTCGCCAATCTCCGGCAAGCTGTGATTGGTCAGCTCTTTAGCAATCGCCATCGCCATCTGCCTTGGACGTGCTATATTGCGAGAGCGGCGCTTAGAAAGTATATCAGCCATACGAATTTTATAGTAGTCGGCAACGGTCTTTTGAATGTTCTCCAAGGTGACCATCTTCTGTTGCAGTGCCAACAGATCTTTCAGAGCCTCTTTAACCAGCTCAACGGTTAAAGACTGCTGGGTAAACTGCGCAAAGGCACCGACACGCTTTAACGCTCCCTCCAGGTCACGTACATTCCCACGCAGACGTTTGGCAATAAAGAAGGCCACTTCATCCGGCAGGGTAAAACCATACTCTGAGGCTTTCTTTAACAGGATGGCGACACGCATCTCAAACTCAGGTGGCTCAACCGCAATGGTCAGTCCCCAGCCGAAACGTGACTTCAGTCGGTCTTCCAGTCCCTCTACCTCTTTTGGAAAGCGGTCACTGGTCAAGATAACCTGTTTATTGCCTTCGAGCAGGGTGTTAAAGGTGTGGAAAAACTCTTCCTGAGACTGTTCTTTATTGGCGAAAAATTGAATATCATCAATTAAAAGAGCGTCTAAAGAGCGGTAAAAGCGTTTAAATTCGTCGATCTTGTTGTGACGCAGTGCATTTACCATATCGGCAACAAAGCGTTCGGAGTGTAGATAGACCACCCGTGCATTCGGGTTGTCTTTTAGCATCTGGTTACCGATGGCGTGCATCAAGTGGGTTTTACCTAATCCCACTCCACCATAAATAAAGAATGGGTTGTAAGCGCCACCCGGGTTTTCAGAGACCTGACGCGCCGCTGCCGCTGCCAGTTGGTTGGCTTTACCCTCAACAAAAGTTTCAAAGGTGAAGTTGGCATTCAGGCCGTGTTTGATGGTGGCGCCGCTACTGTCTTTGGCGGTGGAAACCTGTTTTTTGCTTTTGGAAGTTGCCGGTTTGCTCTCTGCTTTAGTTTGCTTTTTCAAAGCCTGAGGAACAGTCTGCTCCTCCTCTTCAACATTGTCGATAACATAATCACCGATTTCCAGCTTTACTTCCGGGGTGTTACTCGGTGCAGCAATGGCCACCGCTTGACGGATGTTATCCATCAGCTTTTTATTGACCCAGTCCAGAATAAAAGAGGAGGGCGCTAACAGACGAATCACAGAGTCCTCTTCAATGGCTTGAAGCGGACGAATCCAAGTATGGAATTGCTGATCGTTTAAGTCATTTTCAAGGTGTTTTAGACTTTGAGCCCACAGTGTCGACAAGTGCGTATCCTCTATACAATGGCAGCAAATTTGCAATGTAGTCATGACAAATTTGTTATTTAATTTGTTTGAAGACGCAGTGAAACCTCAGGCGGAGCAAAGCCGTCTGTGATATTGATTGATGGCGCTTAAAAACAGAATCAAATAGGGTAAAAATTTAATACGATAAGTATACCTGTGAATAACTTTAATTCATAGCCCTTATCTGTGGATAACTTTGTGGATAGTGGGTGTGGATAACTAAAATTTTTTATGGGTTAACGACTTGTTTTTATATGGTTTTTTACGCCTGTTGAAAAAACTATGAAAAAACCAGCATTTTGGTGGCCAGCACCAATAAAAACACGCCAAAAATACGTTTTAAGGTTTTAACAGGAAGTTGGTGTGCCGCTTTGGCGCCAAGTGGTGCCGTTAAAATACTGGCGACGATAATGCCAAAAAATGCAGGCCAGTAGATATAGCCGGTGGCATACTGCGGCAGGTCAGCCGCATTTAAGCCACCGATTAAAAAACCTACAGTGCCAGCTAAAGCAACCGGCAAACTGATCGCCGCTGAAGTTGCAATCGCTTGGTGCATGGAGATGTTGTTCCAGATGAGATAAGGGGTGGTTAAGGTGCCGCCGCCAATACCGACCAATGAGGCCAGGCTGCCTATAACAGAGCCGGCAACGGTATTGCCTGCCAGGCCTGGCAGTTCTCGGTGCGGACTGGGTTTGATTGCCAGTAGCATATTAATTGCAATCAACAGCTCTAATACCCCAAATAGCAGCGCTAAATTTCTGGAGTCAAAAAATTGCGAGCCCCATCCTCCGAGGAAGGCGCCGAGCAGCACACCAATAACAAGCAGTTTGACAATATCCCAGCGTACCGCGCCATGGCTATGATGCGCTTTAACCGAAGAGAGCGAGGTAACCAGAATAGTCGCCAGGGAGGTGCCGATCGCCAGATGCACAATGTGACTACTGTCTAGGAAAAACACAAAAACCGTGGTGAGAACCGGCACAATAATTAAACCACCGCCGATTCCGAGCAGGCCTGCTGCAAATCCAACAAAAGCACCGGTAATAATGTAAATAAGCAGCTCTGTAATAAGGGTGGATTCAAGCATGTTCAGCAGGCCTTGGCGGAAATAGTGTCGTTATTATAGTCAAAACTATTCCTTCGATAGGAGAGAACTGCTTTATTAATCAATTATTTATTTTATGCAGAACTAAAATTGCTGATTGGTCAGGATCAGTAAATTTAAGTAGACTTTTCGGTGGCCTTTTATACATATAAATAATTAAAGAGGAGTTTAAAAATGGCACAACTGTTTTCAGAAGATTGGATGAAGCAACTGCAAGGCGCCTGGAATAGTGATCCGGAAGTAAAGGATAAGCTGGCAGAGATCAATTTTAATTCGACCATTGTTTGTGGGTTTAAGAGTGATGATACGCCGACCGGTGTTTTTGTGGTAGAAAATGGCGAATGTGTGCGTGCCGGTAGCTGGGATGGCGAGTCCGCTGACTGGGATATGCGCGCCGACCGCGATAACTGGATGAAGTGGATGAAGAAGCCTCTGGGTATGACCTCTATGGGAATGGCGGTCGCCACCGGTAAACTGAAGTTTAATGAAGGGGATTTTAAAGCGATGATTAAAAACCCAAGTATGGCGGGACCCTTTATTAAGAGCTTCTCATTAATGTCACAAATTGGCGGAGAATAAACAGGGTCTTAGTTAACTGTAATTTGGAATTAAAGCCGCAACCGATTCCGCATCGTTTGCGGCTTTTTTTTGCCTGTTTTCTTGTGGTTGTTTTTGCGCTGAACTTTGCCACAGGTACAACCTGTTGTAGTTTTGTTAATAACTGGACACTATTTTGAATTGCCGGTTAACTATTTTCTTGATTTAGATAGAGATTTATTTCGTTGAATTGTTGTTTTCTGCTCGATAACTCTATATAATCCCCGTTTTTCCGTCTCTCGGAATATCAATTTTAAGGACAACTGACATGAAACGTACATTTCAACCAAGTGTAATCAAGCGTGCACGTACTCACGGTTTCCGTGCTCGTATGGCGACTAAAAACGGTCGTAAAGTTATTGCAGCTCGTCGTGCTAAAGGACGTAAGCGCTTAACGCCATAGTTTTGGGTGTACTGAACAGTGCACGCAGAACCTCAAGTCTGGTGAGTTTATGAATTCAAATCGCGAGTTATCAACTCACCTTGACTTATCTTCCCCCTCCTCTTCAGAACCTGTTAATGGGTTTTCTAAGTCATATCGATTACTCTCTCCAAACGATTTTCAGCACGTTTTTGCCGATGCAGAAAAGTTTGCTAATCGTCACTGGACCTTGATTGTTCGACCCAATCAAAAAAACTATCCAAGACTCGGTTTAGCTTTGAGTAAAAAGCAACTGCAAAGAGCCGTGTGGCGTAATCGTATAAAAAGACTGTCTAGAGAAGCATTTAGGCTACATAAAAAAGAGCTGAGTGGGTATGATATTGTAGTTTTAGGCCGCAAGGGGATGCAGGACATTGATACTGAGACCCTGCACAAGAGTTTTTTACATTTAATTCGCAAAATCCGTAAAAGCGGATTTAAAGATCGCGTTGCCGATCGCAACAATAAAAAATAGAGACAGTTAAAGGTTTTAACATGAATATGAGATCGTTTTGGTGGTTAGCATTAGCTTTCACACTAACTTGGATTTACCTTGAATGGATGCAGTTCAGCTCGGCTAAAGTGGAGCAAGTGGCTGTGCAGACAGCGACCCAGTCTGAGACACCAGTGGCTAATTCAACTACGCCATCTATGTCTGCATCTTCAGCTGTACCGGGTGCAAATGCACCGACTCCGACAGGTAATGCAGTACCTGTTGCTCAGAAAGCGATGGAGCAAGGTCAGCGCATTCATGTTGTCACCGATAATTTAGATTTAGTGATTGATACCGTTGGTGGGGATATCCGCCAAGCCAAACTGCTGCAATACGGTGCCACCGAAGATCACTCACAACCTTACCAGTTAATGAGTGATGTAGGCTCTTTGCTGTATGTTGCGCAGAACGGGATTGCGATGCAGCAAGACTCTAAGCTGCCAGCACCAAACCATAAAGCGACCTACCAGGTTGCTCAGACCTCCTATCAGATGACCGGTGACACTCTAGTGGTGCCAATGACCTGGCAGCAGGACGGTATTAAGGTGACTAAGACCTATACCTTTACCAAAGGCAAATACCTGATTGATGTCGCCTATAAGGTTGAAAACGCCACCTCAGAAGCATGGGGCGGAAGCTTATACTCACAGTTAGTGCGTAACCGTTATAACCCGGATGATAACTTCCTGATGTATACCTACACCGGTCCGGTTCTTTATGATGGCCAGGCGGAAGAGAAGTTTGTTAAGCACTCGTTTGATGATCTGAATACTCAGACCGTGAACGGTAAGTCCGTATTAGGTGGTTGGGGTGCGATGATTCAGCAGTACTTCCTAACGGCGATTATTCCGAATCAGGAAGTGCACAATAACTACTACGCAAAACCTCTAGGTGAAGAGCGTTATGCCGTTGGTGTGGTTGAGCCTTTAGTGACAGTACCAGCTGGAACCACTGGTGAGCTGGCCTCTCAAATCTATATTGGGCCTGAAAAGCAGGACGTATTGGCGGATATCGCACCAGGCCTGGAGCTAACCATCGATTATGGAATTCTGACTTTCCTGGCTGAGCCACTGTTCTGGATTCTAGATAAGATCTATGATGTGGTAGGCAACTGGGGTGTGGCGATCATCTTGCTAACGATTCTGATCAAACTGGTTTTCTATAAGCTGTCTGAGACCTCTTACCGCTCTATGGCGCGTCTGAAGAAGTTCCAGCCTAAACTGCAGCAGTTGAAAGAGAACTATGGCGACGATAAGGTGATCTTCCAGCAGAAGATGATGAAGCTGTATAAAGAGGAGAAGATTAATCCTCTGGGTGGCTGTCTGCCGATCTTTGTACAGATGCCGGTATTTATCGCACTTTACTGGGTACTGCTGTATTCGGTAGAGATGCGTCAGGCACCGTTTATGTTGTGGATTGAAGATCTATCGGCACAGGATCCGTACTTCATCCTGCCGATTATTATGGGTGTGACCATGTATATCCAGCAGAAGCTGAACCCTTCAGCGATGATGGATGAGATGCAGCAGAAAGTGATGAAGATGTTACCGTTTATCTTCACAATCTTCTTCTTATGGTTCCCGGCTGGCTTGGTTCTATACTGGGTAGTTAACAACATTCTATCGGTTGCGCAGCAGTGGTATATCACGCGTAAAATTGAAGCTGGTGAAGATACTAAGGATTAAGGAAAATACAATGCAATTAACCTATCAAAAACTGGGTACAGATCACCCAATGTATGGCAAAGTAGAGTTTTTAGTTGCGGATGGGACACAGCCGATCTGTTATAAAACTAAAGACGGTTACCTGCCTTTGGAAGAGGGTGCGGCGGCACCGGTTGCACAACAGGCTGCGCAGGCCGAAGTGCAGACACGCCCGCTGTATGTGCTGTCTTTTAAAGTGAATGGTGAGAAGGAAGAGATGACGTTTGGTTCGCAGAAGAAACTGGAAAAGGGCCGAGCGAAATTGGAAGACAAGCCTTTTATTACCGACTTTAAGGTAACGGAATACAAAACAGTGGCTTAAGGCACACTGTTAAGTAACCGCTATTGAAAAGCGCCCGCAAGGGCGTTTTTTTGTATCAAAACACTCGATATGCATAATATCAGGTGATTACCACTGTTTTATCGACCTGTTTGAGAACGATTATGGAATTTGAAAATCACGATACCATTGCCGCCATTGCCACTGCTCCCGGAAGAGGCGGGGTAGGGATTGTACGCATCTCCGGCAAAGAGGCGCTGACGATAGCCGAACAAGTATTAGCCAGGCAGCCTAAACCGCGCTATGCTCACTACACCCCATTTTATGGCGCTGAGGGTGAGGTATTGGATCAGGGGATCGCTTTGTATTTTCCCGGCCCAAACTCCTTCACCGGTGAAGACGTATTGGAGCTGCAAGCGCACGGCGGACCGGTAGTACTGGAGTGGCTGTTAACGCGTGTGCTTCAGCTTGGAGCACGTCTGGCGGAGCCGGGTGAGTTCTCTAAACAGGCCTTTATGAATGATAAGTTGGACTTGGCGCAGGCCGAAGCCATTTCCGACCTGATTGAGGCCTCGTCCGATCAGGCGGCGCGTTCCGCCATGCGCTCTCTGCAGGGTGACTTTTCTGCGCAGGTGAATCAACTGGTTGAAGAGCTGACGCAGCTGCGAATTTTTGTCGAAGCGGCGATTGACTTCCCAGAGGAGGAGATTGACTTCCTCTCCGATGGGAAAGTGGCCGGCCAGCTACAGCATATTCTGGATCGTCTGCAGGCGGTGTTTGCCTCTGCACAGCAGGGGGTGTTGCTGCGTGAAGGCATGTCGGTAGTGATTCTTGGGCGTCCGAATGCCGGTAAATCGAGTCTGTTAAATGCGTTATCCGGTCGTGAAAGTGCCATCGTGACCGATATTGCCGGTACCACACGCGACATCGTTAAAGAGGAGATCAATATCGATGGTATGCCGCTGCATATCCTGGATACCGCTGGGGTGCGTGAAGCGACCGATCAGGTTGAACAGATTGGAATTGAGCGTGCTTGGAAAGCGCTGGATAATGCTGACCGCGTTTTGGTGATGCTGCAGGCGGGAGAGGCGATTCATGCAGAGGACCAGCTGATTCTAGATAAACTGCCTGGTCACATACCGGTCACCATTATTCGCAACAAGATCGACCTGATTGATCACCAGCCGATGGTTGAGTCGGAGGGCGAGCAGACGGTTATTTGGCTGTCGGCCAAACAGAAGCTCGGTTTGGAGCTGTTGCGAGAGCATTTGAAAACGGCAATGGGCTATGAGCAGACCGGCGAGGGTGTGTTTATGGCGCGCAAACGTCATATTGATGCGTTGCAAACCGCGCTGCAGTGGACGCAGAATGGTCAGCAGCAGCTGGAGCTGTATGCCGCTGGCGAGTTACTGGCTGAAGATCTGCGGCTTGCCCAGGAAGCGCTGTCTGAAATTACCGGGCGTTTTACCTCAGATGACCTGCTGGGGCGCATCTTCACCTCCTTTTGTATTGGCAAGTAGGCCTTTAGCAAAACAGCCCCCGCTGAAGTATGTTTCACGTGAAACATACTTCAGCGAACAGGGTTAGCCCCTGCCGTTGATTAAAGTTAAACAGGTTTTTTACTTTTTATGTCCTATCCGATTCCTGCTGAGCAGGCCTGTTCAGAAATTGAGATCAAAAAGAGCCGTTTTATCGCCTACGCTTCGCATATCAGCGATAGAGAGGCGGGCATGACCTGGCTGGAGCAGATCAAACAGCAGTATCCCGATGCCCGTCACCACTGCTGGGCTTACCAGTTGGGCAATCCCAGCTGTGCCAGCAGTGCCGGCATGGGCGATGATGGCGAACCTTCCGGCACCGCCGGCAAACCGATCTTAAATGTTCTGCAGCATAAGGGCGTGGGCGATATTATGATTATTGTGGTACGTTACTTTGGTGGTATTAAGCTGGGTGCCGGTGGTTTAACACGCGCTTACGGTCAGGCGGCACAGGCGGTGATGGAGGTTCTACCAACCGAGCAGGAGGTGCCGAAGACCGAACTTGAGGTGACCTGTGACTTTGCTCAGGAGCAATCTGTCCGGCACTGGTTGAGTCTAGTGGATGGTGCTATTCTGTCGATTGATTACCAGCAGCAGGTAAAGCTTAGCCTTTCGATTCCAACCGATCAGGTGAGCGAATTTGCCGAGACGCTGAGCGCGAACCGCTGTATATACCGGGTGATCGAGGCTAATGAATCGCAATAAGGCGGTTTCA
This sequence comes from uncultured Thiosulfatimonas sp., assembly GCA_964574275.1. GTDB lineage: Bacteria > Pseudomonadota > Gammaproteobacteria > Thiomicrospirales > Thiomicrospiraceae > Thiomicrorhabdus. The sequence goes on along the minus strand of CAZNML010000014.1, from coordinate 4,804 downwards.
TTCCAGCCGAACTTGATTTAAGCTATTGATAGAACAGATTATCCCTGTTTGTTAGGAGGGGCGAGTGCAGCGGCATCTATCAAGTGAATTTATCCAGCAGTTATTGTCTGATCAAAAACCGAAAAAGCTGTTTAAGTTAATCGTTAACAACAGCCTGGCCGAAATTGACAAAGCGCTGCTCTACAGCCTTAGCTCCGATCGCGAGCAGCCCGAACAGATTCATCAGATTCGTTTAACACTGAAACGCTTAAGAGCCTATTGGCGATTAATTCGTCCTGTGGTGGACAAGCAGGTCTATCGGCAGGCGAATAAACGTTTGTGCGCCACAGCTAAAATGTTAGCCAATTGCCGTGACCAGTATGTGTTATTAAACAGTTTGCATGAGATCAGCAGCGGACTTAAAAAGGGGCAGCAGCGCAAGCTTGAGGCGCGGGTGCTCGAGCAGTTTTCAGCCGACGGTAGCGCAGATTCGGCGGCGATTGACTGGAACTCGATCAGCCAGAGCCTGCAGCGTGAGCATCTGCAGTGGCAAAATTTGCAGAGCGTACACGCAAGCCGTTCAAAGTTGCCAAAGGGGCTGTTACAGACCTATCAGCGATTTGTGAACTGGGCCAACAAGTCCAAATCTAAAAAAGTAAACTACCCTCACCGCCATGAGTGGCGTAAGTGGAGCAAACATCTGCTTTATCAGCTAAGAGTGCTTAAGCGTTGTGGTCTGCAGATACCTAAAAAGCAGATGAAGAGCCTAAACCGCTTAGAGGATCTGTTGGGTAATGAGCATGATTTGGTTAATCTGTTACTGTTTTTGAATAAGCAGCATGCAAGTGCCAGTCTGAATGATAAACTGTATCAGGCGGCCAGTAGCGCGATTAACCAGCAGTTAGAGAGCGTGTACCAGCAGAGCAAGGCGGTGGCTAAGCTTTTAAAGTAAGCTGTAGGCGGCGGGTTAGTTTGCCATTAGATAGATGGTGATAATAATTCCGGCAAAGTAGATGAACAGTGTCAGCTGCAACATGCGTTTATTGGCGGTACGGTTGCTGAGTGCATCTTTAAATTTGGGGTGTTTTTGCAGTAGCCGAAATCCACCCCATAGCACACCTAACGCCAGCGCCGTGAGGATCATTCCAATAATTAAGGTCGTAAGCATCTCTGTTTCCTGTCGCCAATTTTGTAATGCGTCATTATAGAGTTCAAATAGCTGTATCGCATTAAAGTTTCATTAAGTCTATTCAGCAGGCCTGTTCAAATTGGCATTTTTGACTACTTTGCTGAACTCATCAGCATTTTCTGCAGGTGGTAACTGATGCGATACAGGTGCTTACTGACACGCTCCATCCAGCGAATCGCCTCCAACGCATCCCAGCATTGGTCGGCTTCAATCTCTCCCTGCCCCATCTGCTGTACCATCTTATAGCGATCACTCTCCATCTCTTCGCGAATTGCATAGTGCAGTGCGCGCGACTGTTTGACGGCGTTTTTCCACTGGCTTTGTTGCATTGAGTTCTGGATTAAGACAATGTCCTCTGTCAAACGCTGATTGGCTCGCGTCAATACCGGGAACTGTTTGGAAGCTTCGGCGCGGTCGGCCTCCTCTTCACAGCGTTCATGCAGGCGCTGCAGATGGTCCAGTGTGTGGATCATCGAGGTCAGACGGTTCCACAGTTTATAGTCGGACTGGCGCAGGTGAATGCGGTCGAGGTAGATCTGGGTTTGATCCAGTTCGAGCTGTAACTGTTGCAGATTGGACTGGAAGTCACCGCTCGGGTGGCTGTGCATCAGCTGGCGCAGACTCTTCAGCAGCTCATGGGTTAACTCTACCAGCGTATCTTGGACAGCGGTCAGTGCCAGTTCAGGGCTCTGTAGCAGTTGCGGTTCCAGTTTTTGTGTGTGATCCCCCTGTTTTTCAGGCAGCAGCCGTTCGATCAATCTGGCAAAGGGTTTGGCAAACGGCAGAATGACCAGCACGCCGAGTATATTGAACAGACTATGAAAGCCGACCAGAGCCAGTTCGGCATGGTTGTTTAAAGCACCCGGTGCAATAAATGACCAGGCCTCAATATAGGGTGTGACCAGCATCAGTGCCAACACCGCGGTCAGTAAGTTATAGACGACGTGTGACACTCCGGTGCGTTTAGCTCCCACGGTGCCGCCAACGGTGGCCATTAAAGAGGTGATAGTGGTGCCGATATCCATGCCGATCACCAGCACTGCCGCCTGTTCAAACTGAATCAGGCCGGAGAACAGTGCGGTCATAGTCATCGCCACCCCGGCGCTGGAGGCCTGAGTAATGGCGGTAAAGATGACGCCCAGTAACAGCAGCTGCAGTTTGCCGGTAAGCGAGTCGGCCGGCAGCTGGGTAAAATCAATAAAGTCACGCATGCCGACCATCGCCTCTTGCATGCTGCTAATGCCGACAAAGATCAGACCGAAGCCCGCCATGGCAAAACCGATATGCGACCACTTGCCGTGCGCAAACAGCTTCATCAGCGCACCGGTCAGAATAATGGGCAGAGCCAGGCTCTCAATGGAGAACTTAAAACCAAGCAGCGCCACCATCCAGCCGGTAATGGTGGTACCGACATTGGCGCCAAAGATAATGCCCAGAGCGTTGGGAAAGGCCATCAGCCCGGCGCCAACAAAGCCTACTGCGGCGACGGTGGTGGCACTGGAAGACTGCACGGCTGCTGTGGTGATCGCACCCATGACCGCTCCTGAGCGTGGGGTGCGGGTAAACTGATAGAGCGCGGCGCGAATGCGGTCGCCAGCGAGCCGTTTCAGACTGTCGGTCATAATGATAATGCCCATTAAGAACAGGCCGACCCCGCCGGCTGAGAGCATGACACTTTGCAGTTCCTGCATGGCTTCCTTTAAGATTCAAAGTACGTTGTTTTGATTATAGCGTAATCCGACCAATTTGATAGTTTGGCTGAATGCGTTAATTATTTAAGGGCAGTTAATAACGCCGCAAAGGATTTTGATTGTCGTGTCTTATGCGTATAGGCTAAGATGACAGCCTAATCGTCAAATTTATCGAGGAGAAATGAATGGGTTCTAATGTTTCTGTGTCGTCCAGCGGCGGTGCTCTGTCTACTTTGGGTCGTCTGCCGTGGACGCTGTTTATTGTGTTGTTTTTGATCGCCACCGAGTATTTTAAAATTCCGTTGGAAGGCACGGTGGGCTATGTCTTTATCTCGTTTGCCGTGGCGGTGCTGTTTATTGAGATGTTTAAGTCCGGTGATGTCAGTGCCATCTCTTTTTTGATTGACCAGTTCTGGGCGGTGGCGACGGTTATTCTGGCAACCGGTCTGTTGAGTTATCTGTGGTTTGTCCAGGGTCAGGAGCCGAACTTCTATCACTGGATTGGTTTTGCCATTATTATTGCCGATGCCCTGTTGAACCCGTTTAACGCCTTTAGAACCGCGCTGCGCAACTTTGATGTTGCTTAAGCCGTTGGTTTTACTGTCGTAGCACAGAGGGTGATCCTGCTATAATTCTAGAAACTGTTTTAACTGGAGTTTACCTTGAGCAATCACACCTCATCTACCGCCGAGCAAAGTCTATTAGGTCAGAGCACGCCCTACTGTAAAACCTATGACCCAAGCATTCTGTTTCCGATTCCACGTCAGGAGAAGCGCGATGAGCTCGGTTTTGACCTCAGCACTCTGCCGTTTCAGGGGCTGGATATCTGGACGGCGTTTGAGGTCTCCTGGCTGAATCCGAAGGGCAAGCCGGTGGCGGTAATTGCCGAGTTTGCCTTTCCGGCCGACTCGCCGAAGCTGATTGAATCGAAGTCGTTCAAACTCTATCTGAACTCGTTTAATGGCACCCGTTTTGAATCACAGCAGCAGGTGGTGGACACCTGGATTAAGGATCTGTCTGCAGCGTGTGGTGCCGATGTGGCAGTGGATGTGCGCTCGTTGCAGTATGAGGAGACGCTGATCGGTGCTATGCCGGGTGACAATCTGGATGAGCTGGACATTGAGGTCAGTGACTATCAGGTTAAACCGGAACTGCTGTCGGCCGAGGGCGAAGTGGTGGAAGAGACATTGAACAGTCATCTGTTAAAGTCGAACTGTCTGGTAACTGGTCAGCCGGACTGGGGTTCGATTGTGATTCGTTATCAGGGGCCGCAAATCAAGCATGAGAACCTGTTGAAGTATCTGATCTCATTTCGGGAGCACAATGAGTTTCATGAGCAATGCGTTGAGCGCGTGTTTACCGATATTCAAAAGTACTGCCAGCCGACAGCACTAACGGTGTATGCGCGTTATGTGCGTCGCGGCGGCTTGGATATCAATCCATACCGTTCCAATTTTGAGGACGAGTTTGATATCTCGCGTACGGTGCGCCAGTAGTTATGCTGCTGAAGCTGATGAATTTATTGGCAGGCCTGTTCGGCTATGAGTGGGTCCAAGACACGCGTCCACCGCCGAAAGAGGAGTATGACGACCCGATCTACGATGAGGACTGGGAAGATCTGACTGAACACAGTCCGCGTTATCGTCTGCGCAAGAAGTCGTCTTGAGTTCTCGGTTTAATACGGTTGAGTACGGTTCAATACGCTTCAATAAAGCATTTGCCGGCTTATTTGATCTCAACAAGTCAACCAATTCACCAGGCCTGATTGTTTTCAGGCGTCGATTAACCTGCACGGGATAACAGCTATGTGGTCATTTTTAACGTTTGAGACCCTGATCAGCATTGAGGTGTTGATTGCCTTCTACTATATGGGAGCGCTGCTCATGCCGATCTTTATTGTCTGGCTGATGCTGTGGTTAAAAGCCTGGCTGGCGAGCCGGGCGCC